>JACPRP010000002.1 GCA_016189905.1 Chloroflexota bacterium | reverse complement strand
TGCGCGACGGCGAGATCGTCTACGGCGAGTTCCTCGCTGGTCCCGAGGCCAAGGCCGCTCGCGACCTGGTGAAGTCCCTCAAGGTGGACTTCAGCCTCCTGGACGCCGAGGTGAACAAAATACTGTGGACGTTCACCAACCTCTTCGAGGGCTGCCTGATGAAGTCGATCGTCGGCATCCGCCAGAAGAAGAAGGCCTATTGGGACATGAATAAGAACGATCACCTGTACTGGCTGGCCGTCAATATGATGGGCGAGGCTTTCCTGGGCTTCGGTGCCTTCAACACAAAGAAGATCACCGGCAAGGACACCATCGACTTCGTCACCTACCGTAAGATGATTGCCGAGGGCCATCCTATGAACGAAGAGCTGTTCAAGGCCGTCCTGGGCAAGCCTATGCAAAAGTAGCCAGCCCCTCCGTCTGTATGATAAAAGGCCCCGGGGCGAAAGCGCCGGGGCCTTTTTTGGTGCGCCAGGCATATCGTGAAACCAGGGGCTGAAAGTCCTCTGCGGGTCGTGATGACCGGAACCGCTGGCCGAGGCAAGGTTGACCGCCGCGAGGGGGAATCTGAAAGAAGCCGCAGACAAAACTCGGACCCGGGAACAGAAACTGGATAGAAGCCTGGTCATCACCAAAATTCGCTTGACACTCCCGAGCCGCCGTGATATATTAATTCCGAGTAAATCACTAGGATTTAGGGATGAAACTGTCGACTCGCAGTCATTATGGTCTTATGGCTATGGCGGCGCTGGCAAGGGCGTACGGTAAGGGGCCTCTGTCGCTGGCTGATATTGCCGAAGCGGAGGAGCTTTCGCTGGCTTATCTGGAGCAGTTGATCGCCCTGCTGCGGCGCGCCGGCCTGGTTCTGGCGACTCGAGGCGTCCGGGGCGGCTATGAGCTGGCCCGCGCTCCTCAGGTGATCACGGTCGGGGATATCGTGCGTGTGCTCGAGGGACCGCTGGCGCCGGTGGAGTGCGCCTCGGAAGAAGAGGGATCATCTTGCTGCGATCGTGAAACGGAATGTGCTACACGCGAGGTGTGGGTGAAAATGCGCGAGAGTATCGCGCAGGTGCTCGATTCAACATCGCTCTACGATATCTGCGGCTCGCCGGGCGCAGCATCTCGCTAATCGACAAACTGGAGGGGCTGATGGAAGACAAGCTGATATATCTCGATCACGCGGCCACGACACCTGTGGACCCCCGGGTGCTGGAGGCGATGTTGCCGTTTTATACCGAGAAGTTTGGCAACCCCTCCAGCGTCTACGGCGTCGCCAGAGAGGTCCGCGCCGCATTGGACGGGGCGCGAGATACGGTGGCCGATATCCTGGGCGCCAGGTCCAGCGAGATAATCTTCACCAGCGGCGGCTCGGAGAGCGATAACCTCGCGATAAAGGGGATTGCCTTCGCGCAGCGGAAGCGCGGGAATCATATCATCACGTCGGCGATCGAGCACCACGCCGTCCTGCACACCTGTGATTATCTGGAAAAGCACTTTGGCTTCGAGATCACTCGCCTGCCGGTCGATAAGCACGGGGTGATCGATCTGGACGCGCTCGCCAACGCGCTGAGGCCGACGACTACGCTGATCACGATCATGATGGCCAACAACGAGGTAGGCACCATCGAGCCGATCGTGGAGATCGCCAGAATGATCAACGGTAAAGGGATATTCTTGCATACCGACGCCGTACAGGCCGCCGGGTCGCTTGAAATCGACGTGAACAAGCTTGGCGTAGACCTGCTCAGCTTGAGCGCTCACAAGTTTTACGGTCCCAAGGGCGTTGGCGTGCTGTACGCGAGGCGGGGCGCAACCTTGCTGCCGCAGCAGCAGGGCGGTGGACAGGAGCGGCATCGTCGAGCTGGAACGGAGAATGCGGCGGGAATCGTCGGGCTGGCCGCGGCGCTGAAGCTGGCGAACGATGAGATGGAGAGCCGTAACGCGCACGCCCGCCGGCTTCGCGACAGACTGATCGAGGGAGTGCTCCGCATTCCGCGATCGATGTTGACCGGCCATCCGACGAATCGACTGCCCAATAATGCGAGCTTCTGCTTCGAGTACGTCGAAGGGGAGTCGATTTTGCTGAACCACGATATGCTCGGGGTATGTGCTTCGAGTGGGTCTGCCTGCACTTCGGCATCGCTGGAGCCATCGCACGTGCTGCGGGCGATGGGCGTCCCGGTCGAGGTCGCTCACGGCAGTCTGCGAGCGACCTCGGGCAAGGACAACATTGAGGAGCAGATAGACTACGTCATTTCGGTGCTGCCGGGGATCGTCGCCAGGCTGAGGGCCATGTCACCGCTGGCCGAGCCGGAAGCGACGACCTCCGAGCCGAGCCCGGCGTCGCTGGGGACAAAGCCAACGATTGGATAGATTCCGGTGCAAAAAGGCGTAAACGGCAACTGACGTATGCCTCTCAGAATCAGGCTGCACGGAAACCTTCGCAAATACCTCGGCGGCAGACAGGAACCGATTTCCCTGGATGTCGCCGTCTCTTTTCCTCTGAGATATATCTTGTCGCAATTGGGAGTTCCTGAAGGCGAAGTCTGGACGTTCAGCGTCAACGGGGGTCTTGCCGATGCGACGACAGAGGTCGTATCTGGCGATGAGATAGACCTTTTTGGTCCGGTGGCCGGCGGATCGCTTAACCCAGCGCAGTAGCGGTAGGGGAAAGCGACATCGCGGATGTACTTCCTGTTATGTATTACCCGTGCGGGACTGTCACCACGGTGGCGAGGAGTATGGATAGTGGACCTGCTTTCTTGGAACTTGCTCAAACTGGAGGTGCGTAGCTATGTCTTTTGGATACAACGGTAGGATCCTGCGGGTCGATCTTTCCAGAGGTGAGGTGACGGTCGAAGATGTGCGTGAGGCCTTCTTCCGCACGTATTTCGGCGGGCGGGGATTCATCGTTCACCGGCTTTTGAACGATGTCCCGAGGGGCGCCGATGCCTTGAGCGAGGAGAACAGGCTTGTCTTCGCCACTGGCGTGTTCACTGGCTCGGGACTGGCTGGGAGTGGGCGGAACAGCGTCGGCGCAAAGTCGCCGCTGACCAACGCCTACGGAGAGGCTGAGGCGGGCGGCTTCTGGGGAGCCGAGTTGAAGCGAACGGGTTATGACGCGATCGTCGTCGAGGGGAAAGCTGCGCATCCGGTCTACCTGTCGATTCTGGGGGACGAGGTACAGATGCGCGATGCGCGGCATCTGTGGGGAATGACGACGGGAGAGAGCTGCGCCGCGATCACGCGTGAGATAGGCGACGCGCGTGTCCGCCTCGCGCAGATCGGGCCGGCTGGAGAGAATCTGGCGCGGCTGGCCAGCATTATCAACGATCTGAAGCACGCAGCGGGTCGCACGGGCCTGGGGGCCGTGATGGGTTCCAAGAACCTGAAGGCAATCGCCGTTCGCGGCCCCAAAGGGCCCCCGATGGCGGACGCTAAGAAAGTACAATCCTTCGTGAAGTGGTTCGGCGCCGCGTACATTGAGCTCTCTGGCGGATTGCACGACGTGGGAACTTCGGACGGGGTCCTTTACTTCGCCAGAAACGGGGGGCTGCCGACGCGCAATTTTCGCGAGGGCACTTTCACGGGCGCCGAAAACATCTCGGGCGAGAGGATGCGGGATACTATCCTGGTTGGCAGAGGAAGCTGCTTCGCCTGCCCTGTCTGCTGCAAGCGCGAAGTGAAAGTCAACGGGAGGTATGACGTCGATCCATCGTACGGCGGCCCAGAATATGAGACCCTGGCTGCGCTGGGCTCGAATTGCGGCGTCGATGACCTTGAGGCCGTGGCCAAGGCAAACGAGCTGTGCAACGCTTATGGACTGGACACCATAGGGACTGGGGCAACGATCGCGTTCGCGATGGAGTGTTTCGAGAATGGCCTCATCACTGAGAAGGAGACGGGTGGACTGAGGTTGACCTTCGGCAACGCCAAGGCTATGGTGACGATGGTCGAAGCGATTGCCAGGCGCCAGGGAATAGGGGAGATACTGGCGGAGGGAACGCTGCGGGCAGCGCGAGAGATCGGTAAAGGAGCCGAACGGTTCGCGATGCAGATCAAAGGCCAGGAGCTACCAATGCACGAGCCACGGCTCAAGCCGGGGATGGGGATAGGCTACGCGATTTCACCGACAGGCGCTGAACATATGATGTCCATCCACGACGACATTTATAAGAAGGCCGGCGCGGACCTGGATAAGGTCAGGACTCTTGGTGTGCTGGCGCCGATCCCACAGAAACATCTCGGTCCGGAGAAGCTGCGTTTAATGGTGTACCTCAGCCATTGGCAGAGCTTCCTGAACTGCATCGATATGTGCTTTTTCATGCCGTACGGCTTCGACCAGGTCCTGGAGATGGTTCGCGCGATCACCGGCTGGAACTGCTCGCTCTGGGAGTTACTAAAGGTCGGCGAGCGCGCGACGACGCTGACACGTGTCTTTAACCTGAGAGAGGGCTTGACGGCAGATGATGACCGGCTCCCAGAGCGAATGTTCACGGGCCAGCCTTCAGGCCCCCTTGCCGATGGCGCGCTGAAGGAAGAAGCGGTGAAAAGCGCCATTCAGACGTACTTCGACATGATGGGCTGGGATACGGCAACGGGGGCTCCGGGGCGCGGCAAACTGGAAGAACTCGGCATTGGCTGGGCAGCGGAATGTTTGCGGTGAACGCGATTTTTGCAAAGGCTTGCCATTCGGGTGAAAGCTGACCCAAAAGTATAGGTATCGACTGCCCATGGTGTAGTTGACAATGTCATGGTTTCTGCCTAGAATTAGTTGGTCCTCGCTAAGGCAGGAGTTCTACCTTGGGCCCAGGCGAATCTTCCCGGCTTAGTGCGGTGACGCGACACTTGGAGTTCGAAGAAGAATCTTCGCGGGAGCGATCCCGGGTGTCTTGCTGTCAGCAGTTGCTTGTCGTTCGACGATGAATTGCCGCGCACGATCTGGAAGAAAGCTGGACCTTACGCTTGCCACGGATACGTGGACCTTCCATAATTGCATCGAGGCGAAAACTCATTGAGGAGGATATCGTGCGTACATCGTCGAAGCCAGAATCACCCCCCGATCCGCAAGTCGTTTCTCGCAGGAGCTTTCTAGCATTAGGCATCGCTGCGATTGGCGGCTTCATTGGCGCGGCCCTCGGCATCCCACTGGCCGGATACGCTGTGTCACCGGCTCTGCAGCAGAGAAAACAGGAGTGGTCGGCGGTTGGGCCGATCAGCGATTTCTCGGTCGGTCAGCCGAAGAAGGTGGAGTATAGCGCCTTCAAGAAAGATGGCTGGATCGAAGAGACCGTGACGAAACCGGCCTGGGTCATTGCTCGCGAGAATGGCGAGATCACCGTGTTCGATCCGAGATGCACGCATCTCGGGTGCGCCTACCGGTGGGATGATGGCAGAAAGTTGTTCCTCTGTCCTTGCCACGACGCGGTGTTTGACATTGACGGAAAAGTTGTATCTGGACCGCCGCCACGCCCGTTGGACAGATTAGAGGCGAGGGTTCAGGATGGCAAATTGATGGTGATGGGAGGCTAGCGGAGATGTTGGAGCGAGCTTACGATTGGCTAGACGATCGACTCGGCATCGATCCGATAGTCAAAGATGTCGTCGATCATCCGGTCCCCGAGCACGTAAACCCGGCCATACACCCGAAAGCGATCGTTTACTGCTTCGGGGGGCTGACCTTCTTTACTTTCGTGTTGATGGTTTTGAGCGGCATATTTCTGACGATGTATTACGTGCCCACGCCGGATCACGCCTACGACAGCGTTCAATTCATTATGAACGATCTGACGTTTGGGAGCATCGTGCGTGGGGTCCACCACTGGGCGGCCAGCGGTATGGTCATTATGGTCGTCCTCCATATGATGCGGGTGTATGTGCAGGGTGCGTACAAAGCCCCGCGAGAGCTCAACTGGATGGTGGGCGTCGGATTGCTGATGGTGGTGCTGGGATTTGGATTCACCGGGTACCTCTTGCCGTGGGATCAGAAAGCCTATTGGGCCACGACCGTGGGCACCGAGATGGCGGCCCAGGTGCCAGTTATGGGCAATTTCCTTTTGATGGCCCTCCGTGGAGGGGAAGATCTGGGCGCCGTGACGCTCGCGCGCTTCTACTCGCTGCACATCTGGTTCCTCCCTGGGGCCGCGGTAACTCTGTTGGGGTTGCACTTCTTAATGGTACGGCGCCAGGGGATATCGGGGCCGCTATGATCGCAATGTTGCCTCAAACCGGGATGAATTTGCAGTCAGGGGGGCAGATTAGTTGAAAAAGGAAAACTACAACTGGGGTAAGACAGAGCCGTTTTTCCCGAATTTCCTGTTCAAGGAAGCGATAGCCGCGCTCTTGTTCTTCATCGTTTTTATGCTTATCGTCGTCTTCAGTCACGTGCCACTAGAGGCGGTAGCCGATCCTACCGACACGACGTATATTCCACGCCCGGAGTGGTACTTTATGTTCCTTTTCCAGTTGCTGAAGTACTTCCCTGGCCAGTTGGAGCCATTAGCGGTGGTCGTCTTGCCGGGGATCGGCATGCTCTTGCTTCTGTTCCTGCCGTTCTATGACACGAGGAAGGAGCGGAAGCCGTCGAGACGTCCCCTGGCATCGGCGGCGGCCGCGTTTGGACTGGCCGGCATAATCTACCTGACGACGATGGGAATCGCGACCACACCGCCGCCTCCGGTCAGCTCGGCGGCTGCCACCAAGAAGCTGACGACCGTCGAGGCCGCAGGGAAGAAGGTGTTCCAGGATTCTGGCTGCGCTGCCTGCCATCAGCCTGGCGGGGCCGCCCCAGAACTGACCGGCATCGCCGAGCGACGGGACGCGAATTCGATTGCGGAGTACATCAAGAATCCTAAAAGCGTGAACCCCAGCTCCACGATGCCGCCGTTCGCGTCATTGAGCGACGACCAGATGCAGGCGCTGATGAGCTACCTGGCGACGCTCAAATAGGGGGCCATCCTCGACTGATTGATTGTGCAGTGTTCTCAGGGAAGGGGCGGTTGGCGAGCCGCCCCTTTTGAATTCAAGTCTTCTACAGCCGCTTGAAGTGGATGGAGCCGCCTAGCTGACCCAGAGCGGCCTCACGGATGGCCTCGGGCAGGGTCGGGTGCTGATGGAGGGTATCGGCGATGTCTTTGGCCGTGGCGTTCATCTGGATGGCCAGGGCAAGCTCGGCGATCAGATCGCTGGCGTGCGGTCCCATTATGTGCGCCCCGAGCAGCTTGCCCGAGGCTTCCTCGCAGATCAGCTTGACCAGCCCATTGGTTTTGCCGATGGTGATGGCGCGGCCCAGCGCGGTGAACGGGAATCGGCTAACCTTATATTGCAGGCCATCGGCCTTCACCTGTTCCTCTGTCATGCCGACCGAGGCGATCTCGGGCGAGGCGAAGATCGCGTTGGGGACAGAGCGATAATCCGCTTTTCGCGGGAAGCCCAGCACGTTCTCGACGGCGACCTCGCCCTGGTACGAGGCAACGTGGGCGAGCATCCATTTTCCTGTTACGTCGCCAATGGCGTAGACGCCGTCTACGTTGGTGCGGAGGCGGTCGTCGACGGCGATGGCATCTTTGTCCATAGCGATGCCGATGCGCTCAAGGCCGAGTCCGCCGGTGAACGGCTCGTTCCCAGTGGCCATCAACAGGTATTCTCCATCGAGGTGCTTCTCGCCCTCGTCGCTATCCCAGATCAGTCTGACGCCGCCGTCGATTGGGACGATCTCGCGCACGCGCGCGCCGGCGTTGATCTCGACGCCGTCCTTCTTGAGCAACCCCGCGTAGCGTGTCGCTATCTCACCATCGACGGGGGGCAGTATCTTTGGCGTGCGCTTCACGATCTGCATCTGGGTGCCGAGGGGCCGCAGGATGCGGATGAACTCGATGGCCGTGACGCCGCCGCCGACGACGATCATGCTTTTCGGAATTCTGTTCAGCTCCAGGGCTTCGTCGCTGGTGATGACGCCTGGGAGGTCGGTTCCGGGGATGGGCAGGATGGCGGGAGCGGAGCCGGTACCGATGATGATGTTGCGGCAGGGGAGGTCTCGGGTCGAGGACTCCGAAGCGATGCCGGTGACGCGCACCAGCCGTGGGTTGAGGATCGTCCCGACGCCGTAGATAACCTCGATGCGGTAGCTTTTCATCAGGCCCTCGACGCCCTCGCGAATCTTGCGAACGACGTCGTTCTTGCGCTTCATCATCTGAAGAAAGTTCATCACGGGGGATCCGACCTCGACGCCGAACTCAGGCGCTTCACGCGCTCTTTCCAGGAGGTCGACGCTTTCGACAAGGGTCTTGGTGGGGATGCAGCCGCGATTGAGGCAGAGGCCGCCGAGCTCATCCTGCTCGACCACGACAACCCGGGCCTGCAACTGGGCGGCGCGAATGGCGGCGACGTAGCCCCCGGGGCCGCCGCCGATAATGACGATATCGTAACTCTCTTGCATTTCTAGCCTTTCCTCCTCTCGGATGCGCCAGACCAGCGTAAGATGGGATGGCGCGCGGCGGTTACCTCGTCGAGGCGGCCAACGGGGGTCGAGTGGGGAGCGGTCTTCACGAGTTCAGGCTTGTCGACCACTTCTTTCGCGATCTCGATCAGCGCGCGCGCGAAGCTATCTAAGGTATCTCGCGTCTCCGTCTCCGTGGGCTCGATCATCAGCGCCTCGTCGACGATCAGGGGGAAATAGATGGTGGGCGGATGGAAGCCGTAGTCGAGGAGCCGCTTGGCGATGTCTAGCGTTCTGACGCCGGCGGCCTTCTGACGACGCCCTGAGAGAACGAACTCGTGCATGCAGCCACGGTCGTAGGGAAGGTCATAGACGTCTTTGAGCCGACGCATCAGATAGTTGGCGTTGAGCACGGCGTTCTCGCTGACCTGGCGCAGGCCGTCGGGGCCCAGGGAACGGATGTAGGCGTAGGCCCTGACCATCACGCCGAAGTTGCCGTAAAAGGACCGCACCTGGCCGATGGAAAGCGGGCGATCGTAGTCCAGATAATAGGCAACCGTACCAGTGGTCGATCTACTGGCAGCTAGTGGCCGGGGTAGAAACGGGGCCAGGGGCGCGGCGGCCGCCACTGGACCGGCGCCAGGACCTCCGCCGCCGTGAGGCGTGCTGAAGGTCTTGTGGAGATTGAGGTGCATGATATCGCAGCCCAGGTCACCCAGCTTCACCTGGCCGAGCATCGCGTTCATATTGGCGCCGTCGCAGTACAGGAGCGCGCCGGCGTGGTGAACGATATCCGAGATCTCGAGGATGTTCTCGTCGAACAGCCCGAGGGTGTTAGGAATCGTCAGCATGAGCGTGGCGGTCTCGGCCCCGGCGAGGGCGCGCAGGTCGTCAAGATCGACACCGCCGCGAGCGTTTGACTTCACGTTGACCACACGACAGCCGGCCATGCTGGCGGTGGCCGGATTGGTGCCGTGAGCCGAGTCAGGAACCAGCACGATACGGCGCTGGTCCTCGCCCCGATGGCGGTGATAGGCGCGGGCCATGAGAACGCCGGTAAGCTCGCCGTGAGCGCCGGCGGCCGGCTGGAGGCTGACGGCGTGCAGGCCGCTGATCTCGGCGAGGTATTCCTGAAGCTCGAACATAAGCTGCAGCGCACCCTGAACCGTGGCCTCGGGCTGCAGCGGATGGACGCGGGCCAGGCCATCCAGGGAGGCGACGTCTTCGTGGACCTTGGGGTTATACTTCATCGTACAGGAGCCCAGCGGATAGAAGCCCGTATCGACGCTATAATTGAACTGAGAGAGGCGCGTGAAATGCCGCACCAGCTCGGGCTCGGTGACCTCGGGCAATTCGAGGCCTTCCCTGAGCGCGTCGGCCGGCAGGAGATCCGCTACATCGCGCGCCGGGACGTCGCCGTCGTCGATGTAGTTGGTTGTCCTGGTTGGCGAGCTAAGCTCGAAAATCAAGGGCTCGGTCATATGGTTGTTCTCCGTTTTGAAAGGGGTATCTGTTTTCAAAGAGATTTCAGCGCTTCGACGAGACAGTCGATTTCCTCCCTGGTGTTCATTTCGGTGACGCAGAGCAGCATGCAATCGGCTAGCCGGGCGTCGATGGCGGCGAGGTCGTAGCCGCCGACGATGTTGTGCTTAAGAAGGTGGGCGTTGACATCGGCGGCCGAACGCGGACAGCGAACGACGAACTCCTTGAAGAACGGCGCGGCGAAGGCGAGCGAGTAGCCGGGGAGAGCGGCGATCCGTTCGGCGGCGTGATGGGACTTCTGCACGCAAAGCTCGGCGACGCGGTGCAGACCCTGTTTGCCCATCGCCGACAGGTAGACGAGGGCGGCCAGCGCGTTGAGGGCTTCGTTGGTGCAGATATTCGACGTCGCCTTCTCGCGGCGGATGTGCTGCTCGCGCGCCTGCAGGGTGAGCACAAAGCCTCTTCGCCCAAAGCCATCGGTCGTCTGGCCGACGATCCGACCCGGCATGTGCCTGACGAGGCTCTCCTTAGACGCGAAAATGCCGAGGTATGGGCCGCCAAAGGCCAGGCTGTTGCCCAGGGGCTGGCCTTCGGCGACCGCGACATCGGCGTCGTAGGCGCCCGGCGGCTTGAGCAGTCCGAGCGAGATCGGGTCCACGATGGCGACGAGCAGCGCGCCCACCCGGTGGGCCGCGGCGGCGAGACGATCCATCGGCTCGAGGGCGCCAAAGAAGTTCGGATGCTGAACGAGCAGGCAGGCCGTGTCCTGATCGAGCACCGCTTCCGCCGCGACGGGATCGGTCTGTCCCTCGCGCAGGCAATCGTCCAGACACCAGTTGGTCGCTATATCCGAGCCCAGCTCGGCGGTGTAAGTTTTGAGGACGGCCAGGTAATCAGGCTGGATGGCCGGCGAGACGACAACCTTGCGCCGGCGCGTGACGCCCTGGGCGAGAATCGCCGCCTCGGCGGCGGCGGTCGCACCATCGTACATCGAGGCGTTGGCGACGTCCATGCCAGTAAGCTGGCAGATGGCGGTCTGGTATTCGAAGATCGTTTGCAGCGTTCCCTGGCTGGCCTCGGCCTGATATGGGGTATAAGACGTGTAGAACTCCGAGCGGCCGGTGATGTGGTGGACCACCGAGGGGACGAAATGGTGGTACGCCCCGGCGCCCAGGAAGCAGGCCGCGCTCGCCGTGGTGGTGTTGCGAGCGGCAAGCTCGGCCATGAGCCGCTTGAGCTGCATCTCCGACAGGGCCGGCGGCAGGTTCAGGGAAGGCCGGCGGAGGTGGGCCGGGATATCGGCGAACAGCTTGTCGATCGACGACGTGCCGATGGCTTCGAGCATCGCCGCGCGATCCGCATCGGTATTAGGAATGTATCTCATATGGCGGTGCTACTCCAGGGAGCCTATCAGTGTGTCGTATTCAGTCGGCGACAGCAAGACATCGAGCTCGCGTCTGTCCTTGAGCTTAACCTTGACCAGCCAGCCCTCATCATAGGGGGACTGGTTGAGAAGCTCTGGACGATCTTTGAGGGCCGCGTTGACCTCGACCACGGTGCCGCTGACCGGCGAGTAGAGGTCGGAGGCCGCCTTTACGGATTCGATGGTGCCGAAAGTCTCGAACTGCGTCACCTCGGTCCCGCCGGCGGGCAACTCGACGAAGACGACGTCGCCCAATTGCTCCTGTGCATAGTCGGAGATGCCGACCACCGCGGTATCATCGGTCGGGCGCACCCACTCGTGCTCTTTTGTATACTTCAATTGCTGACGAACCTCGGGCATTCGTCACGTTCCTCCTAGTCGATTTCTACTTCTTTCTTTTGTAAAAAGGCAGCGGCACGACGCGGGCGCTCAACGGACGGCCGCGAACGTCGACGGAGAACTCGGCGCCGATCTGAGCCATCTCCGTTGGAACGTAGGCAAGGGCGATGCTTTTCTGCAGCGTCGGAGAGAAAGTGCCACTGGTGACGGCGCCGACAACCTGGCCATTGCTGAGAACAGGGAATCCGTTCCGCGCGATCCCTCGATCGACGATCTCGAGTCCGACCAACAGTCGCCGTGGGCCGGCGTGCCTGATAGCGGCGAGCGCCTCCCGTCCGACGAACTCCGGCTTTTCGAGCTTCACCACCCAGCCGAGCCTCGCTTCGAAGGGGTTGGTGTGCTCATCTAGCTCGTGGCCGTAGAGAGGCATCGCGGCTTCCAGGCGGAGCGTGTCACGCGCACCCAGGCCGCAGAGCGCGGGAGGGGCGGCGACGGCAACCAGTGTCCGCCACAGCGCGACGACATCGTTCCAGCCGCAGAAAAGCTCGAAGCCGTCCTCGCCGGTGTAGCCCGTGCGCGAGATCAGTGCACGGCTGGTATTCCCACCGACGCCGGCGATATTGCCCTGACGACAGTGATAATAGGGCATCGTGGCCAGGGCGACGTCGGTGAGTGGCTGAAGCGTGGCCTCGGCCAGCGGTCCCTGGAGGCCGAGCATGCCGGTCTGCCGCGAGATATCCTCGACCGAGCACGCTGGAAGGCGATGGCGGAGGAGCCAGGCGAAGTCTTTGGTGGTATTGGCGGCGTTGACGACGAAAAGGTAGCCCTCGGGCCGGCGATACACGAGGACGTCGTCGACGACGCCGCCGTTTTCGTCGCAGAGAAGAGAATACTGCGCCTGATCGACGGCGAGACGCGAAGCGTCGTTGGTGGCGACGCGCTGCACGAAGTCCGTGGCTTGCGGTCCGGTGACCTCGATCTCGCCCATGTGGCAGAGGTCGAAGAGGCCGACAGCCTCGCGCACGGCGCGATGCTCGGCGAGGATGCTGGTGTACTGGACGGGCATCAGCCAGCCGCCAAACTCGACGATCCGGGCGCCGGCGCCGAGGTGCATTTTGTAAAGAGGGGTTTTCTCAGGCTCCATCGTGGCTGCACACCTCCCTGTTAATGTCAATGATACCACGGCTCCCTGGTTGGGGCAACATAAACGGAGAGACGTGACGCATGTTGGTGGCATCTGGCGGAGTTGGGGGGTGTGGGGGGCCGAGTTGGACCACGAAACACACGAAACGCACGAAAGGCGCGAAGAGCGCATGGAAGGTGAGGAAGACACGGTAGACACGGAAGACACGGAAGAGGTGGACTATGGAAGGCACGAAGCAAATGGAAGGCGCGAAACACGCAGAGGAGCAAGAGGATCGAAAATGGCGAGGGAAGATGATGATCGGGCGATTGGGTTTGTTTGGCGATTTTGTTCGGCGATTTCTGGGTGTGGGAATTGGGTTTGTTTGGTGAGCTCGGGTGTTGGTGAGATTGGGTCGCCTGGAGAATGCCAGTCGCAGGGTTGTCCGAGAGACGTCGGACTCCTGCGGAGAAGCCACCGCGTCAGGCCGGTTAGCTGATGATTGGGTTTGTTTGTGCGCTTTTTCGCTCTCAATCGCCTGTGGTGAAGCGAGCTTGATGATTGGCTTGTTCGACAATCGTTGGTGGTGACGGGATTGGGTTCGTTCGGCAGATTTGTGGTGGCAGTGTTGGAGTGCGCGGATGAATATCCGTGCAAGGGGATCGGGTTCGTTTGGCGTTTTCGCCGGCGCGAGGTTGGGCAGTACTGACATCGATCTACCTCCTGTGTAACACGGTGGTTACCGCTGGTTTGTTGCGCGACACTCTGTCGATGATCTGTTCTTGCTGAGCAGGCACAGAGACAGAGACATAGAATGTTGTTGTGACGGGCTCTGGCAATGGCGGCCGGGTGCAAAACCCCTCATGAATATAATTGATTTGACCCCCCTCAAAAACAACATTTGGGGGATGAGTTTTTGGAAAGTGGGGGAGGTTGGGGAAATGGGGGAATGCGGTGTCAACGGATGTGGAACGGATAAACGGATTTACGTTCGGGCTCGAATTTAATGACATGGCGCGTTTGTGGATGAAAAATTCACGCTTCGGATAGGGACACGTCCTGGCTAGCAGCGAAAATGGGTGCTGTATGAATGTTTGCGGTGATACGAGCTTCGCGCGCCGTCAGAGCGAGCGCGCGAAGTCTGCAAAGGTCCCTCAAGGTGCCTGGTCTGTAGACTGCTTGGGCAGGCTTTGTAGATTCAGCGCGGCAGGTTCAGCTCCGCGCTGGGCTGATCTATTGGGCGGGGCACTCGAAACTGCGTGTGAGCGTGCTGATGAGCGGACTTCTGACGGCCCAGCCCTATTTCCTTGATCCCGCGTGCGTTACCTGGTTGGAAGTTTAGCTTGCCGACTCGATAGAATGAGGTGTATAATCAACCGAAAGCTAGCCTAGTGGGATAGGCGGCGAGGCTGAAATCCCCCCAACTATTTGGCAAGCCCACTTTCGCGTTCCAAGCGCACTCTCCAAAGGCAGGATTGGAGGTAGCCAATGTATTACGCACACTCGCGAAACGACGAGGGCAATCGGCACGATCTCGTGGAGCATCTTCGAGGCGTAGCAGCGATCGCGGGCAGCATAGCCAAGGATTGGGGCGTGGGCGACCTGGGTCGGCTCATCGGGCTGTGCCACGACATCGGCAAGTTCGCTCCGTCTTTCCAGGAATACCTCTTATCCAATGAGGCGAAGAACAGTGGGCGGCGTCGGAGCCCCGACCACAAGAGGGCTGGAGCAAAGTACATCACCGGTCGCAAGGGCCTGCAGGCACTCGCGCTACTCGTTCAGGGGCATCACGGGGGTTTGGAGAATCTGTCGGACCTGAAAGCCTGGATCGGGGAACCAGGGGTGCAGGAAGTTGTGGGGGAAGTGTTAGCATCGGCGGCGGCGGCAATTGCCGAACTAGACGATGTCGCTAAGGGGGTCGGATTGCCTCAATATGCTCTGCGAGATCCCAGTGCGGGCGAGATGTTCCTGCGCTTGCTGTTCTCTGCACTTGTGGACGCCGATTTCCTGGATACTGAGCGACATTTTCAGTCTGGAAGGGCTGCCTACCGTGGTATGAGCGTCGCCATACCGGAGCTGTGGGCACGGTTCGAGCAAGACCAGCGGCGCTTCGGTGGGGATCCGGTTGGACAGGTTGGGCAGACGCGAGCCGAGATATACAACGCTTGCCTGCAAGCGGCAGAACAGCCGCCGGGGGTTTTCCGCCTCACGGTGCCGACTGGCGGTGGCAAGACGCGCTCGGCAATGGCCTTCGCCCTGCGGCACGCGATGCGGCACGGACACCATCGGGTAGTCGTAGCCGTGCCGTTCGTGAGCATTACGGAGCAAACTGCCGAAGTGTTTCGCGAGATGTTTGGGAGGGACGATTCGGGCAATCCGATTGTGCTGGAGCATCACAGCGGGGTGGAGCGGCGCGATGGCGGCGAAAACGATTTCGATGAGATGTGGACGCGTCTAGCCGCCGAAAACTGGGATGCACCGGTGGTGGTAACGACGACAGTGCAACTGTTCGAGAGCTTGTTTGCCAACACTCCGAGCCGCTGTCGGAAGGTTCACGCGCTGGCCAAGAGCGTGATCATTCTCGATGAGGCGCAGGCGCTGCCACCGCATCTGCTGAGGCCGATCCTCGACGCGCTGGCGCAGTTTTGTAGGCACTACGGAGCGACGGTGGTTATCTCGACAGCCACTCAGCCAGCGTTCGAGGCGATTCCCGCATTTCGCGATGTTCCAGCCACCGAGATCGCGCCCGATCTGTCCCGTTTCTTCACGTCCCTCAAGCGAGTGGATTACAGATGGCTGACCGAGCGTCCTTTGGGCTGGGAAGAGGTTGCGGAAGTGGCGCGTGGCGAGCGTCAGGTGTTGATGGTCCTGAACACCAAGAAGGCCGCGTTGGCATTGCTGGATGCTCTGGGGGATGACGACGCGCTGCACCTCTCGACGCTGCTGTGTGGGGCACATCGGCGCGCAGTAATCGCTGAGGTGCGTCGGCGGCTGGCCGTCGGCGAGCGATGTCGGCTGGTGTCGACACAGGTGGTGGAGGCGGGCGTAGACCTGGACTTCCCGCTTGTTCTGCGGGAGCTGGGACCGCTGGATAGCATCATTCAGGCCGCTGGGCGGTGCAACCGGGAGGGCCGATTGGAAAGGGGCCGGGTGGTGGTGTTCCGGGCGGCAGATGGCGGTACGCCAAGGGGCGCTTATCGTACAGCTACCGGTGTAACGGAGGCTCTATTGGAGGGCAGCGATCTGGATCCCGATAGTCCCGTGGCGTGCCACAAGTACTTTCGCCAGCTTTTCGCTACCGTAGAAACGGATCGAGAGGGCATCCAGGGACTGAGAGCGCGGTTCGATTATCCTGAGGTCGCCGCGCGCTTCCGGATGATCGACGACGCCACTCAGAGCGTCGCCGTGATATACGGCGGGGCTAAGGAGGAGCGCACCACGCGAGCGCTATTGGATCGGCTGCGGGATGGGGGGCCGGAGGCACGCACCATTCTACGGCGGCTACAACCGTATCTGGTTTCGGTTCGCACAAGGGAAGCTGAGCGCTTCCGTCGGCAAGGACTGATCGCACCGGTGACCGGCGACCTTGGGGAGTGGCTGGGCAAGTACGATTCGGTGCGAGGTCTGACCGGCGATGGTCCAGATCCAGATGTGCTGGTTGTATGATGGCCAAAACAGAACATTTGTGCTATAATGCGAGAAGCAGCCAGGAGACCAGATGGCTTGTCGAGGAGGTGCAAGGCGATGAGATGAGGCGAATTGTAGATCCACAAATTCGAGGGTCAATCGGACCGACCGATGGGGTCTTTGATATCAGTCAGAAGACCGGAAAGGAGTGAGAGCCTTTGGAAATGGGTTATGCGCCTTTAGCCGCGCGGGTTTGGGGCGACTTCGCCTGCTTCACCCGGCCGGAGATGAAGGTCGAGCGGGTGACGTATCCGGTGATAACGCCTTCGGCGGCACGTGGCGTTTTGGAAGCGATCTTCTGGAAGCCAGAGTTCAAGTGGCGGATCGAGGAAATCTGGGTACTCAAGCCCATCCGCTATTTCTCAGTCCTGCGCAACGAGGTCAACAGCCGCGCCAGCGAGCGAGCCGCGCTGGGCTGGAAGGAGAAGGGTGGCGGCTACAACGCGACGACGGATCGGGCGCAGCGTCACACGCTGGCATTGCGAGACGTCGCTTACGTCATCCGAGCACAGGTTGAGGTGAAGGAGGGCGTCAGCCAGGATCCGGCCAAGTTCCGCGACCAGTTTCGACGGCGGCTGCGCGATGGGCGGTGCTTCTCGACGCCTTATCTAGGGTGTCGGGAATTCTCGGCGTTCTTCGCGGAGCCCGAGGGCGACGAGCATCCGATCGACGTCACGGACGATCTGGGATTGATGCTGCTCGATCTCGACTACGCGGACGATGGCTCAGGACGAGGAACACCACGCTTCTTCGGGGCGCGGTTGGCAAAGGGCGTGCTCCGCGTGGACCGTGAGGCGAGGGGGTGAGTAAGTGCTGCTGCAACGTTTGAAGGAGTACGCCGACGAGCGGCTCTCGCTGCCGCCGCCGCTCTATGACGAAAGTCCCGTGCGCTACATCATCGAGCTAGATGGATCAGGGCGGTTGCTGAGCCGGGAGCCCATCGATACAGCCGACCCATCAAGCCCGGCAACTAAGCGAGGCCAGCGCAGGTATATGCCCCAGGTGCAGCGAACGTCCGGGGTAAAGCCGCTGCTGCTGGTTGGGAACGCCGAGTACACGCTTGGTCTGGCACGGCCGAAATCTAAGCCCGAGCGCGTTGCAGCGTGTCATCGCGCCTATTTGGATCTGATTGGCCGCTGCGCCAATGGCACGCGAGAGCCCGCTGTATGCGCGGTTCTCTTGTTCTTGCAGGACGATCCGGCTTCGAATATCAGCCTTCCCGACGATTTTGCCCGTGATGCGGCGATCACTTTTCGTGTTGACGGAGCGTTTCCGGTCGATCTGCCCAGCGTTCAGGCGTTCTGGGTAAGAGTAAACGATCCGTCTGTCGATCCAGACCGACCAGCGCCGAGTATGCAGTGCCTGATTTGCGGGAAAGAGCGCCCAGTTCTCGAACGGCTACAGGGGAAGATAAAGGGGGTCCCCGGTGGGCAGACCGCGGGCACCGCCATCGTCTCCGCGAACGCCGAGGCATTCGAGTCCTACGGGTTGCCGGCTTCCCTTGTTGCGCCGACGTGCACAGACTGTGGAGAGCGGTTCACGAAGGCCGCCAACGCGCTGATCAGCGAAAGGGCGAGTCACATTCGTCTGGGTGGCGCGGTCTTCATCTTCTGGACCCGGGAGCCGGTGGCGTTTTCGCTTGCCAGCTACCTGGACGATCCGAAGCCAGAGGACGTTAAGTCGCTGCTTGAATCCGTGCGCAGCGGCCGGCGGGCGACGGATGTGGACAACACCAAATTCTACGCGACCGCGCTCTCTGGCAGTGGTGGAAGGGCAGTGGTACGCGACTGGATTGACTCGACTGTCGGGGACGTCAAGCGCAGCCTGATTTCCTGGTTCGAGGGGCAGCGGATCGTAGGACTAAATGGGGAAGGGCGGGGACCACTTGGCCTCTACGCCCTTGCCAGGGCTACGGTTCGCGACGTGCAGAAGGAACTCGCTCCACCAACACCACGCGCGATGCTGCGTGCGGCGGTGACTGGAACGCCTCTGCCGGTCGGGCTGCTTTATCAGGCAGTCCGACGGAACAGGGCAGAGCAGGGCGTCACCTATCAGCGAGTTGCTTTGATCAAGCTAGTGCTCTGTAGAAGTAACGTCAGAAAGGGGGAAGAAGATCGAATGGTACAGCTCGATTCCGACAATATCAGTCCAGCGTATCGATGTGGCCGGCTGCTCGCCGTATTGGAGGAGGTGCAGCGGCTGGCGGTTCCTGGGGCGAAGGCGACGATTGTCGACCGGTTCTTTGGGACCGCTTCGTCAGCGCCGGCATCAGTCTTTGGTCGCCTGCTTCGTGGAGCGCAGCCGCATCTGTCGAAGCTGCAGCGGGATAGGCCCGGGGCTTATGTGGCCTTACAGCGTCGCCTGGAGGAAATTCAGGCCGGCCTCACGGGCTTCCCCAGGATTTTGACACTGGAGGATCAGGGCATCTTTGCGCTGGGGTACTACCACCAGCGGGCTTACGACCGCGCCGAGGCGATAGCCGCCAGCCAGCGGCGGAGGGACGGGCAAGGGAGTAGGTCATCCGAGGAGAGTCTGATACAAGCGATTTTGCCACAGATAGAAGAGGAGGAGTAATAAGATGTCAAACGCAACGTATCTCGACGTCGCTCGCCGGCACGACTTCGTGCTGTTAATCGACGTTTCCGATGGCAATCCAAATGGGGACCCTGACGCCGGCAATCTGCCAAGAGTAGATCCCGAGACAATGCAAGGCCTGATCACGGATGTGGCGATCAAGCGTAAGGTGCGTGACTGGGTAGATGCCAGCCGTGGTGACGGCGGCCGCTTCAAGATATACGTGCAGAGTGGCGAGGCGCTCAACGCGGTTAACCGGCGGGCCTATGAGGCGCTCGGAATTGTGCCGACCGGCAGCAAGCAATCAAGGGCGGACGTGGATAGGACGCGGGCCTGGATGTGCGCCAATTTCTACGACATCCGCATGTTCGGGGCGGTGATGACGACCGGGGTGAACTGTGGCCAGGTGCGCGGGCCGATGCAGATCACGTTCGCGCGATCGATCGACCCGGTAGTACCGCTGGATTTGTCGATTACAAGGGTGGCAGTGACCCGGGAGGAGGACGTGGAGCTCGTTCTTTCGGCGGATGGTGGCGAGGCGACCGGCGGGAAGCAGACTGAGATGGGGCGTAAAGCGATTGTGCCCTATGGGCTCTATCGCGCGCACGGGTTCTTCAATCCACACTTCGCGACGAGGGCAGGCGCAACTAGCGAGGATCTGGCGCTTTTCTGGCAAGCGCTGGAGGGCATGTGGGACCTCGACCGCTCGGCTGCGCGGGGATTGATGGCATGCCGCGGGTTATATGTGTTCAGCCACGAGAGCTCAATGGGAAACGCGGCGGCGCATCGGCTGTTTCAGAAGGTTCAGGTGACACGCCGTGCAGATGTTAAGGCGCCTCGATCGTTCGAGGACTACGTGGTGGAGCTGGATGGCGATTTGCCGGAGGGTGTCACCCTAACCCCGATTGTAGGGTGAAGGTGCAAATGGGCTCTGAACGTGAGGCGCAGGGACGAACAATGGGCATAGGCGATGACCCGATCGAGGAAGGGTTTGACGTGCCGATTTCGGCTCTCGAGCACTATAGCTATTGCCCGCGCCAGTGCGGCTTGATCCACATCGAGCACACGTTTGAGGAGAACGTGTACACTGTGCGTGGGCGCCAGGCGCACGAGCGTGTGGATAGCGGCGAAGACACCGTCGCCGATGGGGTGCCTGTGTTGCGTGGGATAGCGCTCTGGTCGGAGCGGCTTGGACTGCGGGGGAAGGCAGACCTGGTGGAGCTGAGGCCCGATGGAGCATATCCAGTGGAGTACAAGGTGGGGCGGCGGCAAGGGATTCATCCCGACTTGCAGCTCTGCGCGCAGGGGCTGTGTCTGGAGGAGATGCTGGGGACGAAAGTGCCTCGCGGCGCTATCTATTATCACGGCTTGCGGCGGCGCCACGAGATTGCGTTGAGCGAAGAGCTTCGTCGGCGCACGGTGGTAGCCGTCGACGCTATCCGGGAGATGCTCGCCACACAGCATCTCCCGTCGCCGGCGAACGATGCCCGTTGTCAGAATTGCTCGTTAGCCGACGCGTGCCTGCCGACAGTGGTGGGGGAGCCCGCGCGGGTGCGCGGGCTGGCGGGGGCGCTGTTCCAGCCGGCGGCGGTCGAGGAGGATGCTTGGGACGATGCGTGAATTGCTGAACGTGCTATACGTGCTGACGCAGGGATCGACACTGCACCTGGACCACGACACGGTGCGGGTGGAGGTGAACCGTGAGACGCGGCTGCGTGCGCCGCTGCTGCGGCTGAGTGGCATCGTGGTGTTCGGACGGGTGAGCGTAAGTCCTTTTCTGATCGAGCGATGCGCCGACGATGGGCGAAGCCTGGTCTGGCTGGACCACCGTGGCAGGTTCAAGGCCAGACTTGAGGGGCCGACACAGGGTAACGTGCTTCTCAGAAGAGCGCAGCATATGGCTCTTTCAGATGTGGAGCAGCCATGGACGATAGCCCGGCAGATCGTGGCGGCGAAGGTCCAGAACAGCCGGCAGGTGGTGCTGCGGGCAGCGCGGGAAGCCACAGCAGACGCAGACCAACTTGTTTTGTCGGGGGCCGGAGAGCGTCTGGCGGGTATTCTGTCGAGACTGCGTGAGGTGCGCGATCTCGATACACTGCGTGGGGCGGAGGGGGAGGCGGCGCGGACGTACTTCGACGTCTTTGGACACATGATCCGAGGAGATCGAGATGTCTTCGTGCCGAGGGGGCGGACGCGCCGGCCGCCACGCGATCCGACCAATTGCGTGCTTTCGTTCCTGTATGCCCTGCTGCGGTCAGAGTGTGCTTCGGCAGCGGAGGCGGTCGGGCTCGATCCTCAGGTTGGCTATTTGCATGCGCTGAGGCCGGGACGGCCGGCACTGGCGCTGGACTTGATGGAGGAATTCCGTCCTGTGCTCGCGGACCGTCTGGCGATCACGCTGATCAACCGGCGGCAACTGCAAGCTGACGATTTTGAGGGGATGCCTGACGGCGGGGTGTTGCTAAACGAGAAAGGGCGGCGGACCGTGATCGTGGCCTACCAACGACGGAAGGAGGAAGAGATTCGACACCGTGTGATGGGACAAAAGACGCCGCTTGGCCTGGTGCCGCACGTGCAGGCCCGCCTGCTGGCGCGGCACCTGCGTGGCGACCTCAAGGAGTACTTGCCCTTTGTATACAGGTAGGGTTGAAGGATGAGGGTGACGAAGGACAGGGGCCAGAGATGAAGCAGATGGCGAGGTAAGATCGCGGTGGAGATACTCATCACGTACGATGTAGCGACTGATACACGTGAGGGGCGTCGGAGGCTTCGGAGGGTAGCGAAGGCGTGCGAAGGGTTCGGACAGCGGGTGCAGAAGTCGGTGTTCGAGTGTACGCTGGGACCGGCCGACCTGGCGAAGCTGAAGCATCGTCTGACAAAGGAGATACTGGAGAAGGAGGATAGCCTGCGGATATATCGTTTGTTGGAGCCGCGCGAGCGCCACGTGCAGGTCATTGGCGTTCGGCCGGAATTCGATCTCCACGATCCGCTGGTGTTGTGATGTGCGCGGACCCTCCGCTATGGCGAGTTATACGGGGGATCCGCGCAGAAAAGTGGTGATTTCAGGCCCCTGTCGGCGTCAAAACCACACGCGGATGCGTGTTGTGGCGGAATTTCAGGGCGAAAACGCACAGAATTGGGGCGACAGCAAGGCCAAGAGAGATGAAATAGGTGTTTTTGGCGCCGAAAGGCGCGGGTTGCATCCGGTCTTCGGACCGGGTGGGGATTGAAACCCGGACGACCAGCCAGGCAGGCCAGAGATGCTCGCGTTGCATCCGGTCTTCGGACCGGGTGGGGATTGAAACTCGAAGATCACGTCCGCCGCCGTGATGTCGATGCCGTTGCATCCGGTCTTCGGACCGGGTGGGGATTGAAACGGTCTGACGATCGCAGTAGGCGCAGATGCCGCGGGTTGCATCCGGTCTTCGGACCGGGTGGGGATTGAAACGCCCTATTGGGATCGGCCCAGAAGAGCCGAAGAAGTTGCATCCGGTCTTCGGACCGGGTGGGGATTGAAACGGCCGCCGGCCGCCAGCTCATCGCCGGCCCCATCGCCGTTGCATCCGGTCTTCGGACCGGGTGGGGATTGAAACCCGATCTCGCCGTTGTAGTCGGCCATGAGACTGCCGTTGCATCCGGTCTTCGGACCGGGTGGGGATTGAAACACGGCGTCGCCGGGGGCGGTCACACCGCCGCCGCGTTGCATCCGGTCTTCGGACCGGGTGGGGATTGAAACCACGATGGCCAGCTGTAGCGCGGCCTCGTCTGAGAGTTGCATCCGGTCTTCGGACCGGGTGGGGATTGAAACCACCCGTTGGCAACGTATTTTGCCATCGGCGCCATGTTGCATCCGGTCTTCGGACCGGGTGGGGATTGAAACACCCAGCGGCGCCCACTACTGGCTGCTCGACAGTGGTTGCATCCGGTCTTCGGACCGGGTGGGGATTGAAACGCGCTAAGCACGCGCAGAACGGGGCAAATGTCGGCCGTTGCATCCGGTCTTCGGACCGGGTGGGGATTGAAACACCGTCAGCGTGGCGACGATGCGCTGCAC
>JACPRP010000048.1 GCA_016189905.1 Chloroflexota bacterium | reverse complement strand
GCTGAAGCCCAAGATGCCGTGGTTCGGCTCGTCGCTGGGCTACTGGCCTGATGAGATCGCCGAGGAGGCCGAGCTAGCCCTCAAAGGCGACCATTACATCACCGGCGAGAAGCTGGCCCAGAATCGTATAAAGGTGTAGTCGAGCATCGCCGAGCCGGTATAAGTATGGAGGGGGCATATGACTTCGATCAGCGTGAGTTATCCGCCGCAACTGCAGGCCGAGCTTCTGCCCAAAGGGGCCCTTCCGCAGTTCGTCCTGAGCCATCCCGACATGCAGTTTCCTGAAGAGGTCAACCTGGCCGACTTCTGCCTGGACCGCAACCTCGTCGGAGATCGGGCGCAGCGCATCGCGGTGTACTCGGGTGAGCGGCAGGTCACCTACCAGGACCTTCACAAGATGGTTAACCGGTGCGGCAACGGGTTGCGCGGCCTAGGCATCGAAAAGGGAGATCACGTCGTGCTGCGCATCCCGAACTGCCTGGAGTTCGTCGTCTGTGCGCTGGCGCTGCATCGCCTCGGCGCCGTGGTGATCCCGACGATGATTCTGCAGCGGGAGAAGTTCATCACCCACGTCGTCAACACGGCCGAGGCCAAGGCGCTCATCTGCAGCCACGACCTGCTGGACGAGGTCGAGCTGGGACGGAGCAACTATGAGACCGTCGAGCGATTCATCACGGTCGGGGGCGATCGCGCGGACCTGGAAGCGCGGGGCTACGTCACTTACGACGAGCTCATCGAATCGTCGAGCGATCGGCTCGAGAGCGTGAAGGTGCGGCGGGACGATCTGGCCACCGCGTTCTTCACCTCGGGCACTACCGGCATGCCCAAGGGCTGTATGCACTTGAACCTGACCCTGATGGGGGCCGCGGTGGCCATCAAAGAGGTGGTCGGCGGCACGCGTCCCGACGACATCGCCACGGGCTCGCCCGCCCTGGGGTTCACCTATGGCTATGCCCACAACCTGCTGTTTCCACTCTACGGCGGCATACCGACCGTCCTCATCGAGGGACGGGCCACGGCCGAGCGCATGCTCGAGACCGTCCAGAAATACAGGGCGACCATTTTCAACACCGCGCCCGCCGCTTTCAATCAGATGCTCAACATTCCGGATGCCGAGAAGAAATACGATTTGAGCAGCGTGCGCGTGACGATGTCCGGCGCCGCGCCGTTGCTTCCGCACACCGTCCAGAACTGGAAGGCCCGCTTTGGCGCCGACATCTTGAACACGATGGGGGCCTCGGAGACCTTATCACCTTATCTCTCCAACTGGCGGCCCGAGAGCAAGCCGGGGTCCCTGGGCCATCCCTATCCCGGCTGGGAGGCAAAGATCATCGACGACAAGGGCGATGAGGTGCCGCCTGGCACGCCCGGCCGTCTCGCCATACGCGGCATCGCCGCCATAATGTACTGGTCCAATCCCGAGAAAGAGAAAGAGGCCATCGAGAATGGCTGGAGCCTGACCGGAGACCTGGCCTATAAGGATGAGGACGGCTGCTTCTGGCATATGTCGCGGGGCGATGACGTCATCAAGAGCCGAGGCTATCGCATCTCTCCAGGGGAGATCGAGGATGCGCTGCTGGAGCACCCGGCGGTGTTCGAGTCGGCGGTGATCGGCGCGCCGGACGACATCCAGGGCGAGCGGGTGAAGGCGTTCGTCGTCCTGAAAGAACGCGTGGAGCCCACGGCGCAACTGGCCGAGGAGCTGAAGCAGTTCGTCCGCGCCAGGCTCGCGCCGTATATGGCGCCCGGCGAGGTCGAGTTCACCACCGCGTTCCCCAGAACCGAAACCGGCAAGATCCGCCGCATCGAGCTGAAGCAGCTAGAGCAGCAGCGCTATGAGGAGCGCAAGGCACAGGGGACGTAGGGATCCGTTCAACACGGTCCGCCCTGCGGACTGCAAGCAGAGCCAACGGAGACACGGAGATTTTTTAAATTTCTCCGTGTCTCCGTGTTGAACGGACCTTTTAGACCGTGCGGCCGGCGAAGGCTCTCGACAGCAGGGCGATCACGACGGCGAGGATGATGGCGCCGATGATCGCCGGGATGATCGCGATGCCGGCGAGCGAGGGGCCGAAGTCGCCGAACAGCGCCGTGCCGATCCAAGTGCCGACCAGCCCGGCGATAATCGCCCCGAGCCATCCCCAGGGTATCTCGCCCGGCACGATCATATCCGCTAGCCAGCCGACCAGGCCGGCGACCAGCAGCGTGAGCAATACGCCGATTATCTGGCCGGTGATCATGATCAAGATCACGATGATTAAGAGCAGGAGCAGCAGCCCCAATATTCCGATCATAGCTTTACCTCCTTATGGTAAGCATGCTTGCGTTATGTAGGTACCGAGTGTCCCTTACTTTACGATACCACGGAAAAGCGTCGCACGCAACGCCTTGATGGTGTGGCAAGGCGTGGTCGCGTACGCTCTCTTGCTTGACATCCAAAGCCGATTATGTGATCATACCGTATAGAGGCTGGTGTGTTGGTTTAATTGTGTCTTAAGGAGACTGAGAGGAACGTTTCTGACGCGTGAAGGGGAATGATTGGAGCGCCAGCCACAGGCGCGTGGTCGCATTGCTCAAGCAAAGATTAGGCAGCGCGGAGAACTGCGCGCAGGTGATCGACGGATACGAGGCAGTGCTCGCCTCGATATGGAGTTTCACCGCGCGCCTGCTGGGCGAGGGGGGGGCGCGGGCCGTGATGGTGCGCGCCGGCCAGTTGGCGGCCAGAGATGTGCCTATGGTGCAGCAGGTGCGCGTCAAGGAAAACGGCGTGGATTTCGCCGAGTTTCGCGCGCTGGCCGCCGCGAAAAACTGCAGCACGCACGAAGTGATGGATGCGCTCACGACGCTGGCCGCGATGATCTTTCGGACGTTATCGGAGCTGGCCGGCGATATATTGACCGAGCCGCTGCTTCAGTATCTGGAGCACGAGGAAAGGTAGGCAACAGGTGGCAGCGCGTGGCAAAAAGGTCGAGATCAAGAAGATCCCGTCCGGGGTGCCGAATCTGGACCCGGTACTGGGGGGAGGGTTTCCCGCTTACTCGGTTAATCTCGTCGTCGGCGCGCCGGGGGTGGGCAAGACCACGCTAGTGCACCAGATTCTGTTTCACAACGCCACGCGCCACGCCAGGGCGCTCTATTTCGTCGCCCTGGGCGAGCCCACGCTGAAGATGCTGCGCTATCAGCAGCAGTTCAATTTCTTCGATCCGGCCAAGGTGGAGACAGCCGTTTTCTATCACGACATTGGCGCCGTGGCGCGCGAAGAGGGGCTCCCGCGAACCCTGGAGTCCATCAGCGAGCGGGTCGAGGCCGTGAACCCGAGCTTCGTGGCGATCGACTCTTTCAGAGGGCTCAAGGAGATCGGCGAGGCGCGCGGCGATAATATCCGCGCCTTCGTCCACGACATCAGCGCCGTGCTGGCCACGTGGAACGTGACCAGCTTCTTGCTGGGCGAATACACCTTCGACGAGACCTTGAGCGAGCCCGAGTTCTCGGCCGCCGACGGCATCATCTGGATGGCCCAGATTGCGGTCGGCAACGCCACGGTGCGCAAGATTCAGGCGGTGAAGATGCGCGGCCAGGCCGTGCTGACCGGTAAGCACACCTTCGCCATCGACGGCGACGGCGTATCGGTGTTCCCACGGATGCTGCCGATCGCCGGATGGCCCGAAGCACCGGTCAAGCGGGACCGCGTCAAGTTTGGCGTGCCGGGACTGGACGAGATGATGAACGGCGGCATCCCTCGTGGCGAGACGATGCTGATCGCCGGCAGCTCGGGCACCGGCAAGACGCTGCTCGCCCTCCACTTCGTCGCCGAGGGGGCTCGCACCGGCGAGCCGAGCGTGATGGTCACTTTCGAGGAGCACCCACGCGAGCACGAGCGCAAGGCGGCGGCCTTCGGCTGGGACCTGGCCGATTGGGAAAAACGCGGCCTGCTGCGGATGATCTACCTGCGGCCGCTGGACCTCTCGGTGGACGAGGTGTTGGCGCGCGTCCACGACACGGTGCGCCGCCTCGACGCTAAGCGGGTCGTCATTAACTCGATCTCGGGCTTCCAGTTGGGCATCTCGCCGTCGGACGAGCCCGAGTTCCGCGAGGCCCTCTACCGGATCGTCGCCACCCTGTCGGGCGAAGGGGTCACGACAGTGATGACCACCGAGATTCCCAACGTCTTCGGCGAGCTCCGCATCTCGCCGGAGCACGTCTCGTTCCTGGCGGATAACATCATCGTCTTGCGCTACGCGGAGATCGAGTCGCAGCTCCGCAAGGTGATGATGGTGGTGAAGATGCGCACGTCGAAGCACGACAAGGACCTGCGGCAATACCAGATCAACGAGCGGGGCATCGTGGTGGAGAGGCCGTTCACGGAGTACAGCGGCGTCCTCTCGGGCATCCCGACGCTGCGCATGCTGTTGGAGCCACGGCCCTTCACCGCCGGCCTGACGCGCGACGAAGAGGAGATGATGAACGTGCTGCTGGCGCTGCGGGAGGCGACGGTCGAGCAGCTCGCCGAGGGCATAGGGATGGGCGCCAGCCAGGTGCGCTCCATGCTGGACAAGCTGGTGGATACGGGCTACGTGGTCAAGCTCGGCACGAAGGCGGAGCCGAAATACCGCGTCGCCCTGGTCACGCCTGGCATGATGCTTAAGAGGTGAGACGCAACGAGGGGCTGGGTCCGATTTCAACACGGATGCATCCTTCTGCTGAAGGACGAAAAGGATAAGGAGTGTCCGCAATCTCGCGCAAACTAAGGTTGAGCGCCGTTGAAAGATGGTGGTTGGCTTGAAGGGTAGACAACAGGACATCGTGAATGTCTACAAGAGAATAACGGCAATCATCTATCAGCGGTTGTCGCCGACGTTCGGGCAGCGGACGATAGCCGCCATAGCCAAGAATGTGCTGGCGCGCCAGTCGAAGCCGCACCCGTCCCTGGCGCGGCTGAAGGTCTCCGATGAGGGCATAGATTGGACCGACTACGAGGCTCATCTCGGCGAGGTTTCGGAGGAAGAGATCGCCGCCAGCCTTGAGGCGTTCATGGACGAGTTCTTCGAAGCGCTTTCGAATCTGATCGGGCGACTGATCATGGCCAAGCTGTTCAAGGAGGCCGAACAGGCGGCGAAGGGAGGTGGTGAAGCGTGAACGACGCGGGCCGGCATCATGAGCTGGCGGCCGACGGCGGAGATAATGGTGGGCCGGCACGGCTCCCCACCGGCATCGCGGGGCTCGACGCCGTGCTGCGGGGTGGCATTCCGCAGTACGCGGTGGTGATCGTCGCCGGCGAGCCGGGCTCGGGCAAGACGATCCTCACCCAGCAGATCCTCTTCAACAACGTCGACGGCGGCCGCTGTGTCTATATGACGACCGTCTCCGAATCGCCGATGAAGGTGGCGCGCTACCAGTCGCAGTTCACCTTCTTCGATCCGGCGAAGTTTGGCACCTCGGTGATCTACATGGACATCGGCCAGATCATCCGCACGCAAGGGCTGCGGAAGTCGCTCGACATGATCATGGATGCCATGCGCGACCTGCAGCCCACGATCGTCGCCATCGATTCTTTCAAAGCGATCCACGATCTGTCGCCTTCGCCGCTGGAGATGCGCTCGTTTATCTACGACATCTCGATCGAGTTGGCGGCGATGCAGACGACGTCGCTGCTGGTGGGCGAGTATTCGGCGGAGGATATCGCTCGCCAGCCCGAGTTCGCCATCGCCGACGGCATCATCTGGCTTTACAGCCAGATGCGCGAGACGCAACTGGCGCGCTTTCTACGCGTTCTCAAGATGCGCGGCGTCGATTACGTCACCGCGGCCCAGAACTTCGACATCACGCTCAATGGGGTGGAGCTTTTCACCCTGGAGGGGCTGGTTCCTGCCCACGCCGTATCCTATCGCGAGGAGCTGACGAAGACCGGCCTCCCCGAGCTGGACGAGATATTGCGGGGCGGCATCCCTAAGGGGGCGCCGACGCTGGTCACCGGCGGGGCGGGGACCGGCAAGACCACGCTCTGCATGCAATTCCTTTATGAGGGCGCGACGCGCTACGGCGAGAAGGGCATCTATTTTTCCTACGAGGAGCCGCCGGACCAGATCATCGCCAACGCGCGAGGCTTCGATTGGGACATCAAGAAGCTCATCGACGACGACCTGCTGCGGATCTATCAAACCCCGCTGCCGATGATCAACCCCAACGAGCAGATGATCTTTATGCGCAAAGCGATCCGCGAGTTCGGCGCGCAGCGGGCGGCCATCGACTCGCTGACGATGTTGATGGCCAGGCTCGGCGATCCCGACATGATCCGCTCGCACGTCTACAATATGGTGGCTATTCTCAAGGAGGCCGGCTGCACGGCGCTCATCACGAGCGACCCGCCGGCCGGCTCCGCCGCCATCAGCCGCTTCGGCGTCGAGGAGTCGATCATCGACGGCGTGATCGTGGTGAAGACCGAGAGAGAGAAGCGGGCGAGGGCACGATACCTGGAGGTATATAAGATGAGGGGCGTCAACCACGCCTCAGGCGACAACGTGATGAAGATCACCAGACGCGGCATCCAGGTTTATCCGCGCGTAGAGGAGGTGCTCGAATAATGCAGCTTGGTGAGCTGGCGTCAGGGCGCGAGGTGGCGTATGCCACGATGCGCCGCCTCGCGTGGTCGCGGGGACCGGAGAGTATGAGGAGGGGGTTCTTCGGCGTCGAAGGGCTCGACGATCTGGTGCCTGATGGTATCAGCTACGACACTCAGATACTGGTCGAGGGCGATACCGGCATCGGCAAGAGCGTGCTAGCGACACAGTTCCTTTACGAGGGGCTGGTGGTCGGCGACACGTGCGTCTACATCGCCTGCGACGAGCCTCCTGACGTGATGCGCCTGAACATGGCCAGCTTTCGTCTGGGGACGACGCCGTACGAGCGCGCTGGCAGGCTGATCGTCGTCGACGCCTACGCGCGCGAGCGCTCGCGCGAGCGATATTCCATTCCCGATCCGGCCAACCTCGACGAGTTCTTTCTCTACGAGAAGCGGTTTCTCGAGATGGGAGGCAATAGGCCGGTGCGCCTGGTCGTCGATTCGCTGTCGACCATCCTGTCCATGGCGGAGACGGCCGAGATCATCGAGTTCAACAGCAATCGGCTGCGCCTCCTGCGCTCGCGGGAGGTGTTCACGCTCGATAGCGCCGTGTCGGCGGTGCTGGAAGAGAAGGCGATCAACGCCTTGCGCCATGCCTATCCGATGATCATCAACATGCGCTTCGCCGTATCCGACGGCATCACGCAGCGCTACGTTCAACTGGGCAAGCTGAAGAGCGGGCAGTTCCAGGCGACGCAGCATCCCTTCACCATCGATCCACGCACCGGCATCGTATTACAGTCGCGGCAGGCCTGAGGGAGGAACGAGATGGCCGGAAAAGAAATGCCACGGGCAGAAAGCTACTCGTTGATGGAGAATCTCAAGCTGAAGGAGGGCACGCTCACGCTCGGGCCGTCCAGGGTTGTGTTGATGACCGACCAGGCTTACGCTTTTCTGCTCCGGGTCATCCACGAGAACGCGCCGCACGTGATCAAATACGCTTTCTACGATATGGGCTACCGCGTGGGCGAGCAACTGATGGAGACGTTGAAGGAGCGGGCGCAAGACCCGGAGAAAGCTTTCCGATATTTCGTCGAGACGTACAGGCAGGCCGGTTATGGCAACATCGAGGTGACGAGCTTTGACCTGAGCAAGCCCGAGGCGACGCTGCGCGGCTCCAACCTTTTCGAGTCCAGGCTCGCCCGTGGGGCGGACATCTACCGCTCGCCGCGCAGCGTCGACCATTACAGTCGCGGCATGTTCGCCGGCTTCCTGTCCGTGCTCCTGGGCAAAGAGGTCGTCTGCGAGGAGATGACCTGCGAGTTCCGCGGCGACGAAGCGTGCGAGTTCGTGATATTGCCGTTTGCGGAGTAAGGGGCGCGCCCCGGTCCCCTACCTCGCCGCCGGCACAGTGAAAAAGAACGTCGCGCCGTCGCCCGGGGCGCTCTCGGCCCAGGCCCTGCCGCCGTGGGCTTCGACGAGCTGCTTGACGATGGCCAGGCCGATGCCTGAGCCGCCGCTGGCTCGGGAGCGGGATTTGTCGAGACGATAGAAGCGCTCGAAGACGTAGGACAGCTCGTCGGCAGGGATGCCGCTGCCGGTGTCTTTGACGGACACGGTGATGGACGGCGCGGTTGTGGCGTGCTTATCGGTTGTGGCCAGTCCACGAGCGGCGTCCTGCGCCATAGCCACGGCTATCTCCCCTCCCACGCCGGTGTGGCGGAGGGCGTTGCTGAGGAGGTTGTCGACGACCTGGGAGATACGCTGCTCGTCCACGTCCGCCGGGGGCAGTCCCTCGGTCAAACGGGTCACGAGGGCGATCCCTTTTTCGCTGGCCGCCGCCTGATGCCTGGTCGCGGCCCTGCCGAGCAAAGCGGCGAGATCGGTCGGGCCGCGCTGCAGCTTGAGCTGCCCAGCCTCGGCCAGCGACAGCTCGCGCAGGTCGGCGACGAGGCGCGCCAGGACGGTGGTTTCCTCGTGAATGGAGGTCACGGTCTCCATAGTGGGCGGGGTTACGCCGTCGAGAATGGCTTCCAGGTTGCCCTGGATGATCGTCAAGGGGGTGCGCAATTCGTGGGCGATATCGGCCACCATGTTGCGGCGCAGTTGCTCGTTTCTGGCCAGGCTTTCGGCCATCGAGTTGAAAGCCGTCGCCAGCTCGCCGAGCTCATCCCGCGATTTCACCGGCACTGTCTGTGAGAGGTCCCCCGAGGCGATTCGTCTGGCGGCGAGGGTAAGGCCGCGCAGCGGCAAAGTGATCTGCCGCGCCAGCAGCAGGCTCAGGAGCATGGCGATGACGACGGCGATCGCGCCGGCCACCCACATCGAGCGGTTCACCGCCTGCAGGAACTCGCGTTCGGGCTGGCCGATGGTCCCCATCATTCGCTGCATCATCGCCGAGCCCATCCCCATGCCGCCGAAGCCTGATGCCACGCCGCCTTCTAGCTGGCCGGACATGTGCTGGTAGTATACTCCGAACTCGTTCGCCGTCGTCACGTTGGTGAGATAGGCGACGAGGCCGATCGCGACGAGGGCGACGGCAACGGAGGCCAGCGTGAGCTTCGAGAACATGCTACCCATCGCGTTCGTCCCGGAACCGGTAGCCGACCCCGAACACCGTGATGATGTAGCTGGCCTTCTGCGGATCAGGCTCGATCTTCTGTCTCAAGTTCTTGATGTGGGCGTCGATGGTGCGCTCGTATCCCTCGAAGGCGTCACCCTGGACGCGATCGAGGAGCTGCAGCCTGGAGAAGACGCGGCCAGGATTGGCGGCAAGGGCGTGTAGAATCTTGAACTCCGTGGGCGTGAGCGGGACGAGGGAATCCCGCCGGCGGACCTCGTAGCGGGCGGGGTTGATGACGAGGTCTTCGACCACGATGATCTTGTCATCGCCGTCGGAGCTGGACGCCGTTCGCCGCAGCACGGCCTTTACGCGAGCGACGAGCTCCCTTGGACTGAAGGGCTTGGTGACGTAGTCGTCGGCGCCCAACTCCAGCCCGATCAGCCGGTCCGTTTCCTCGTCCCTGGCCGTCAGCATGATCACCGGGATGTCGGAATCGCGGCGCAGCGCGCGGCAGACGTCGAGGCCGTCGATCCTCGGCAGGTTGAGGTCCAGGATGACGAGGTTTGGCTTCTCCTGGCGAAAGGTCGCCAGCGCCGCTTCGCCGTCCCCCTCCGCGAGGACACGGAAACCGGCCTTCTCCAGATAGGCCCTGACGAGGTCTATTATCTTACGCTCGTCGTCGACGACGAGTATCTTCTTGATTTCACCAGCCACCGGTTGCCTCGGAATACCGCAGTTATCGATAGGATAATTGTATCACAACGGCGGCCGGGCAGCTAATACTTGCCGAGCTTCTGGACGGCGCTTTCCGCGTACGACGGGTCGAGGAGGTCGTTCATGGTCTTGCTCCCTTTATAAAGACCCATTTCGCGGTACCAGTTGTACTGGGCCTGCAGGCTCTTCACATCCAGCAGACCATTCGGGTCCACGTAGGGCATCTCCATCAGGTCGTACATCTTGGCGTCCTTGACGTTGGTGTACTTGATCAAGGCATTGACCACATCGTCGCGCCCCTCCTTAGTCGTGAACGCCTTCATATAATCACGAACGCCCTTCAGATAGCCGTAAACGAGGCGCTGACCCAGTTCCTTATTCTTGATCAAATTGCCGCCGAACCAGAGCCCGGAGTTCGTGACGTTGCCGTCAAAGTAGCGGCTGATCGGAATCCATTTCACCGCGAAGCCCTGCGCGACGCCCCGCGCGATAAAAGGCTCGACGGTAGTGGAAGCCGCGATGGCCTTGTTGGACAGCGCCGCCGCGTGATCGGCGAACGGCAAGATGGCCATTTCGACGTCCTTATCGGTTAGCCCGCCCTCGGCAACCGCCATGCGCATCGCCTGATCGGTTATGCTGCCTGGGGAGCCAGCGGCCACCTTCATCCCCTTCAAATCGGCGGGCGTTTTCACCTGTCCGGAATCGTACAGGTCCTTGCGCAGGATGATCCAGGTGAACTCGAATCCTGGCCGCGAGGTTCCCTTATCGACCACCATCTTCAGCTCGATGCCCCGGTCCGCCGCAGCTAGCATCCCCACGCTCAGCGGAATCATCCCCACGTCGATCTGGCCTGTGGTGAGAGGCACCACGATGTCCGGCGTGGCCAGAAAGTTCTCCAGGCTCACGGTGATGCCCTGCTCCTTGAAGTAGCCTTTTTCGATGGCCAGGTACACGCCAGCGTCGGATATCGTTTGCAAACTGCCGATCTTAATCGCGGCCGGGACGGGGGTCGGCTTGGCCGCCGTGGCGGCGGGCTTGGCTGCTGTCGGCGACGCGGCGGCTGAGCCTTCCTGCTTGGAGGGCACGGGGGTCGGCTTGGCAGGACTCGTAGCCACAGGCGCCGGCTTAGCGGTGGGCGTCGGTGTAGGCGCGGAGGCACACGCGGCCAGCAGCGCGGTCGCCACCAGGACGATGAGACAAAGGACCCTTTTCTCTTTCAGCACTTTCGTTTCCTCCTAACCCGTTTCAACGCGCAGAATCCTCGCGTACTCGTAGGTGCTCCCGAAAACGAGTTTCATCAGCATACACACTCGACGTGTGACCGAGCCTTCGTCGCTCTCTTGATTTGACGGTAGTCCGTCGGCCTAATTCTTGCCGAGCTTTTTGACGGTGTTTTCCGCGAACGATGGATCGAGGAGGTCTTTCATAATCTTGCTCCCTTTATAAAGACCCATTTCGCGGTACCAGTTGTACTGCGCCTCCAGGCTCTTAATATCTACCAGGCCGTCCGGGTCTATGTAGGGCATATCCATCACGTCGTACAGCTTCGGGTCCTTGACCCTGGTGTACTTCATCAGGGCATTGATCGCTTCATCGCGCCCCACCCTGGCGGTGAAGGCCTTCATATAATCGCGAGCACCCTTCAGATAGGCATATGTAAAGCGCTCGCCCAGCTCCCTGTTCTTGAGCAAGCCCGCGCCGAACCAGATGCCTGAGTTCGTAAGCTTGCCATCGAAGTAGCGGCTGAGCGGAATCCATTTCACCGCGAAGCCCTGCGCGACGGCGTTGGCGATAAATGGCTCGATGGTTACGGCAGCCGCGATGGCCTTGTTGGACATCGCCGCCCCGTGATCGGCGAACGGCAAGGTCGCCAGATCGACGTCTTTATCGGTCAGCCCTCCCTCGGCAATCGCCAAGCGCAGCGCCTGATCGGATATGCTGCCTGGAGAGGCAACGCCCAGCTTCATCCCCTTCAAATCGGCGGGCGTCTTCACCTGTCCGGAATCGTACAGGTCCTTCCGCAGGATGATCCAGGCTAGCTCGAATCCTTGCCGAGAGGACCCCTTGTCGGCCACCATCTTCAGTTCGATGCCCCGGTCCGCGGCGGCCAGCATCCCCACGCTCAGCGGAATCATCCCCACGTCGATCTGGCCCGTGGTAAGCGGAAGCACGATGTCCGGCGTGGCCAGAAAGTTCTCCAGGCTCACCGTGATGCCCTGCTCCTTGAAGTAGCCTTTTTCGATGGCTATGTACACGCCAGCGTCGGATATCGATTGCAGGCTGCCGATCTTGATCGCGGCCGGAACAGGGGTTGGCGCGACTGGGGTGGCAGCGGGCTTGGCTGCCGTCGGCGACGCGGCGGAAGAGCCTTCCTGTTTGGAGGGCGCGGGGGTCGGCTTGGCAGGGCTCGTCGCCGCGGGGGCTGGCTTGGCGGTGGGCGTCGGCGTGGCCGCGGCGGTGCACCCGGCCAGCAACGCGGTCGCCACCAGGGCGATGAGACAGATGACTCTCTTCTTTTCCATCGCTTTCGTTTCCTCCTAACCCGTTTCAACGCGCAGGATTGCTCTTTCTCGACGGTGAGAAAACGATCATCTCGACGGTGAGAAAACGACCAGGGACGTGCAACGCTGCACAAGACGCTTGAGACACGGGAGCCTATGTTAGAGGCATTTCGCCGCCAACTCACGGGTCCCTTCACAAGGCGGCTCGATTGTACACCGGTGGATTTGGCGTGTCAAGCTAACGGCTAAGCAGCCTCCCACAAAATTTGAATGTTAACTACGTTATATGGTAGAATAAGCGGCAGTACGTTTCTCGCCTGTATAATGCAGGTGTGGTGGGATGCTGTCTTGATAGGCGGATTCTGCTGCAGCGCATTATCCACCGTGAAGAAGCAATTGTGTGGCCAGACTCGGGTGGGCCCTGGAAAATGGTCCTTTGGTGTGTTGCCAATTACGGAGGAAACGCAAAAGCGGAGTAAGCAGCGTATGACCTAGCGTAGCAAGTCCAGGAAGGCAAAGGAATTTGCTTCCCCTAGGCCGGCGAGACCTAGTGGTGCGCTAACGTCTGTTGTCCGGTAGGCTGCCCGTGCGATATGAGAAATGGGCACGGTGAAGCGGGCCCGGTCCCACGCGTAGCTGCAGAAGGCATCGCAGTTACCGCGACCGTATCGGACCAGATACTATCGCCTAGATGCAGCCGCAATTTATGAAGAGGTTCGGTAGCATGTGGGAAGTTCCGCAGGAAGTATGGCTTACCAGCGGGGTTGGTGAGGGAAGCACAAGGCTTAATGCCTTCGATAAAGCTTTGTTCGACGCCGGCATCGGTAACCTGAATCTGATGAAGGTTACCAGTATCTTGCCCGCACGGGCAAGAATCGTCGATCTTCGTCAAGAAGATGGTCAGCAGGTAGACATCCCCTTTGGTTGCCTCGTTCCAACAGTTTACACCACGATCGCCAGCGAAGTTCCAGGGCAGAGAATCGCCTGTGGCCTGGTGCTGGCAGTGCCAGACGATCGCAACATCAACGGCGTCATATTCGAGGTCAGTCTGATCGGCAGCGCGCAGGAGGCCGCGACCATCCTCGACGGGATGGCCAAGGAAGCGGCAGAGCTGCGCAAAATGAAGGGCTTCAAGATCGTTAAGACGATCAGCGAGTTCACGGTTGAAGAGGGCATCGGCACCGTCGTCTCCGCCGCTCTGTTGATCCCGCGCAGCTTACAGCGCAAGTTAGACTTCAATCATATGCCGGGATGACTGAGCGGAAGGAGAGTACTGTATGTACAGGTTTTTGCAGGAACCAGTAGAGAAGCCCAGGATTTCATCAGAGAACTCGAGCGTCGCGTCGCTGCTGCAATCCCTGTCGCGAACCGCCTACCAGGGGAAGAGCCTCGGGCAGGCAGTCGATACGTGGCTGGCGATGCTCGAATCCCCGACGACCATCATACTCGGGCTGGCGGGGGCGATGATTCCCGCGGGCATGCGCGAGCTGTCTGTCTCCCTCATCGAGAATCGTCTTGTCGACTGCATCGTGGCGACGGGCGCGAATCTTTTTCACGACTGCCACGAGTCATTGGGACGGCACCATTACATTGGCTCTCACTTAACTAACGACGTCGAGCTACAGGAGGCCGGGGTCGACCGCATCTACGACGTCTTTGCCAGCGAGTCGGAGTTCCGCCAGACGGACGCGTTCATCGCGGAGTTCGCCCTCGGCTTGTCTGATGGCAAGGCGTTCACTACGCGAGAATTCCTTGCCGAGCTTGGACTGGCGCTGTGTCAGACGGGTGGTCCGTCTGGGATACTCACGGCGGCGGCCACCGCCGGCATTCCCCTGTACTGCCCGGCCATCGGCGATAGCTCCATCGGCATCGCCCTCGGTCAGGCGCGGGTGCAATCGGGGAAGGTGGTCGTCTTCGACGTCATCAGGGACGCGATGGAGCTGGCGAAGATCGTCGACAACTCGACCCAAACGGGGGTGATCTATATCGGCGGGGGCACCCCCAAGAACTTCATTCAGCAGGCCGCCATATTCTTGCCGGGGCAGCAGTCGGGCCACAAGTACGCGATTCAGGTCACCACCGACTCGCCGCAGTGGGGTGGCTTGAGCGGCTGCACTTTCGAAGAGGCGCAGTCCTGGGGCAAGATCCTGCCATTGGCCGAGAAGGTGAGCGTCCATTGCGACGCCACGATCGCCTTCCCGCTGCTGGCGGCGGCGGTATTCGAGCGGGGGCGAGAGGCTGTCGCCAGGAGGCGCCCGCCGACCTTCAAGTTCGCGGGGCCTGAAGTAATCGTCGAGCAATGAGCTGTGGGTGCTGGTGGTGAAGAGCATAGGCAAATCGCCGCTCAACTTTGGTGGTTTGGAGCCCGAGTACGCCGAGTACGCGGGCTCTAGCGTTGTGATAGTGCCGGTCCCTTTCGAGGCGACCACGACTTACCGCGCCGGGACGCGTGACGGCCCACTCGCCATTATTCGCGCTTCGCGTGAGGTCGAGTTCTACGACGAAGATGTTCAGGGCGAGCCTTACCTCGTCGGCATTCACACCCTCGACGAGCCGGAGCTCTCGGTGGCGACGCTGGAGCGGCCACACGCCCAGCTAGAGCAACTGGTCGCGGACCTCGTGCAAGACGGCAAGCTCCCTGTCCTCCTCGGCGGCGAGCATTCGATAAGTCTGGGGCCTGTTCGTGCGCTCAGCAGACGCTTCCCGGACCTGACGGTGCTGCAACTGGACGCGCACGCGGACATGCGCGACGAGTACTGGGGCACGCCGTACAGCCACGCCTGCATTGCCCGACGAATCTCGGAGATATGCCCCATCGTGCAGGTGGGCGTGCGCAGCTTCTGTCGCGAAGAGGCGGAGTTCCTGCGGCAGGGCCAGGAGGAGCGGATGCTGCGCGCGGCAGATCTAATTTCAGGGAAGCAAACCTTTGCCGAGACCCTGGCGAAGCTTGGCGAGAACGTCTATATCACCATCGACCTCGACGTTTTCGATCCTTCCGAGATGCCGGCCGTCGGCACGCCGGAGCCTGGCGGGTTAGGCTGGTACCAGGTGCTCGACATCCTCCGTCATGTGTTCGCGAGCCGGAACGTCGTCGGCTTCGACCTGGTGGAGCTCTGCCCACTATCGGGCAACGTGGCGCCGGAATTCCTGGCGGCCAAGCTGGTTTACAAGATGATCGGGATGAAGTTCGGCGGCGCAGCGCCGATGGGATGAAAGGCGAGCGAAGTTGAAGTACCACGAGTCATTTGTGCGCGTTCGCTACGCCGAGACGGACGCGATGGGATTAGTATATAACACGAACTTCCTCATCTGGTTCGAGGTTGGCCGCACTGAATACCTGCGGGCGGAGGGATTCCCGTACAGCCGGCTCGAAGAAAACGAAGGCCTCTACTTGCCGGTGCTGGATTGCGCCTGTCGCTTCGTTCAGCCGGCGCACTACGACGATCCGATAACCATCCGCACCGTCGTGAGAGAGGCCACGCGCATCAAATTGGGCTTTGGATATCGGGCGTTCCATACCGAGGGTGGACAGCTCCTCGCGGAGGGCCACACGAATCACGTGTTCACCGACCGCGGCGGAAAGCCCAGGAGGTTGAGCGCGAGCAGTCCCCTGTGGCGGTGCCTGCGCGAGCTGACGGAGGCTGATGGCGCGTGAAGGAAGCTGCGGCGAGAATCTCGCGAGCCAGAGCCTCTCATGTCAGGGATGTGATTTCGCTTCTCGTCCCTCTTCTCGCGTCAGTCGCCCTGACCTACGTTTTGTACGGTCCTTCGATATCGTACGGATTCATGTTCGACGACCCGCTCGATCTCCCGAGGGCGAGTGGCCGCTCGTACCTCAGCATTCTGACGAGTGCGGGCGAATCTTCCTACTATCGCCCTCTGATTCTCGCCGTCTGGAAATCACTGTATGACGTCTTTGGCCGCAACGACGGCCCCATTCTACACATCCTGGTGCTCGCGTCGCACGCGATCAACGGCTTTCTCACCTATCTGATTGGCTCGCGGCTGTCGGGGCGGATCGGCGGCTATATGTCTGCTCTTCTTTTCGTTTCCTTTCCTCTAAGCTACCAGGCCGTGGGCAATGTCAACGCGTTTTTTCACCCACTCGTAACGACTTTTTTGCTGGCAAGTGTAGCCCTTTACTGGCGATGGCGTGAGATGGGCTCGGCGCGGCCCCTGGCGGTGGCCATCGTTTGCGCGGTTCTCGCGGTATTCACGCACGAGTATGGCGTGGTCGTCGTCGCGCTGATCGTTATGGCGGAGGCTTACTGGCTCCTCAGCCAGGGCCTACGGCGCCCATCACCTGTCGTGTCGGTCTTCGCGGGCATCTTGGTTGGTTTTCTGGCCGTCTGGTGGCTAATCCCGAAATGGCAGCACGGCTGGGAGCTCGACCCGGCGTCGTTGGGGCTCAATCTGCTCTACTTCTCTCAGGGGCTGTTTTATCCCATTGCGAGCCGGCTGGCCGACTGGCAGGTGAGCCCCTTCACACCATTGATATGGGAAGGAGTGAAGGGCTGGTCTGCAATGGCGATGGTAGCCGTATTCGGCGGCAGCACCCTGGCGGCGATGGCAGCCATCCATCGGCTATCACGCGGAATGTTGTCTCTGGGGTTCGCTCTCGCCTGGTTTGCCATCGGCGTGCTGCCGGCTGTGCTGAGCCTGTCGTTTTCGTACGTGATAGATGGGCCGAGGCTCTTCTATCTGTCGTCCGTAGGCATCTCTCTCGCCTGGGGCGGGATGCTCTCGGCGCCATTTCGCTGGCGAACGCGCGCGTTGAAAGTGTCGTCTGGCCTCCTGTCACTCGGCCTCGTCGGCCTGATCGTCGCTCAAAGCGCGCTCTTCATTCAGGAGAGAGACGCGCTTTTCGTCGAGGGCGCGAAGCTCGTTCGCAATCTGGCCGCGACGGCCGCCGATCCGCGGCGACCGGGGCGCACGTATGTGAACTTCCCATCCTGGTTTGCGCTCAAACGGCCTGACTATTTGTTGGGGCACACGGGCGTCATCATGGTCCCGTATTACATTAGCCTGGGCAGGGTCGTCTACATCCAGAACGGTGAGCAGCCGGAGATCGAGCCCCTCGTCTACGACGTCGTCGCGCGTGAGTGGGATCACAACTATGCCGCGCACGGCATCAAAGTTGGCCTGGACGGGTTGGAGGGCGCGTTCCGAAAGGGCGGCGGCGTTTACGCCACGCGCTTCTATTCGGGGTCGCTGGAGATCGAGTACGTCGGTGGGATCCTCCAGCAGGAAGCCGAGGCTCGCGACGGCCGGTACGTCGCCGATTTCGGGGGCTGGGGACGGCTGGAGGCGGCGGAGACGAGATTAGACCGCGATGTGGTCGATCTGACGCTGCGCTGGAGCGCGCAGGCCCGGCCGGCCAGGGATTACACGATGTTCGTACACGTCTACGGCGCCGACGGTAAGCCGGTGGCCCAGGGAGATGGCTACGCCATTGGCGAGATGTTCCCCCCGCAAAGATGGCGCCGGGGCGACGTCATCGAGGACCGTCGCCGCGTCTCCCTCCCGCGCGTTCTGCCAACGGGCACCTATCCCGTAGCCGTCGGCCTCTACGACCGCCAGAACGGCGAGCGCGCCCCGGCCTCCGATGCCGATGGAAAGCGGTATCGGGATGATGTGGTTATTATCGGAAACATCGTAAAATAGTATCCGCTTATGGCATGCAACCGAGCGGCACCGCAAAGTCGTGTCCACCTAACTATTGTCGCTCCGCAACCAAGAAGGTCGTGCTACCGAGTTCCTGATCGCCTACGGAAAGTGTTATTCTGTGCTGTCCGGGGGTCTGCAATGGCATCGGAAATCGCAGGGCGGCGACAAGGTTTTGTTGACTCCCCTCAGGAACACTCGGGGGCCTTCCAACCTCAAACTCGCCCCCGCTGTCTAGTCCCTAGTTTTCTTGGCCCACCTGGACTAAGCCGCCTTCTTGGCCGCGAAGTTGTGATCTTTCTTCCGTTTTTTGTCTTTGCTTGACCGCTCATTCATACCTTGAGCATAGCACCCGCAGAGGGAGCCGTCAACTTCAAACCGATACAATGCCGGGACGCTCAGCTCAAGTTGCACCAGCAACTTGGCTGTGCTATAATTCCATTCGTTGTCTAACTGGAAATGGGCTCCAGAGGAGAGTTAGAATAATGGCCAAATACAAGCTGAAGACGCACAAGGGCACGCAGAAGCGCATAGGTGTCAGCGGCAGCGGCAAGCTCATGCGGACCAAGGGCGCCAAGAGTCACCTTCGTCGCAGGAGATCTAAACGCTCAAAGGGGCTGTACGACGAGATGTTGACCGTGAGCAGCGCCGATGCGCGCCGCATCCGCAAGCTTATCCCTTACGGCGTCTAGTCGAGGCTAGCATCATCGCTGAGTGATGGCCGAGGAGGCCATCATTTAGTTTGTGCCGTCCGTCGCCGCTTGCCGATCGGGCAATAACGGCGTCGTGATGGTTACCCCGAAGGAGGTTACCGAATTGCCGAGAGTTAAGAGAGGCGTAGCGGCCCATAGAAAGCACAAGAAGGTGCTCGCGATAACTAAGGGCCAGAGAGGCACCAGCAGCAAGCTATTCCGCCGCGCTAATGAGGCTATGCTGCACGCCCTTTCCTATTCGTATCGCCACAGGAAAACCAGAAAGCGAGATTTCCGCAAGCTTTGGATCACCCGCATCAACGCGGCGGCCAGAGAGGCCGGAGTATCGTACAGCAAGTTGATGCACGCACTTTCAACCGCAGGCATCGAGATCGATCGCAAGGTGCTGGCGGAGATGGCTGTCAACGACCCCGCCGCTTTCGCGCGTCTGGTTGAATCCGCAAAGGCGACCGCGCAGGCAGAGTAAGTCCTGTCCCGCAGCGCTCGATGATCACCAGCACGGCGAATGAGAGGGTTAAGTACGTTAGATATTTGCATCGCGCGGATGTCAGGGAGCGCGAGAAGTGCTTTATTGTCGAGGGCGTCCGCCTGGTCGAGGAGGCACTGCAGGCGGGCCTGGAGCCGAAGCTGGCGCTGGTGAATCCGAGCCAACTGGAGAAATCGGCGCGCGGGCGGCACCTGCTGGGACGGCTGAGGTCCTTCGAAGCAATCCCTGTCAGCGAGCGGGTTCTTGGATACGCCGCGGATACGGTGACGCCGCAAGGTGTGTTGATCGTAGTACCTTATCCCCAGCCGGGCGAGACGCAAGACCTGGGACCGCTGGCGCTGGTGCTGGACGGGCTCAGGGATCCGGGGAACACCGGCACGATCCTGCGTTCGGCGGAAGCCAGCGGCGTTAAGGTGGTTATCCTGACGCCGGACTGCGCCGACGTATTCAGTCCCAAGGTGGTGAGGGCCGGGATGGGTGCCCATTTTCACCTGACCTTGCTTCCCGGCAGCCAGTGGCCGGATATCAAGCGCAAGCTGGACGGGCGGCCGATCTGGGTGGCCACCGCGGAAACAGGTCTGGCCTACTTCGAGGTCGATTGGACCAGGGAGTCGGCCCTGGTGATCGGTGGCGAGGCGCACGGCCCGAGCGAGGAGGGACGGCGCGCGGCGACGGGATTCGTCAACATCCCGATGGCCGGTCCGGCGGAATCACTGAACGCGGCGGTCGCGGCGAGCATCATACTTTTCGAGGCGCTGCGCCAGCGTCAATTTGGGCCTTGATCCGCGAACCGCGCCCTTGATCGTTCGCGAGCTGCGCGAATGACTGGTTACTTTTCACGAAAAGCGGCCGCAACTTCGTCCCGGGCGAGGTCGCGGGCGCTGTTTTTGTTTTGGGGGGCAGGATGATAGACCGAATTACGGAACTTAGAGAGCAGGCTCTGGCGGAATTGCGGGCTCTTGGCCGAGTCGAGGAGATCGAGCCGTGGCGCATCAAGTACCTGGGGAAAAAGGGAGCGGTGACTAGTATCCTCCGTCAGTTGGGCGCTTTGCCACCCGACGAGCGCCGTGCTGTTGGCCAGGTGGCCAACGAGACCAAGACCCTTCTGGAGGCGCAGCTAGCGCAAAAGGAAAACGAGCTAAAGGAAGCGGCGCGCGCTCAGGCGATGGAGCGCGAGCGAATAGACGTGACCCTGCCGGGCCGTCCTCTGGCCCTGGGCCAGGTGCATCCTACCACCCGAGTGCTGCGCGAGATTCTCGACGCCTTTGTGATTATGGGCTTCCAAATCGTCGAAGGTCCCGAGGTTGAATGGGATTATTACAACTTCGAGGCGCTGAATATCCCGAAGGATCACCCCGCCCGAGACATGTGGGACACTTTCTACGTCTCGCCAGATGGCCGGCCCGGCGAGATGCTCCTGCGCACGCACACCTCGCCCAATCAGGTGCGGGTAATGGAGAAGACGCGCCCCCCGGTCAGGGTCGTCGTCCCCGGCAAGTGCTATCGCTACGAGGCCATCGACCCATCCCACGAGAGCATGTTCTATCAGGTGGAAGGACTGGCGATCGGCACCAACATAACTTTCGCCGATATGAAAGGCACGCTCTCGGCTTTTGCGCGCATGCTCTTCGGCGGCGAGAGGAAGGTTCGCTTCCGCTGTGATTATTTCCCGTTTGTCGAGCCGGGCGTCGATATGTCGATCGACTGCTACGTCTGTAAGGGCGCAGGGTGCCGTCTTTGTGGCAACACCGGCTGGCTGGAGATCATGGGCGCGGGGATGGTGCACCCGAAAGAGCTCGAGCGCGTCGGCTATGATCCCGCCGTCTACACCGGGTTCGCCTTCGGCCTTGGGCCGGAGCGAATCGCGATGCTCAAGTACGGGATCGACGACATTCGCCTGTTCTACAGCAACGATCTGCGCTTCTTGCAGCAGTTTCGCTAGCTGGTGAGGGGCTGGGAGGATAGCTATGAAAGTTTCGCTGAAATGGCTGAAAGACTACGTGGACCTGGTTGCGCCTGCGCAGGAGATCGCCCGCTTGCTGACTTCGTCAGGGACGGAGGTTGGCGCGATTGAATACGTTGGCGGGCGCGATTGGAGCGACATCTACGTCGGGCAGATCACCAACCTCGCGCCCCACCCGAACGCGGACCGTCTGCAGTTGGTGACGGTCGATTACGGGAAAAAAGAGCTCACCGTGGTGGCCGGCGCCTTCAACATCAAGGTGGGAGACAGGGTGCCTCTGGCGCTGCCAGGAGCCCGTGTTATCGATACCCACGGACCCGAGCCGCGAGAGGTGGTCTTGAAGGCGTCGAAGCTGCGCGGTGTCATGTCCGAAGGCATGCTCTGCTCGGCCAGGGAGCTTGGCATCTCGGACGACCACGGCGGCATCCTCGTTCTCGATCCCGAGGCCCGCGTCGGCGCCGGCCTCGGCGAGGTGCTGGGCGATATCGTCTTCGACCTGGAGGTGACGCCGAACCGGCCGGACCTGCTGTCGATGATCGGCGTGGCGCGCGAGATTGCGGCGCTAACCGGGCAGGAACTGCGCGTACCCGTCGTGACGCTGGAAGATGGGCCGACGGCGGTAAAGGACCTCATCGACATCGAGATCGCCGATCCTGATCTCTGCCATCGTTATTCGGCGACGGTGATCGAGGGCGTGCGCGTCGGACCTTCACCGGGGTGGATGCAGGAGCGCCTCATCGCCGCCGGCATGCGCCCGATCAACAACATTGTGGACGTCACCAACTACGTGATGCTCGAATGGGGCCAGCCGCTGCACGGCTTCGATTACGATAAGATCGGCGGCAAGAAGATCGTCGTTCGTCGCGCGCGCGAAGGTGAGGAGATCGAGACCCTCGATGGCGTGGTGCGTAAGCTGACGTCGGACATGCTGGTGATCGCCGACGCGCGGCACCCGGTGGCCATCGCCGGCGTGATGGGTGGCGCGGATAGCGAAGTGAGCGACGCGACGACGAACGTGCTGCTGGAGTCCGCCAACTTCGACAGGGTCGTCAATCGACGCGCGTCGCGCGCGCTGCGCCTACCGAGCGAAGCCTCGCGGCGTTTCGAGAAGGGCCTGCCAGAGGAGCTGACGATGCCGGCCGCGCTGCGAGCGACCCAGCTTATCCATCAACTGGCCGGCGGAGCCGTGGCCAGGGGCGTGGCAGACGCCTATCCAGTGAAACCGCCCCCCGTGGAGATAAAGCTAACCACGCGCGAGGTTCAGCGCCTGCTGGGCGTCTCGTACAGCGTCGAGGAGATCGAGCGGATTCTGAAGCCGTTGGGCTTTGTGACCAGGGCGCAGGGCGGAGACATCGACGTCGTCGTGCCGATGCACCGGGGCGACGTGACGCTGCCGGCGGACCTGGTCGAAGAGGTGGCGCGGACGGTGGGCTATGACGCCATCCCGTCGACGATGCTCGACGGACGATTGCCCGTGCCCTCGGAGAACCTCGAGCTGCGCTGGCAGGAGGTCGTGCGGGACGTGCTCGTGGGCTGCGGCTTCACGGAGATCATCGCATATTCGCTCATCAGCCGCGAGCGTATGCGCAAGCTCGTTCCCAGCGAAGAGGCCGGCGAAAAGCTATTGAGCCTCGCCGATCCTATCTTGACGGCGATCAACACCAGGATTTCGGTTCTCGGCCAGCAGCCGCTGCTGGTGGTCAATCCGTTGACCTCGGATATGGAATGCCTGCGAACGACTACCCTGGTGAGCATGCTGGAGACCATTGGCAGAAACCTGCGGTTTATGGATAAGGACGTCAACCTGTTCGAGATCTGCCGCGTCTATCTGCCTCGAGGTGAGGACCTGCCTGAAGAGCGGCGCATCATCACCGCCGGTATGGGCCAGTACCGCTCTGGCGGCGAGTGGGGCGAGAAGCGCGAGGTCTCCTTCTTCGATCTGAAAGCCGCAGCGGAGGCGATCCTCCAGAGAATGGGGATTGCCACGTTCAGCTTCGTGCCTGTGGCGCATCCGACGTTCCACGCGGGGAGGACGGCCGCGATTGTGTTCGGCGTCGATATGCCGAGGCTTGCCCGCGAAGGTGTCCGCGCCATCGCGCCCGACAAAGTCGTGGGCATTCTGGGCGAGATCAACCCCGACGTCAGGGCCAGCTTCGACCTCGACGAGCGCGTTTACGTTTTGGCGATGGACTTCGATAGCTTGATGCAGGCGGCGGTCTGGACCCGTGAATATCGCCCTCTGCCGAAATTCCCGCCGGTCGAGCAGGATATAGCGGTTGTTTCGAGCGTCGATATCCCCGCAGAGCTGGTCAAGGCGACCATCAGCCGGGCCGGCGGCGAGCTTGTGAAGAGCGTGGACCTGTTCGACGTTTACCAAGGGCCAGGGATCCCCGAAGGCAAGCGAAGCATCGCGTATCACATCGTCTACCAGGCCCCCGATAGAACGCTGACCGACGAAGAGGTCAGCAAGGTCCAGAAACACATCGAGGACGTGCTCGAAAAGGAACTGAGGGCTACGTTGCGGCGTTGAGTAGGCGGGGATGGTGGACCTCTCTTGACGGTTGGGGCTTATGTTCTTTCCACGCGGTTGTTTCGTGTTCAAGGCGAGGGAACGCAACCACGGAATACACGGAATACGCGAAGAACGCGAAGGGAAGGAGTATTAGACCGACGCGGTTTGCGAAACCGCGTCGGTCTTTATGGATTATGCATTAGCCCTGTTTCGCCAGCCGCTCGACCAGGGCCATGTTCTCGACGACCTCGCGCTTGGTGCGCTCGTCGAGGGTCTTCTCGGCCAGAGGGAACAGCATCGTATCTTCCTTGTTGATGTGGCCGCGCAGCAGCCAGATGATGTGATTCGCCAGACGATCGATCTCGGCGATGGTTCGCTGCTCCGCACCCGCGACGTCGTCCCTCAAGACCTCTATCTCTTCGGTGAAATCATCGACGCAGCGCCACAAAGAATCGTGCTCGCCGATCATCGCGCCAACAGGGCCGGCCGGCCCGATGATTCGGCTCAGGGCTGGGAAAAGGGCGCGCTCCTCGTGGTCGAAGTGGATCTTGAGCTCACCGTCGAAGAAATGAAGCACCCGCTCGAAGCCCCGCAGCGCCTCGGATCTCCTCTCCTCTCGCAAAGCGGTAGCCGCTTGCGCAAGCGAGTCCAGCATTGCGAGGCCGACCTCGTGCGCCGCCTTCAGAATTCGCATCGCCTCCCAGTTTTCCAAGACATCCACCTCCCAGATTAGCCTCTCATGCCACCCCGCAGGGTGCCGCGACCATGAAAACGTTACAAATTCCAGTTTCACACCACTATTAAACCACAGACCGCCGAACATTTCAGTGACCATGGTCACACGCCTGGTCGATCAGCCATTTTGCCTCTTGACCCCAGGCCCTTTGGAATGTATTCTACGCTGGGTTATATCCTGCCGACAAGCAATCCTTTCCCAGGAGGACCGAATGGTAGACAAGACGAGAACGAAGGCGCGAGAGCCCGGGGCGAGTCAAAGCATGTACGACCTCGACGTCAAGACGCGCAGAGAGTTTATCGAGCGTCAGGAAACTGGCAAGCTGCTGATCAAAGCCAATGAGCGCGAATTCCGGATCACGCGCCAGGGCAAGAGCAAATATATCATGTACCCGAATGTGTGGCCTGAGAATGCCCTGCAGGATTGGTCGGTGTTCATGCAGGATCTCGTGGTACACACGGGGAAACATCGCCACCAGGGAGGCCTGATCATCTTCGTCCTCGAAGGGCGTGGCTATACCGTGGTCGAAGGGGTCCGGATGGACTGGAAAAAGGGCGATCTCATTCTTTTGCCGTTCAAAGAGGGTGGTGTCGAGCATCAACACTTCAACGTCGAGCCGGGCACCTCGTGCAAGTGGATCGCGATGATCCACATTCCGATGAGCGACCAGGTATCCAACTTCTTCGAGCAGATAGAGCTGAATCCGATGTTTTCTGGCACGGACAAGTGATGTAATCTGGCACAGGCAAACCAAAGGAGGTTCTCGATCTATGAATGTTTTCAAAACACGTCACAGGGTCTTGATTTACGTCGTCGTCGCCCTGCTGATCGCGTCGGTTGTCGGTTGCGGCCAGGCTGCTGTGCCGTCCCCGACCGCAACCCAGGCGCCGAAGGCCTCGCCTGCGAAGGAGGCTAAGGAGGCGAAGTCAGAGCCTAAACCTGCCGCCAAGGAAGCGACGAAAAAAGAGGATAAGAAGCTGGTCAAGCTGACCGTGCCGTACACCGCCGTCGCCGGGACATCCGCGGCCTTGTGGGTGACCAAGGAAAAGGGGCTCTTCGAGAAATATGGCCTCGATATCGATCTGCAGTTGATCTCTACCAGTACGACGCTGACCCAGGCGATGGTTTCCGGGGAGATCGGTCTGGCGCAGATGGCTGGTGGGGCCATGGCTAATGCCAATCTGGCTGGCGCCGATCTGGTGATCGTGGCGGGCGTGGCCAACGTGCTGGTCTTCTCGCTTTACGGGCAGTCGAGTCTGAAGCGCATCGAAGAGTTGAAAGGAAAATCGATCGGCATTTCCCGGTTCGGATCGAGCAGCGATTTTGCTATCCGCTTCGCGCTGCAGAAACTTGGCCTGGAGCCCGGTAAAGACGTGTCTGTTGTGGAATCAGGCGGCTCCCCCGAATCATTGGCCGCTCTGCAATCGGGCGGCATCCAGGCCGCCGTGTTCGGCCCTCCTACTACCATCAAGGCCAGGAAACTCGGCTTTGGCGAGGTGCTGAGCATCACCGATCTCGGTATACCGTACGCGATGGGCACGATGGCCGTGAGCAGGAAGTTCCTTACCAGCAATCGAGAAGCGGTGATGAACTTCCTGAAGGCGCTGTCCGAGGGCATTCTGGTATCCAAGAAGGAGAAGGATCTTGCGCTGAAGGCGATAGGCAAGTACACCAAGACCGACGACAAAGAAGAGCTGGAGGAGACGTACGATATCTACATCACCAAGCTCCTGCCGAAAGTGCCTTATGGCAGTCCCGAGTCCATGCAAACCATTCTGGACGAGATAGCGCGGAGTAACCCCAAGGCGAAGGATGTGAAGCCGGACGCTTACATCGACAACAGCCTGGTCAAGGAACTTGACGACAGCGGATTCATCAAAAAGCTGTGGGGAGAATAACCGAGCGATAGTCGAGATTCAGACCGACACGCACGAGACCGACGCGTCCTTCGGCGGAAGGACGCGTCGGTCTCGGCCATACCATTGCAAAAAGATCGACGGAAAAGAGTACTACTGCGTCGCCTTATACTTGTTGAATATCTCATCGAGCTGCTCGGCCAGTGACGCGTTCGACTTCATTGAAGCGACCATATCTTGCAGATCCTTGCCCTTCATAAAGGGAGCCGATGCCCCCATTATTCTCTCCAACTCGCCCTGCACTTCCTGGTTCGCGCTAAGCTTTTCGAAGACTTTCCTCATATACTCGACCCTGTCCGTGGGCACGCCTGGTGGCAGCATAAGGGCCTGTCCCCTTGACAGAAGATAGTTGAGAGCAGCCTCCATATCTTTCGGAACCGTCACGCCAAGCTCGTACATCGTGGGCACGTGCGGGACCGTTCTGCTTCTCTCCTTGTTGACGACCAGCAGATTGACCAGGGTGCCGTCTTCCTCATCTTGCTTCGATGAGTTGTCCGATGACACGAAGAAATCTACCTCACCGCGAGCTATGGCCATCCCGAGGTTTTTCGTGCCCTGATACCCGGTGATCACCTTTGCATCCAGCCCGAGGATTGCGGACATCACTGCCCCACCGACCGCGATGGCCCCTTTCGCCGTGGTGCCGCCCGCCTTCAATCCCTTGGCCGCGCGGAGCTGCTCCAGCGTCTTGTAGGGAAGCTTAGGGGATATCATCAATACCGTGCCACCTGGATTAACATCCGCCACGAAATTGAACTTCTCCGCGACGTACATCGTGCCTGGCGCCTTGAGGATGTCGTTGGACATCACGGCGCCGGTGCTCTTGAGAACAAGGGCGAGGCCGTCCTTCGGCGCTTCGTTGAACGCCCAGTTAGTGCCCTCGTCGGTGCCCATGTTCTCCACCCTGACCGTGGCGCCGATTTCCTTAGCCAAATACGGCGCGATGGCTCGGGCGAGGAAGTCCGTGCCGCTGCCCGCGTCGCTCGAAGCTATCCAGGTGACCGTCTTTCCCCGATAGAACTCCTCGGGCGTGCTTGTCACCTGCCCTTGAGTGCAGGCCGCCACCCCCACGCTCAGTAACAGTGTTAGCACGAGGATCCATGAAGCCAGCCTTGTCCCACTCACTGTTGTCAGCCCCCTTTCTCTCAGTCAAAATTCTTCTCTGCAAACGGATAGGTCTTCCGTGGCTCGATGAAATGAGATGACCGGTCGTGCCTCTTCGTCAAGGCCTGGACGCTGCGTATCGATGCAAGACAAGTTACGTGTGACTATTGGCTGCCGGCTCTCGAAGACTTTCGAGAACCAGGTGGATTGCTCTGTGGCGGAGAAAATTGTAGCGATTTCGTGCCTGATTGAGCACACTATACTACAGTCAGGCGGTACAGTCAATATAAGGCAAGCGGCCACGCTCAAACGCAAACTATTGACGAAGCTGGGCGAGGGTGCTCACCAGGCCCGATCATACCCTGATCCGATTCCTGGCCAGCTTCTCACCGGTTACATAATGCTCGCCTCGGAGGGCAAGCTCCGCTTCTTCCGCGATCTCGTCCGGCCAGTAACCGAGCGACGAGCCGTACCAAGGCATCTTCGGCGTTAATGGCGGAAGCCCTTCTTCTTCCCATATCTGTCGGGCTCGCTCCATGAACCGCTTCGCCGGCAGGGACGTTGGTGGATATCCCCATTTCCTCGTGGCATCGATCAATAGGGAGGACGTGGGTGGGCGCGTCGTCAGCTTGAATTTCTCGCCAGGCGGAACGGCCGATGGGTCCAGGCCGGCGGTTTTGCCTTGCGCAATTTGTAGGTCACGATGTGGCTGCATGCGGTAGCATAACGCCCAGGCGACGGAATCCATATCTCGCGGATCGACGTCGTCGTCGACGGCGATGACGATCTTGGAATAGTTGGTGGTCTTGGCACAGATCCCGTACATGGCCTGCCAGACCTGGGGGGTAGTGCTGTTCTTCATGCTTATGACGCACACCATGCGTCCGCCGCTCTCTGGATGGAAGGCTACGTCCGCGACGCTGTCGATGCCCAGGTCATGTTTCAATAACTTGTAGTGCGAGGCCTCTGCCCCCATCTGCGCCATTAGGCTGCTTTCGCTCGCCGGGAACTGGCTAAGATAGGCATTCCATATCGGCTGCTGGCGATGGGTGATGCACTTGACATTGAAGAACAGGTTAGGACCGGCGATGCCGATGTAGCCGGTGAACTCGCCAAACGGTCCCTCTCGCTCGAGGGCATCGGTCGGGATTTCGCCCTCGATGACGATCTCGGCCGTGGCGGGAACTTCGAGGTCTATCGTCTTGCACTTCACCAGCTCCACGGGCTCGCCGGCGATGCTGCCGGCGATCTCGAGCTCGTCGACGCCATGGGGAACCTGAGTGACCGCCACCAGTCCCACGTTGGGTGTTGGGCCGATGACCACGGCGGCCGGAAGCGGCAGCCCACGATTCTTGTATTTCTGCCAGTGCTGGCGCAGACCCTTGAGCGCGGGGGCGCATACTCCCACCCTCGTCGGGCTTTTCACCATAGTCCGATAGTTGCCCACGTTGCCTATGCCTGTGTCTGGGTCCTTCGAGATCCAGTTGCCGGCCGAGAAATAGGGGGCGTTATCGAAGCCTGGGGTCGAATTAGGAATCGCGAACTCCTCTAACCCTCCGTGCTCCAGCAGGCTGTCGCCGATGTGCACCTCCTCCTGGCAAGACCCAGAGGCGACTATAACCGGTTTCGTGGGATGGAGCTGAGCCTCCTCCCACTTGCTCATTATATGCTCGCGCGTAGGCTCGGTGGCCATCGCCAGGGCATAAACCTCCTTGGAGGCCGCATGCGAAGCGACCAGCACCTGCCCGCGATACTTCTTGCCCTTTACGTCGGTCACGTTCTCGAACAGAAAGGCCTTTCTTTCGTGCTCGGGGAGCCCGCGGAACTCCCAGCGAACGAGGGCCATCAGCTCCGTATCCTTGTTTGTCTCTCTCCTGATCCTAATGAGCTTGTCGTGTGCCTCGAGGAAGCGGATGTACTCTCGCAGATCCTTGTAGTAGGCCATTCCCTCCACCTCCCGTCGCTACTCCGGCGACCTTCGTGATTCTGACAAGCGCGCAGTTGTCCAACCGACTTATAGCACCTAATCGCTCGACTGTCAACGCGGCAATGTAACCTTTCTTCGCCCCTTGAGGACGAAGAAATAGCTGCCGCAAACACTTGCGCAAGCCTTCAGGCGGCTGTAAACTGAGGATATGAGGTGTCTTGATAACGCACCTGTAAAGACGACGAGGAAACGCTGCACCGCGCGAAGTGGTGGTGCGGCAAGAAGGATCCGTGGATGTGGAGAACGATATTTTTGGCTCTGGCACCGAACGAGACGCTACGGCGGCTGCTTATCCGAAGCGGATTCGGGAAGCAGTTCGCATCGCGCTTCGTCGCCGGAGAAACTATTGGCGAGGCGATGAGTGCCGCCGCGGAGTTGACCCGGCGCGGCGCGGCCGCTGAGCTCGACTATCTGGGCGAGCACGTGACGAACGAGGCACAGGCAGCCCAGGCGGCGAGCACTTATCTGGATATGTTGGATCGAATTGTCGGCGCCGGCGTCGAGACCCAGGTATCCTTCAAGCCGTCGCAGATGGGTCTGGAGCTTGGCGACGATCTCTGTTACGATAACTGCGAGCGGGTGGTGGAGCGGGCGGCGCAGCACAACAACTTTGTCTGGATGGATATGGAGGGCTCGGATTCCACCGAACGCACCATCCAGATCTATAAGAAACTGCGCGCCAGTTATGACAACGTGGGCATAGCCATTCAAGCCTATCTCTACCGAAGCAAAGCGGATGTCGAGGCCTTAATAGCGATTGGCGGCACAGTGCGGCTGTGCAAGGGGGCATATAACGAGGGAGCCGACGTCGCCTTTCCGCATAAGCGGGACGTCGACAATAACTTCAAGCGCCTGACCGAGGTGCTGCTCTCCAGCGGTCATTACCATGCCATCGCGAGCCACGATGAAAAGATGCTCAACCACGCCATAGAGATAGCCAGCGCCAGGGGTTTGAGCAATGAGGCGTTCGAGTTCCAGATGCTTTATGGGATAAGGCGAGACCTCCAGGCGAAACTGGTTCGCGATGGCCACCGTGTTCGGGTCTATATCCCGTATGGGGAGCAGTGGTATCCTTACCTGATGCGACGATTGGCCGAGCGGCCGGCGAATTTACTGTTCCTGCTGAAAGCGGTGATCACCGAGATGCGGGCTAAAAAGCGAATGGGCCTCAAGGGGGCGTCGCGCTGACTTGAAAACATCCAGGATAGGGGCCCGGGGGGCGCGTTCAACACGGGGGCATCCTTCTGCGGAAGGATGCCCCCGTGTTGAACGCGCCCCCGTTGATTATTCGCCTGTTGTGTAGATAAACGAAGCTACTGAACTGCCTTGTGCTTGTTGAATATCGTGTCGAGCTTGGTGGCCAGTTCCTTGTCGCCCTTCATCTTAGCGATCTTGTCTTGCACCTCTTTGCCCGACATAAAGAAGGTTGGAGCTCCCTTCAATTTCGTCAGATCAGCCTGCACCACTTTGTCGGTTCCCAGCTTATCGAAGACCTTTCTCATATACTCGGTCCTATCGGCGGGCGTGCCCGGTGGAAACGCGAGAGCCTGTCCCGATGCCAGAACGAACTCAAGCGCACCCTCCAGGTCTTTCGGAACCTTCACGCCAAGCTCGTACATCGTCGGCACGTCCGGCAGCGCCTCGCTTCGCTGTTCGTTGGGGGTTAACAGATTGACCACCATGCCATCATCCTGGGCTAGCTTCGCCGAGGTATCCGATACGACAAAGAAGTCGACCTCACCCTGCTTGGTGGCGAGCGCCACTCTACTGCTGCCACTGTATCCAGTGATGACCTTGGCGTCGAGCCCCAGGACCTCGCTTAGCACCGCCCCGCTGATCGCGATGGATCCTTTCGCCGAGGTGCCGCCGGCCTTCAGCCCTTTGGCCTTGCGGAATGCGTCCAGCGTCTTATAGGGAGAATCGGGATACACCGACATCATTCTTAGCGTCGGATCCACGTCCGATATGTATTCGAACTTCTCCGCCTCGTACAGCACGCCTGGCGCCTTCAAGATATCGTTGGACATCAGCGCGCCGGTGCTCTTGTGGACGAAGGTTAGCCCGTCCTTCTTCGCTTCAGTGTAGACCCAGTTATCGCCCTCGTCGGTGCCCATGTTGTCGACCTTGATGGTGGCGCCGATTTCCCTAGCCAGATATGGAGCGATGATGCGGGCCTGCAGGTCCGCGTTAGTCCCTGCATCGCTCGACACTATCCAGTTGACCGTCTTGCCCCGATAGAACTCCTCTGGCGAGATGTTTGTGGGTCCCTGGGAACACGCCACCATAAGCCCCAGGACCAACGCCAGAACCCCGATCGCCAGTGTCTGACTGGTCATTCGACCTCCCACAGTGAACCTCCGTTGTTTACTGATGTCGCTCTTCGCAATTATTCAAAGAGGACAGAAGATGCTTCTGTCCCGTCTCACACATGTGAAAAACGCTAGGTCTTACCCTGTGGCCGCAGGCCAAACTCGGTCAGCCTGTGCTAGATGTTCTGGCAGTACGGTGCGCGAAATTACTTTGCGACGTCTTGTGTAGGTCAACAAGGCGAACGTCGGTCCGCCAGGGCTTTGACGGTTCCGCCCACGTGTAAACACCGAACAATATACTCTTCGCGATGAACACTGTCAACAATAAGGCGATAAAGCGGTCGATAGGTCACACGGTATTTAGAAGGCTTGGATTCCACCGAGCGCACTATCCAGCTCGTTAAGGGCGCTGCGTGCTGGTCGTCGCAACGTGGACATCGCTACAGCCAGGCCAAGCCCGATGTCGATGCTATGATTGCGACCGCGATTGAGCGACCGCGATTGAAGAGCAAGCAGCATTTGTGACACAATCTGCGCTGGTCGGTATGCCAACCAGCGCAGATTGGCTGTTTAGGGGTTCTTTCTTTGCGTCGGTACTTGGGCTACTGAACGGCCTTACGCTTGTCGAATATCGTGTTGAGCTTCCCGGCCAGCTCCTTGTCTGCCTTCATCTTGACAATCTTGTCCTGCAAATCCTTACCCGACATAAAGGAGGCCTGAGCTCCCTTCAGTTTTGACAGAGTGCTCTGCAGCTCTTTGTTAGTCTCTAACTTATCGAAAATCTTTCTCAGATACTCGACCCTGTCGGCGGGTGTGCCCGGTGGTAGCGCGAGAGCCTGTCCCGATGCCAAAACGAACTCTAGCGCACCCTCCAGGTCCTTCGGAACCTTTACGCCAAGCTCGTACATCGTCGGCACGTTGGGCAGCGCCTCGCTTCGCTGATCGTTCGGGGATAGAAAACTGACCACCATGCCATCATCTTCGGCCATCTTTGCCGAGGTATCCGATATGACATAGAAGTCCAGCTCACGCTGCTTGGTGGCGAGCGCCACTTTACCGCTGCCACTGTACCCGGTGATGACCTTGGCGTCGAGCCCCAGGACCTCGCTTACCACGGCCCCACTGATCGCGATGGACCCTTTTGCCGAAGTGCCGCCGGCCTTCAACCCTTTCATCTTGCGGAGTTCCTCCAGCGTCTTGTTAGCAAGATCGGGAGACACTGCCATAATTCTTATTCCTTCATCCACGTCTGCGATATAAAGGTATTTCTCTACTTCATACTCCGTGCCGGGCGCCTGCAAGATATCGTTGGCCGTAAGCGCGCCGGTGCTCTTGTGGATGAAGGTTAGCCCATCCTTCTTGGCCTCATTGTATACCCAGTTACTGCCCTCGTCAGTGCCCATGTTGTCCACCTTGACGGTGGCGCCGGTTTCCTCGGCCAGATATGGAGCGATGGCGCGGGCCAGCAAGTCTGAGCTAGTCCCTGCATCGCTCGACACTATCCAGGTGACGGTCTTGCCTCGATAGAACTCCTGTGGCGAGGCGTTCGTGGGTCCCTGGGTACACGCCACCGCAAGTCCCAGACCCAGTGCCAGAATCCCCATCAACGATGCCCACTTTGTCATCCAGCGTCCCATGGTCAACCTCCGTTCTTAATGTTGCTTTGCTTTATGGGAGGGGCAGAAAGATCCTCCTCCCCCGCGTCACGCGCACGAAACAGCAGGTTCTACCCGATGGTCATATGCTGAATACATCCAGCCAATGCCAGATAAGTCAGCAGAAGCTTTCCACGCTTACCGAAACTGAATATGCCTTTCTTAGCACAGGAGGCTTTCTACTATACGGTTAGCCATCTTGTAGCGTGCTAAGAGATGGCGCTCGCTCCATGGCAGCCAAGGGCAACTTGTGAACCAAAAGAAGACGATTGTTGACGCGATAGGATATAGTTTAGGATTGAGAAGGTCCCGCCTGGATTCAAGCAATATACTCTGGGAAACTGGCCCTGTCAACAATGGACCTTGCTACCCAGAGGCCGATCTATTGGTGCGGGCCATCATAAGGTTTTGAGACCCGAGAGGATGAATTGTGCAAACGATATGAGTCTAACTTGCCTTCGGAGGTGCGAGTCTTGCAACGGCCGTGGCCAACAGCCGCCTGGCGGTGCAGCTAGACCATTTGCGAGAGCTTCTGCTTGTCGAGGATGACGATGCGATGGCCTTCCATCTTAATGATCCCTTGCTCTTCCATATTCTTAAGGGACCGGCCGACCACCTCGCGGGCGGTGCCGACCATCGAGGCCATTTCTTGTTGGGTCAACCGTCGCTTGTGCCCTTCAGCTTTGGCGTCGGCGTGCCCCAGCAGCACCTTGGCCAAGCGGCTGGTCACATGTCTGAAGGAAAGGTCTTCCACGAGCATCGTCAAGTGACGCAATCTGCTGCCGAAGTTCCTGATCACACCCATAGCTAGCGCGGGGTTATCCTCGACCAGACTGAGCAGGTCTCGCTTGGGGATGAGGTAAACTGTCGTCGCCTCCATAGCCTCGGCGCTAGCCGGATTGGGGCCTCCATCGAAGACCGGAACGTCGTTGAACGATTCGCCGGGGCCCATAACCCTGAGAACCTGCTCCTTGCCTTCTGCCGAGGTCTTGTACACTTTCACCCGGCCTGACTTGACGAAGTAAATCCCTTCGCAGGCGGCGTATTCCAGAAAAATGATATCCCCTTTGTTGAAGCTTTTCGTAATCAATCGTCGGGCGATAGCATCGAGCAAATCGTCGCTCAACCCGGCAAAGAGAGATATCGACTTCAGAAATCCTTCGTCAATGCTCATAGAACACAAAACCATCGCACCGCCAAACTACACAGAAAACTAGCGCTAGAATACTGACCATGAAAGAATAGGGAATCTGCACAATTTTGTCAAGGAATGATTGCTAGGCTGAATAGTCCTTCATCATCCGCTTGATGTTATCGGTCATCCTGATAGCGTCGCTGTAGTGGCGCTGCCACATATTTCGTCCGAAGATCAGGCCCGTCGCTCCGGCTTCCATCGCCATCCTTGCCTTCGCCATCACTTCCTCGTCGCTCGCTCTCTCACCGCCGGCAAACAGGACCATGGTTCTGCCGGCTGAGCGCACCACTTTGCGAACCGCTTCTTCCTCTGAGTAATGCAGCCGACTGTACGGCTCGGGCGACTGCTCGTTGAGCTCTTCGTGAAACTTCGGGACGTTGAGCTTGACGATGTCGGCTCCTAGCTCGCAGGCTACTCTGGCGGCATAGTCGGTGGCGTAGAGGCCATCACGACCGCCCCTGGCATCGATGGCTTCTCCCCTCGGGTACGCCCAGACGATGACCGGCATACCAAACCTCTCCGCCTCGTCTCTGATGTGAAGAAACTGAATGAAGTCCCTATCCTGAGATGGCGAGCCAACGTAAAGTGTATATCCTATGGCGTCTGCGCCCAGGTGCACCGCTTCCTCGACAGATGCCGTTTGGCCGGAGAAAGCGTGGCGGTCAGAGGGGATATCCGTCTTTCCGTTGATTTTCAATACCAGCGGGACCTGACCGGCAAACTCTTTCATATATTTCTGTGCCAGGCCAACGTGAAAGACGATGCCTGAATAGCCGCCGGCCTTCGCGATACGTAGCTGGAACTCCGGGTTGATACTGTCTGGGTTGGCGAAGAAGTCACGCGGTCCATGCTCCAGCCCCTGATCGACGGGCAAGAGTAACAGCGTTCCGTTCGCGGGGCCATACTCGTACAGCAAACGGTAAAGCCGCGTCTTCTTACCGATACTGAGATTCAATTCATCGAGGCTCGGTCTTTTTACCTTAGTTATCTCCATTTTGTCACCTCCCGACTCTATAGAGAATCTTCATCAATATCTATGCCAGCGAGATGGCCCTGAATTTGCAGTGGTGGGACGTAGTTGGGCGAAAGTTGCCCAACCTGGTTTCACGTTACGGCAGTTTGCGATAGGTTTTAGCAATCGACGGGGCGGTGTAGGGGCAATCCGCATGTGGTTGTCCTGGGGCGGGGTGTCCTATACCAGCGCGAACTACTTTAGAGTGCGGCCAGCAGCCGACACCTTTACAGTGAGTGCCGAGAACAATTTGGCTGAGGTGGTGGAGAATGAGTAGTGTGAGAACATTGCTATTCGGCTTGATGATCGGCCTGGTTATGGGATTGACGGTGGTTGGCTTCGCCGACCTGGATGTTTCGCCAAAAGCGCATAGCCAAGCGGCGCTTGTCACCGCCGATGAAATGAATACGACGGAGATCGTCGAGCAATACCAGAATGCGGTCGTACATATTACGACGCGTGCAAAGCACCCAGGGGGCTCGGACTCGCCCCATAGAACCCCGCCTGATTCCATCGAAGCCTCGGGCTCAGGCTTCTTTATCGAAAAGGGGCTGATTCTTACTAACGAGCACGTGGTCAGAGGAAGTGAGGCTATTGCGGTGGTGTTGAGCGATGGGACGCAGCTCGACGCCAGTGTCGTCGGAGTGAATACCGAGCTGGACATGGCGCTGCTGTCGGTGTCTCCAAATGAAAGCCAGACGACGGTGGTGCTCGGTGCCTCGTCGGATCTGAGAGTGGGGCAGAAGACCATCGTCATCGGCAACCCGTTCGGGCTCGATCACTCGGTTTCGACAGGCATTATCAGTGGAATCGATCGAACTCTTGAGCCATTCATCTTCGACGGGGACATTGTGGCGATTCCGCAGGCGATCCAAACCGATGCCGCGATCAACCCAGGCAATTCCGGTGGTCCGATATTCAACTCCTCAGGCGAGGTGATCGGCATCGCGACGTCGATTCTGTCGCCAACCGGGGGATTCGTCGGCATCGGCCTGGGTCTGCCCATCGACCTCGCTAAGGCCGCCATGCCCAGTTTGATGGCGCAGGCGCCGGTGCCCGTGAACGCGAGGTGACGACAATACGACACGACTAGCGGCGGCTTGAGATGGCCGACATTATAGCAGTTTGCAAAGGATTTTGGCTAGCGGAGCAGCCACCGATATACCGAGCGTATGCAATGTAGCCATATCAAAATGCAAACTGCTATAGGGTTGAGGGTTGAGGGATCGATAGTAGCTACTATTGTAGGCCTGATGCTGTTGACCGGACATGGGGGCACCTATATAATCTGGTCGTTAACCGTGCAAATCGCCAAGGGAATGCGATGGGATGTGATGGAGTGTGGGCCGGGGCACGGCTTTTGGCCTTCTTGTTGATTCGTTTTCTTCATTCTGGGGGGCGACCCCCGTTAGGACAGGAACGTTAGTATGGCATACAGGTTTGATGGCAGTGCGCCGGAAAAAGACCCAGATGTGAGCGATGTGGGCTCGGGCGCCATATTTATTATCACAGTGCTGCTTCTTTTCGCCGTTGCCGTCACGCTGTTCTGGGGCAGCGGCTTTGTTATCTCTGCCGTCGCGTCTAATCCGATGTTCAATATCCTCACCAGTAAGTCCGAGCTCCCGACGTCGATAGCGAAGCCGAACGTGCAGCTCAGTCTCGCAGAGCCCACGCCGACGGTCGAGCCAACGCCGGTGCCAGAGCCTACGCCGGTCTTCGTGACAATTGCCAACACCGGTGGCGATGGCGTTTTCCTTCGTCGTACACCAAGGTCGGCAGACAGGCTCGTGGCCTGGATGGACGGCACTGTGCTGGAGATCGTTGGCGAGGACCGGGAAGCCGAGGGCATGGTATGGCGGAATGTGAAGGATTCTAAAGGGAACATCGGTTGGGTGCCGGCGAAATATGTGACGGAGAATGCGCCATAGAGCAACTGGCTCGATATGGTCCAGTTAACTGACCAGTCCGGTCCAGCCCTGAATTGCTACCCCGTTTTCGTTGACACGCAGCACAGCGCGCAATATAATCATCCTTACAGGATAGAGCATGCTCCTCGCTGTCTCTCAGCTATGGCGAGGTTATCTCCCTAGTGCGCATCCGAAAACGTAGCCACGTCCAAATGCAAATCGCTATGGGACGACTTCTGGTGGAGGGGAATGGGGTTGGGCAAGAAGTATCTCGCAGTGCACGCGCACTTTTATCAGCCAATACGTGAGGATCCGTTTACAGGACAGGTCCCTCAAGAGTTGGGGGCAGAACCATATCACGATTTCAACGAGAAGATCAACGCGGAGTGCTACAAACCGAACGCGGAGGCAGGCAATTTTCGGCAGATCAGTTTCGACGTCGGCCCCACGCTCGCGATGTGGCTCGAACGCAGCGATAGGCGCACGCATGATCTGATCGTCGATTCAGACAGGGAGCATCGGCGTCGCTTTGGCGTAGGCAACGCCATCGCTCAGGCTTACAATCACACGATCTTGCCACTGGCCACCACGCGGGAGAAGCGCACTCAGATAGCCTGGGGAATCGCGGAGTTCGCCCACCGATTCGGTCGCAAACCAGAAGGGCTCTGGCTCGCCGAGACCGCTGTCGATCACGAAAGCCTCGAGATAATGGCCGAGATGGGGGTGCAGTTCACGATCCTCGCCCCCTGGCAGGCCGCCGGGCATGCGGATACCGGTCAGCCGTATCGGGTGAGATTGCGCAACGGCAGGTCGATCGTCGTGTTCTTCTACAATTCCGCCTTAAGCGGGGCCGTATCCTTCGATTCGCACGCGACCATCTGCGCGGAGTCGTTCAGCGCGCAGCTTCTCACACAGCATCTCGACCATCAGAAGATGGCCTCGGATGAGCCACAGATCATCCTCGTGGCGACGGACGGAGAGGTGTATGGACATCATAAGCCCGGTCGCGACCAGTTCCTTGCTCATCTCCTGACGTACGGCGCCCCGCAGCAGGGATTCGAGGTGGTGTCCCTTACCCGCTACCTGCAGCTCCATCCGCCGCGATGGGAGATCGCTATCGAAGAGGATACGTCGTGGAGCTGCCACCACGGGGTTAAGCGTTGGAGGGATTCGTGCGGCTGCACGGATGGAAATGGAAGCTGGAAATGGCACCTCCGCCGTGCACTCGGGCGCCTGGCTGCTAGGGTGGATACCGTCTACGAGCTTCAGACCACCAACACCTTGCGTGACCCGTGGGAAGCGCTGGAGCAATACATCGACGTAAAACTGGGCGCCGTAAGCTGGCGGGAGTTCTTGAGCCAACATAGAATCCAAGGGGTAACCAACCGAGAGTCATCGCGGGTGCTTCGTCTGCTCGAGGCACAGTATTATCGCCAGCTAATGTTCACGAGCTGCGCGTTCTTCTTTGAAGACCTCGATCGGATCGAGCCGCGCATCAATATCACGATGGCGGCCCGGGTGATCGCGCTGCTCGGCGACACCGGCGTCATCAACCTGATGAATGCCTTCCTGGACGACCTGGGGCCAGGTAAGAGCTGGCGAACTGGACGAACGGCGGTGGAAATCTATAAAGAAGTGATCAGCCGCCATAGGCCACGGCGTAGGTGCGTTGCCGTCGGCGGTAGGCTCACGGCGGCCTGACCATCATAATCATTTTGCTTAGTATTGCTGCTCTAAGGTATCTGCGCCTCGCAAGGAACTCCCGTCAGGCATAATCCGCAGGCCGGGTACCGCCCGATGTAGCCCGCCTCTGGATGCTGGGCGGCCCACGCCTTTAGCTCGACTTCGTTGTACTCTCGACATCTCTTCTTGTCGTGTCCGTTCTCGTCGATGGCGTTGGCGGGGCAGCGCTGAATGCAGAGGCCACAGGTGCCGTCCCGTACGAAGGGGCAATAGGCCTGATGGCTCGTGTAGCTTCTCGGGCTGGGGACGAAGCTAACACTCGTCACCACGCTGCCGCAGCGCATGGCTGTGCCTTTGGCGGTGATGAGAGCATCCGTCAGGCTGAAAGTGCCCAGACCGGCCGCGTAGGCGATGTGCCGCTCGGACCACGATGAGGCCGGGCCATTATCGAGCTGCACTTGCTTGAATGACGGGGTAAGAGGTGGAATGACAGCGTGGTAGCCCTTCTCCTGCACGAGTGCTATCAGGTGCTGCCTGAGGGCCTCGTTCAGCGCCTCGCCCTGCCACCGAGCACGATTCCATCTCAGACACGCCATCCCTTCCATCTCGCGATTGTTCAGGCGGATCTTCTCGGCGATCGGCAAGATCCAGGAAACCACGCCGACGCGCGGGAACTGGAGCGAATCGACACCTTCGACGTGCCTCTCCAACGCTTCGCGCGGGGTCATATGGAAGTCGCCGATGATGCTCTTGTATTCCAGGAAGAGGGCGTCGTCGCCATCGGCGAAACCGACCAGCGGCTCCTCGAAAATCGGGCTGCCGTCGATATCGGTGAGGCTGTTCTTCGGCGATTCCAACACGAACCTCTTGATCGTGTCCTCGATAATCCTCTGAATCTCCAATGAAGTCCCCGTGGCGCTGTTTTGCACCATTGTATTCACCTCCTCACACAAGCGTATTCTAGCTGGCTCGCAATGATTATGCAATACTGAGATTTCGCCCCGACAAGCTTGGAAAAAAGTTCGCCAATTAGGTAGAATTACGTAACTGATTCGAACGTCGAGGCCAGGGGGGGAAGGCAGTTGCTGAGCAGAAGGGTATTGGCGGTTATTCTTGCGGGAGGCCAGGGAAGTCGGCTTGGTATTCTTTCGGATAAGCGGGCAAAGCCCGCGGTGCCGTTTGCAGGCAAGTATCGCATCATCGACTTCACCCTGAGCAACTGTGTGAACTCGGGAATGTTCAACGTTGCCATCCTGACGCAGTATCGTCCCCGCTCGCTCAACGACCACATCGGCATAGGCAAACCCTGGGACCTGGACCGCAAGGAGGGCGGAGTAAGGCTGATGCAGCCTTATCTCGGGAGGGAGGACGAGGACTGGTATAAGGGGACGGCTGACGCCGTATACCAGAATCTGAGCTTCATCGAAGATCAGCGGGCGAAGTACATTTTGATCCTCTCTGGCGACCACATCTACAAGATGAACTACGAGGAGCTTCTCGCATTTCACGAGGCCAAGGGCGCCGATCTAACGGTAGCTGTCATGGAAGTGCCCTGGGACGAGGCATCGCGCTATGGAACGCTGATACTCGACGAGAACAACCGGGTCACGGAATTCGATGAAAAGCCGCGTGCCCCGAGGTCCAACCTGGTTTCTATGGGCATTTATGTGTTCAACAAGGAGATTCTAGGGCAAAGGCTGCGGGAAGATGCCAAACGCGTGAGCGCGCACGATTTCGGCAAGGATGTGCTCCCAACTATGGTATCGGCCGATAATGTCTATGGGTTCTGTTTCAAAGGATACTGGCGAGATGTCGGTACGCTACGGTCATATTGGGAAGCCAACATGGACTTGTTAGCGGAGATGCCAGAGATGGATCTGTATGAGCCGGAGGCGGCTGTCCACACAAGAATCGAGGACAGACCGCCGCTGAAGACAGGCTATGGCGCAAAAATCATCAAGAGCCTGGTCTGCGACGGCTGTATCATCAACGGTCTGGTGGTCCATTCGGTTCTGTCGCCTGGCGTGTACGTCGAGGAAGGCGCGGTGGTGCGCGATTCGATAATTATGAACGATACCAGAATAGAGTCCGATGCCGTCGTAAATAAGGCGATCGTGGACAAAAATGTCGTCGTCGGCAGGGCCGCGTACATTGGCTTCGGCGACGATTTCACCCCTAACAAGAGATATCCGAACTGCCTGGAGAATGGGATAACGGTTGTGGGTAAAAACAGCCGGATCCCCCCTTCGGTTCGCGTCGGCAGGAATTGCATTATTGGCAGCAATGTCGACGAGCAACATTTCCGCTCCGGTCACATCGGCAGCGGCCTGGTGCTGAACAGATATCAGTAGCTCTTCTGGAGAAATCACCGCTTGCCAGCCAACAAGGAATGGGGCCTTCAGCGGAAGGAGGAGCCCCCCTTCATGGGGACCAGGCCACCTGTTTACGAAACGACCCAATCGGGCACGATTCTTGCGCACAAATACAAAAGCCAACGGAATTGGCGGTGGACGGGCACTGCCAGTGGCCGGATGCTCTGTGTGCGTGTGTTGATAGTGTGCGTGTGTTGATAGTGTGTTGATGGAGGGATGCGGAGGCAGCGGGAAATGGTACTTCGTGCAGTATCGGAGCCAGATCCGGCCGTGCTGCTCGCCGAGTTCTCTGCCAACGTAGATTTGACCGTCGTCAGCAACCGTGGACCGATAGAGTGCCGCATCGACGAGGATGAGGGGATAAATCACGTTCGGGGAGCCGGCGGCGTTGCGGCCGCGCTTGGCTATATCGCCGCCATAGCGCCGATCACGTGGGTTTTCTCGGCGATCGTTCAAGGCGATCGCCGCATCGCCAAGGCCTACGATTCTCTCTCCACCGCCCAGCTACGGAGTATCGGTATGAGGGGCAACAACATCACCCCTCGATTCGTCATCTTGCCTCTGCCCGTCTATCGCAAGTATTACCAGGATTTCAGCAATCGCATTCTATGGTTCCTGCAGCATTACATGTGGAACTCATCCTACGAGCCGCGCATCGATAGCTCCACTTATGATGCGTGGCGCACCGGATACGTCCCCGCAAACCAGCGTTTCGCGGATAAGGTGGTTGAGGTGATATCGAACTCGAGGAAGACGCCCGTTATCTTGTTGCAGGACTATCACCTGTATCTCACGCCGAGGATGGTGCGGAACGGTGCCCCGACCAGCATAATCCAGCACTTCACTCATATCCCCTGGCCTGAGCCGCGCTATTGGGAGATGCTGCCATTTGAGATGCGCGAGGACATCTTCCGCGGCCTTGTCGCGGCCGATTTCCTCGGCTTTCAGACCACACAGGATGCGCGAAACTTCGTCGATGGCTGCCTGGCCTTTCTGAGAGGCGCGAGAATGGATCGAGACGCGGTTGGGGTTCTCCTCGACGGCCACGTGGCGCGTGTCAGAGCCTATCCCATCTCTGTCGACCCTGGGCAGTTGCTGCGGCGGGCTCGCTCCCCTCTGGTGAAGCGCTACGTCGCGCAGTTACAGCCGATCTGTGGCGAAAAAACCATCGTGCGGGTTGATCGCCTGGAGCCGAGCAAGAACATCCTTCGCGGGCTGCAAGCTTACGATGCGTTGCTCTCGGGAGATCCTCAGCTTATCGGGCGTGTGAAGCTCTTGCTTTTCCTGGTTCCCTCTCGCGAACAGATCACCGAATACCGCCGCTATCGCTCGAGAGTCGTCAAGATGATCGATTCGGTTAACGCGAAGCACGGTCGCGAAGGCTGGCGACCGATCGAGGTCTTCTACGAAAACAACTACGACCAGGCGTTGGCCGGACTGTCACTTTATGATGTGCTTCTGGTTAATCCGATGATCGATGGAATGAATCTGGTGGCCAAAGAAGGTCCCATCGTGAACACTAAAGCGGGGGTTCTGGTGCTAACGGAGGGGGCCGGGGCTTACCAACAGCTAAGAGAAGGCGTCGTCCCTGTGGCAGCGGCTGACGTCCAAGGCACCAGACAGGCGCTGCAATTCGCTCTACAGATGTCCCAGCCAGAGAGAAAACGGCGTGCTGCCATCCTGAAGAAGGCGATTGAACGCGAAGACCTCCGACATTGGCTCGCTTCTCAACTGGGGGAGATCGCCGACCTGCTGAATCGCCTGGGCTTTCAGACGAGGCACGCCGCGCGGTCACGAGAGGCGTAGACTATCACCAGAGCGTCCTGAGAACTCCTCGTTCGAAATCAGGCTGAGGTGAAGCTCTCTCAGAGACTGCCCACTACAATGGTCCGTCTCGGCATTTACCGCGGTTCGCGCTTACGTTTAGCGATCTGTAGTTCGGGGGCTTGTCCCAATACGGTTTAGTTAAGGGCAGCTAGCTCGTGCCCCCCCTCTCCAGCGGGGGACAAGCCCCCGCGCTACGGTCTTGGGG
>JACPRP010000004.1 GCA_016189905.1 Chloroflexota bacterium | reverse complement strand
TCTTTCTTGTCCGGTCCAAGTGAATCTGTCGATGGGCTAGCCCAACATCAGGGAGGGGTTGGACCGCCCCCTCCCCTTAACTAAACCGTATTGGGACATGCCCCCGCGCTACGGTCTTGGGGTGAGGTCTGACACTAAAGACCAGGTGCCTACGCTAACTAAACCGTATTGGGACAAGCCCCCGTGCTACGGGTAGCCATAGCAAAATGCAAACTGCTATAGCGGGGGACGAGCCCCCGCGCTACGGGTAGCCATAGCAGAATGCAAACTGCTATTGGGGGGGTTAAGCCCTAGCGCTACGGGTAGTAATAGCAGAATGAAAACTGCTATAGCGGGGGACAAGACCGACGCGTCCTTCGGCGGAAGAACGCGTCGGTCTAACGCCGCCGAGGGATGAATCGCACCCCTACAAGTTAGCAGCGATTCGATGTTTTCGCAACATGCTCTGGCAGCTTATCCAGGGCTTATGCATTCTAACTGCGGCGCTACGATCCTTTGAGCATATCAGCCTGGGCGCCAGAACTGGGACAGGCGCGCGTAAGTGGGCTTGTCATCAAGCGAACAGGCCCGCGCGCCCTAAAGAGTGCGGCTACATTTGGGCCGCTCCAAGCAGAATGCATAAGCCTTAGCAGCTTATCTGGCGATGTCGAGCTCTCGCTCGGCCAAGGACGGCAAATTGCCATCAGATGCGGGCGCGGCGCCGCGTGTGGAAAGGAACAGGGCGCAGATGCCGACGGCCACGCCAAACCAGAGGGTACACAGGCGAATCAGCAAAGTTGCGGCCGCCGCCACCCACGGCTCGGCGGTGACGCCGAGGAGGAGCAGCAGGGTGGTGATACTGCCTTCGGCAACGGCGAGTCCGCCAGGGAGCATCGAAACCGAGCCAACGATGGTAGACACAGATAAAATGAAGGTCGCCTGGAGGAGAAGCGTCGCACTGGGATCCAAACCCAGACCGACGAGGACGAACCAGAATGCGACCGACTCACCCGCCCACGACACGAGGCCGATAGCAATAGCGATGGTAAGGTTCCTCAATTTCAACAAGGCATAAGCGCTGTCATAGGCAACGTAGAGGTGATGGGCCTTACGGGATACGAAGGGCAGTTTCTCGCCGAGGGAAATCGCCCGGTAGGCCAGAGGGCGACTCTGGATGAGCGCGACCAGGACGAGGGCCACGAGAAGCACAACCGAGAGCACCTGCCAGCCGTAGCCATAGATCAGCAAGCCGACCGATGCCAGACCGAGCATGGCCAGACCATCGGTCAGGCGCTCCGCAATCAGGATAGGCGCCGAGGCCGAAATGGGGGTTCCGGCGGTCTGCTTGAGGAGATAGCACTTGAGCCACTCCCCCACCTTCCCAGGGGTCACGACCATCGACAAACCACTGAAGAACACCAGGAGGCTATCTCGAGAGCTAATGGTCCTGACACCTATCTGATGGAGGTAGTAGTGCCATTTCACGAAGCGCAGGAGATAGTTCAGTAAAGTGAGGCCGAGAATCGCGGGGATGAACTGCCACCTGAACGCAGCGAGGGCCTGGCCAATCTTCGGCAGATCGGCGAAGACGGCCAGGGCCATATAAACCGCGAGCCCGGCTGCCAGCGAAAAGAGAATCTTCCCTTTCCCTTTCGGCATATCCTCGCTACACCTTTTTATCGTTTTCGTGCGATCGCCTTCTGCACGGCGCTCACGATGTGCTCCGCCGTAAGACCATAGGCGCGCAGTAGACCATCGGGATCACCCGATTGGCCGTGACATTGTCTGATGGCGACGAATTCTATCGGCACAGGGTATTCTTCGACGACGACCTGTGATACGGCGCTCCCCGTCCCGCCGTTAAGCAGGTGCTCCTCAGCCACAACGATCGCCCCCGTCTCTACCGCCGCCTTGACGATGGCTTCCCTGTCGATCGGCTCCACAGTATGCAGATCCAGAACTCGAACCGCTATCCCGTCGCTCGCGCACACGTCGGCGGCGGCAAGCGCCTCGGCCACCATTCTTCCGTTAGCGATTATCGTCGCATCACCGCCGTCACGCAGCTCGATAGCTTTGCCCAGCGCAAATCGCTCCTCGCCAGCGTAGATCAGCGGGGATTTTGGACGCCCGAGGCGCAGGTAGAAAGGGCCGTCATTACTCGCGGCAACCCTGGTGGCCCAGGCGGCGGCCAACTCGTCCGCCGGAACGATGATCTTGATGCCGGGCAAGGACCGGATCAGGGCGACATCCTCGATCGCCTGGTGCGAAGCGCCGTCCTCGCCGACTGTAATACCCGCGTGGGTTGCCGCCAGCTTAACGTTCGTGCCCGAATAAGCCACCGACATACGCAACTGGTCGAAGCAGCGGCCGGGAAGAAAGACGGCGAAGCTACTCGCGAATACGATCTTGCCACAGGATGCCAGGCCGGCGGCCATGCCGACCATATTCTGCTCCGCCACGCCAGAGTCGAAGAAGCGCTCTGGAAACTCGTCGGCAAACATCTTCGTCATGGTCGATTTCGCGAGATCGGCGTCCAGGACCACGACATTCGGGTTCTCTCGGCCCAGAGCCACGAGGGTGCGGCCGTAGGCCTCGCGTGTTGCCATTCCAAGCTTCATATTCCGACCTTTAGATCAAACATCGATCAATTCTCGCAGCGCCAACTCGACCTGCTCGGCGGTGGGAGCCTTGCCGTGGAAGTCCACGACGTTCTCCATAAAAGATACGCCCTTGCCCTTGGTCGTACGAGCGACAATCATCGACGGCTGCCCTTTGACATCCGCCGCCGTTGCGAGAGCGCTCAGCAATTGCGCGAAATCGTGTCCGTCAACCTCCTGCACGTGCCAGCCAAAAGACCGCCACTTATCCGCCAGAGGCTCGACGTTCATAACCTCGCGGTTGGGACCATCTATCTGTAAGCCGTTATAGTCAAGGATGCCCACCAGATTATCCAATCGGTAGTGGCCGGCGGCCATCGCGGCCTCCCAGATCTGGCCCTCATCCGACTCGCCGTCGCCAACGACCGCGTACACCCTGTAGTCAGCCCTATCTAACCTGCCGGCCAGCGCCATTCCCACCGCAACCGAGAGGCCCTGGCCGAGTGAGCCGGTCGAAATCTCTACCCCAGGCGTACTGCGCGCATATGGATGTCCCTGCAGCGGGCTCCCGATCTTGCGGAGGGAATTCAACCAGTCCTTCGGGAAGTATCCGGCGGTAGCCAGCGCCGCGTAAAGCACCGGCGCGGCGTGCCCTTTGCTCAGCACCAGTCGATCTCTCCCCGGCCATTTCGGATTTGCCGGATCGTGGCGCATAACGGCGAACAACAGCGAGGTCACGATTTCTACGGCTGAAAGAGAGCCTCCAGGATGGCCCGAGCCAGCCTTCCCGATCATAATGACTATCTGCCTGCGCAACTCCAGCGCGATGCGCTTGAGATCAGCCGTCGACGCGGGCAAGGAATCCAAGCCTGGTTTCGTTCCGTTCTGCGGATTGTCAGCGCCATCGGTAAGCTGCTCGGTCGGCGTCCCTGGCTGACCGACATAAGGCAATGACATACTAATAACTTCCCTTCAACAGTTGTTTGGCTTTGAACCGCCCGAGAAGCTGTCGCCAAGCCCGTAATGGTGCGGGGTGAAGTACCTGCGGTATTATAGCATAAGATGCAAACTGGTTCTATCGTTTTGTTCGACAGGTAGTGTACGCAAATTTGTGGAAATCCGTTGGGGCGTATCAGGGCGTCCCTACTTCCACAATCATCTACACACTACCGTTCGACAAGTCGTGGATATGCGTTCTCGGTGGCATCGATGATGGCAGGATTTCGGCTCTCGGAGAAGGCAAAACATTCGCGCTGTAGTATTGTAGCATTCCATAAGGCGAGGGCTCGGATGCTTTGCCAATGCTGGCCCCACCCAGCCGCCTGCATTCATCGTTCCGCAGGCCTTCGACGGGAACCGGGCGGTCCAATGGATCGGACCGCGCTACGTTTTGGATGGGCACTTAGCCCTCGAGGGCGGATCTCAGGTGGGTGAGGTCAGGGGAGACCCAGTCAGGCTGCAATCTCGACCTGGCGAGGTCTGACGGGGTCGTCACGCCGGTGAGCACGAGGATTGTGGTTATTCCCGCTCGTCTGCCGGCCAGCACGTCGGTATCAAGACGGTCGCCAACGATCGCGGTTTCCTCCCTCCCAACTCCCAGGCGCTCCATCGCGAGCGTCAGCATCCGGGTGTTCGGCTTGCCGACGACGACCGGCCGTTTGCCGGTCGAGGCAGTGATCGAGGCCAGGATGGCACCTGCGCCGGGAAGCAATCCCCGCTCCGTCGGGAAGGTCGTGTCTGGATTGCTGGCGATGAGCCTGGCGCCGTTGCGAATCGCGAGACAGGCCACGGCCATCTTGTCATAGGTGAACTCCCTGTCGAGGCCGACCACGACGTAATCCGGGGCGACACCGTCGAATCGAAAGCCCGCCCGGGCAATCGGCTGTCGGAGACCTTCTTCGCCAATGACGTAGACACCTGCGCTGCTTGGCCCCCTTTTTTGCAGATACTGCGCGGCAGCTTCCCCGCTGGTGAGCACGGCCGATTCGTTCACCGTGATGCCTACACAGGCCAGGCGGCACACGTACTGGGCGGGAGTGGCGGTGGAATTGTTGGTAAGGAGGCAGAAGGCGAGATTTCGGGCAGAGAGAAAGTCGAAGAACTCCTTCGCACCGGGCAGCACCTCGCTGCCTCTGTAGACCACGCCGTCTAGATCGATCAGTAGAGCCCGCAGGTGAGCCAGATTCTGTAGCATCTCGCCGCTAGAAGCCGATCCTAAGGAGATAGCCGTCGCTCTTCATATCTCTCACGAATCTCATCACATCCGGTATCTCCTTAACAACAACCGCGGTCGGGGAAAGTCGGCGGCCCAACCATTTCGAGTACTTGGGACACGCCAGCAACTCTTCCAGCACCATTTGCGTATCGACCTCCAGGACCGTCAGCCTCTCGAGATTGACGATCCTGACGCTTTTCGCCCACTCGTTGATGCTTTCGACCACGCTATCGGGGACCCCGATCCCGCTTCGCTCACTGAGGAACCGCAGTAGATCGTCAGCGCTGGCGCCCGCGTAGATAGCCTCCTGTACCTTCCTCCTGGTAATCTGGTGCACGCTGGCCCGACCGACGCTCACGGTCAGGGCAAATTTTAGCAGATGATGCCACGCGAGCGTATCTGGCTCCAGGACAGCCACCTCTAAGTCCGGGCTCACGCTCAGCGTCGCCTTATCGTACACCGGCGCGACCGCGCGTTCGGCGCCGAAAACCCAGGCCCCTAACGGCGTCGTTTGTAGGGCGCAAACCGCCCCAGCATCGCTCTTACCCAGCGAAAGGAACGACATCCAGCGAAACAGATGCACGATCCTGGCGCCCAGCACGTGCACCTCTGCTCGACCAGGATGAACACACGGTGTAGCCTGACCCGTTGGCAGGGATTGCTCTCGTTTAGATTCGCGGGCAAGCTCCGCGGCCACGTATTCGACCATGGACTCGAAGGAGTACCACTTGCCCTGTTTGCAGTTTCTCAAGAATCCTGCCACGTGGCGGCGCATGGTGTGGCAGAGCGCCGCATCCATCCCGGTTAGAAAAGCCGAGCGAGAGGTTCTCCAGAGGTCATCAGCAATCCAGAACTTATAAAGCTCCTCAGCCTGGCTAACAATACCTCGAGCAGCCCAGGCGCCGACATCCTGGCTCACCGAAATTCGATTGTTCTTCGTTACGAGCAGGTTGAGACTCCGCGCCACGTGGAAAAGGTAGTCGAGTCTGGCCGAGGTCTGCCCATCCTTGCCGGCGATCGCCATCTCATCCTGCAATAGAGCCATCACCCGGCGCGGCGCTTTTCGCTCGAGCATTGTCCGCTCAACGCGGCGTCGTTGGCAGAAATTCAACAGCACCAGCAGGTCGTGAAAGAACGAATAATCCACACCCAGAACCCTGACGGGCTCGGGCACCTCCACGGGCTCGTTCGGGCCATCGGCGGAAACCGGCAAGCTGGTCTGACGGCCGACGCCCAGAGGGATGAACACGTGGCGCTCGCCACCGACATACGTGTCCTGAAGCAGGAAGAGATAGCCGAGGGACGAAATTGCCTTTCGAGACAGACGCTGGTCCAGCGTAAGCGACCGGTTCAGCGCGTCAAGAGAAACTGACCCGCGTGCGGCCTTCACCGCATTGAACACGCACTGCGCCTCCGGCCCCAGGCGCGCAGTCGCGTCGTCAACCTGTTCGGCCACGCCGATCGTCGCCTCGAGGAGGAGCATCAGCTCTTTCTTGAACCGGTGCTGTGCGTCAGGGAGGTGCCAGCGCTCGCTCAGAAGCTGAAGCTGGGGCAAATCGAGCTCGCCCAACAGCCGGTGCAGGCTCTTCTCGCTCTGGTCGCCCGAGGCCATTTGCTGTTCTATGCGCTGGAGAATGCGCAAGAGGTCTGGCGGGATGCGAGCGACGTTTACCTGCGTCGAGGGCCGCGAGCGACTGAAGTGAACGGGTCCCTCCAGAATCTCGTTGCCGAAGACCCTGACGGTCTCGACGACGACGATACCGGCATCTTCAAGGCTCGCGAGTATCTGCCGAGTCTGTTCTTCATCGAAGGGGAGGCTGCCGCCGAGGTCCCTGACAGGGCTCCAGCCCTTCGGTGCGGCAGTAAGCCTCCGCAGCGCGAGTTGCTCGCGCGGATCAAGGCGATCCAAGAAGAATTTGACCGCGTGCTCGTCGGTCATCTCGTCGTAGAGCCTGGACACCAGGGTGCGAGGCTCTGCGCTGGCATCGATCTGCCAGGAAGAAGCTATGGCTCGAAGCCTGGATGTCGTCGCCCCGAGCAAGAGACCCATAAGGTTCGCCAAGACAGTCCCCTATTCGCTGCAACCGTATCGAAATGCCCGGTCGGCAAAGGCACGAGAATCTCTTATACACAACGCCCATCGCAGCATCAGGTAGCATCTTTTTATCACTTTCGGCGCGAAAATTCAAGTAGTGGTATTGTTCTTGCACATTTCGAGGAATGACGGCCTCCTTCGGCCTGCGAAGTGGGGCGTGTGGCAAGCAAGCTGTTGGAAGGCGTCTTCATTATGGCGCCTTTTCGACTTTTATGAGACAATGGTGTCGTGCTTGCTTCCTGGACAAAGGCCATTGTCCGCCTTGCGTGAGCATAGAGCTGGGCAGCCTCGCACAAAATGAGGACGCAGGCTCGCTCTATACTTTATTGACGAGCACTACACCGGTGGTGCATCGAGGAGGCGAATGGCATGGCAGCCAATCCTGGGGTCGGGGCCCACCAACCATCGGCGGTTCCGCGCGGGAGCGGGCCGATGCGGCTATTCCTCGTGGCGACCATCTCAGTCCTCCTGATCGAGAGCCTTCTTTTAATAACGATGGGTCGCGGGCCCGTGCTCTTCCGCCTCCCGTGGGTGGAGATCACAGTACAGTTCTTTGTCGTCATAGCAGCTCTCGGCATCGCCTACTTTTGCGTGGGAAGGTATCGCGTGCTGGGCGAGCCGGGCACCTTATGGGTCGGGCTGGCGTTCTGGGCCTACGCCATCTTCGGGCTGGCCTATTTCCTGGTTATCAAAGGGACCGTCGACGGGGGCGCTATCTTGAACGTTCCCCCCAACGCCGCCGACTGGCCTTTCCACTACAAGAAGACCGCCCTGGCCGTGCTCCTGGCCGTCGCGGCGCTGGCGCGCTGGCCGCGGGGGATGGATCGGAACCAACGCTACCCGCCGATCCTGTTTTCGGCCATCGGACTGCTCTGCATGCTGATCCTCGCCCTCACCTTCGCTCTTGGAGACGCGATGCCTTCCCTGGTGGCCGAAGGCCGCTTCACGCTGCTGAATCAGGGGTGGACCGCCGCGATCGCGGCGGTCTTCGCGCTGGGCGCGTTGCTGTCGCTGCGATGTTATCGCCGGGCGGGAGAGGTGGTGGTCGGCTACGCGGCGACCGTGCAGATCGTGCTCGCCATCAGGCTCGCCAGCGACGTCTTCGGCGGCCAGCTTTACGACGTCATCTGGTACTTCAACAGGGTGCTGCTGGTCGGCTCATTTTGCTCGATGCTACTGGTGCTACTGGCCGGGCACGTGGAGCTTCTGCGACGGCAGCAGCAGTTATCCGCGGTGGCCCAGGCCCGCGCCTCACGGTTACAGGTCACACTGGACAGCATGGCAGACGCCGTGTTCACCCTGGACGCACAGGCCAACGTCATCGACGTCAACATTAGCGGGCTGCGTCTCCTGGGGTTCGCCCGGAAGGAGGAGGCGCTGGGGCCGCTGGGCGAGTACCGGGAGTTTCTGAAGGCGACTTACCTGGATGGAACGCCGCTCCGGCCCGAGAATTACACGGGCGCCAGAGCGCTCAGGGGGGAGACGGTGCGGGGATTTCTCGAGCAGGCGCAAATGTGGGACGGGCGGAAGCTGACGCTCGAGCTCAGCGCGGCGCCAATACGCGGCCCAGAGGGGGAGATAACCGGCGCCGTGGTGGTGATGCGGGACGTGACCGAGGTGGAGCTGGCACGAATCCGGGCCACGGTGGCGCGAGTGACCACGGCCGTGGCCAAAGCCCTCAGCCTGGAAGACATCGTTCAGCAGGTGCTCGACGAGGCTGCCGCGGCCCTTCGGGCCGATGCAGCGGCTCTCTACGGCGCCGACGAGGCTCGCCGGCAGCTCGTGCTCCTTGGCCAGCGCAACGTGCCAGAAGATATGGTGAAGCGGGTGCGCACCATCTCTTTCGATGCCCCTACCCTCGTCGCCCGCGCCATCGCCGAGCGTCGCATACAGGTTCTAGAGGACCTGGCGAAAGCACCGGCCGACCTCCTAATCCCTCGCGAGCTAGGAGAGCGCTTCGGCTTTGGCAGCCTGACCGCAGTTCCATTGATTGTGGGGCGGCGTGTGGTCGGCGCCGTGACTTACGCGACCTTCGAGGCGCGCCGGTTGTCCTCGCTGGAACTGGAGGCTATCGGCACCATCAGCGATATCATGGCCATCGGGATGGAGAACGCGCGCCTGTATGAGGCGGCGCAGGAGGAGCGAAGGCGTCTCACCGCCATCATCGATAACTCGCCCGTGGGGATCATGCTGTTCGAAGCTCCCTCCGGCCGCATCTTGCTGGCCAACAAGTTCGTCGAACAGTTGGTCGGCCGTCCGGTGGAGCACGAGGCGCCGATGGCCGAGCATCCGCGAGTATACAACATCTGCCGAGCCGACGGCAGCCTCTACCCCGCCGACGACCTTCCTTCCGCGCGGGCGCTGCACGGTGAGGTGATTCTCGGACAGGAAGTTCATTTTTGCCAAGCCGACGGACGGATGATGCCCATTCTGGTTTACGCCGCGCCGATCCGCAATGAGGCAGGCCAGATAACGGGCGCCGTGGCCGTCATTCAGGACATCAGCCAGATCAGAGAGCTGGAGCGGCAACGCGAGGAGTTCATCTCGGTGGTGGCGCACGACCTGCGCGGCGCAATGACGCCGATCCGCGGCTACGCCGATTATCTGATGCGACCCGGCACGAGAGAGGCTCTGCCTTTCAATGTGCAGCAGGCGCTGGCGACGATCGCGACCAACAGCCGGAGAATGGAGAGGATGATCTCGGACTTGCTCGACGTTTCGCGCATCGAAGCCCGGCGGCTGGCGCTGATCAAGAGACAGGTCGACATACCCGGGCTCGTGCGGGACATCGTTCAGCGATCGCGAGAGACGACAAGGGGACACCGTGTACGGCTGCAGATAGTCGGCCCGATCCCGCCGGTTGAGGCAGATCCGGACCGCGTCGAGCAGGTCCTGGGGAACCTTCTTTCGAACGCGGCCAAGTACTCCTACCCTGGCGCACCAATCACGGTGGACATCTCGCCAGGGGCGGGGGAAGTGATGATCTCGGTGACCAATCTTGGCCAGGGCATTACGTCGGAAGATCAGAACAAGCTCTTCACGCGGTTCCACCGTACGCGGCGGGCGCAGGAAGAGAAGGTGCCGGGCCTGGGGCTGGGGCTTTACATCGCCAGAGGGCTGGTGGAGGCCCACGGTGGGCGCATCTGGGTGGAGAGCGAGCCGGACAAGTACGCCACGTTTCGTTTCACGCTGCCGGTGTAGGGGAAGGTCGCCACGGTCCGCGCGGCGGACTGCAAGCAGAGCCAACGGAGACACGGAGGGGAAGGAGGGGATCGTTAACGGCGTCAACGGATGTGAAACGGATAAACGGATAGGCAAATGATATCGTAACACGCCGTAGCAGTAGCCAGGGGATGGTTAGCGCGGCTATAGATACTGGTAATCGATGGGTTGGGCTCCTTGCCGCAGCACGAGGAGCGGGCGCATTCGTGGCTATTGCCGCGCGGGCTTGACCCTGCGACCCCGTGGGGCGAGATGGCACATATCACCAGGCCTGGGCTGGCCCTGGCTGCGGGCCAACTCCATTTCCTTCATCCGTGAGCGGATTGCCATCCTGAGAACGGGCTGGGCGATGCTTAAGATGTTTGCGGTTGTCTTAATGATAGAAAGCTCGCGCTCGTTGGACATCAGGTCCTCGCCTACATAGAACAATCTAGCATTCACTGTCTGCTGTTCTGGCAGGCAGGCTTCAAACCTGCCCCTACAAGAGACACTTTTCGTGTCGGACATTCTCGCAGAACATTAGTTCCAATGGAGATTATACGGGAGCAGTGAGTTATGTCAATAACCTGGCGGGAGAGACGCTGGCCGGCATACTGAAGGGCAAACAAAAAAGGCCACCTGTTCGGTGGCCTATGGCACGCCCGAGAGGACTCGAACCTCCGACCTTTGGGTCCGCAACCCAACGCTCTAATCCACTGAGCTACGGGCGCAAGTTGACGCTGGAATTATAGCACACCGTGGAAAACGTTGCAAACTCGTTAGGGATATCCTCATACCTGGAAAACCCCACGAAAAAGGGCTCCAGAGGACTGGAGCCCTGAATGGGCGGAGGGAATGGGATTCGAACCCATGAAGGAGGTTTAAGCCCCCTTAACCGCTTAGCAGGCGGCCGCACTAGACCAACTATGCGATCCCTCCGTGAACAGGCAACGGCAATCTTCTGTTGTTCGACCGTAGCAGGTCGGGCGGAGAGGGAGGGATTCGAACCCCCGAGGCTCATCGCCTAACTGTTTTCAAGACAGTCACCATAAACCACTCGGACACCTCTCCGTGCTGCGCTATTCAAGTCCGTTGTGTCACGTCCGTTGTGGTCCAAATGAACGACGCAGAGCTTCGGCGAGTTGCGCCCTCATTCTTGCAAAGTATAGCAAAATAGCGCGTGGGACGCAACTGCTTGTGGCCTTAGCCCACGCACACCAGGCTCGGCTCCCTGTTGGCACCTTACGGGGGAAACTTTCACGACGCGGCAGGGTTCGCTTCATGCTGCGGACCGGCGGTTTGCGCTCTCCTTTCGAGAGCTTGACACCGCGCTTCGGCGCTCAGGTCTCCCCGTACACCTGCGGGCTACTACGAAGGGTCTTTGCACCTCCTTCGACCGGACTTTCACCGGCAAGTCATCGTGAGCTTATAGCAGTTTGCGAAGGATTGTGGCTAGCGGAGCAGCCACCGATATACCGAGCGTATGCAATGTAGCGCGGGGGCTCGTCCCCCGCTGGGC
>JACPRP010000045.1 GCA_016189905.1 Chloroflexota bacterium | reverse complement strand
GTACTACAACGACCGCCCCCACCAGGGATACGAACTGGCGGGGCTTTCACCCAATGAGTACGCGGCTCGCAAGGCGGCTGCCTAGCATCATCAGGACCAGGACAGAAACACACGAAATCACCCTATATTGAAATTGAGGAAAATTGAAATTGAGGAAAGCTGCATCGCACTAATATTTCGTGAAATTGGTGGCGCTGTTGCCCAATAGTCTATAACACGACTCTTTCGATGGTCGCTTTTGGGAAATGACCGAAATTCACCAGCAGGCCAACACGGAGACCAGTCGCTTTCAAATAATTGAATACTTGCGCTCGATGTTCAGCGCCTGTTTCCTTGACGGCTTTCAATTCAACGATGATGTTACCGTAGCAAACGAAGTCTGGTTTATACGTCTGTGTCAGTTTCTCGCCCTTGTAGAAAAGAGACAATTCAACCTGAGACACGAACGGGATGCCACGGCGTTGCAGTTCCCTGCAAAGGCATTCTTGGTAAACGGCTTCAAGGGATCCGCAGCCCATTTCACGATATACTTCGAACACCGCCCCTTGAATAGCATAGCATTCTTCTTTGAAAAGGATCTTTTTTGAAAAGGATCTTTTCGTGTATTTCGTGTGGTTCGTGGTTCACTTCACACCCCGTTGTTAACCGGCAGCACCAGCTCTTTCGAGAAATCCGCCAGGTTCTCCAGGCGCCCCATCGCTGGGTCCATCCACAGGCAGTCCTCGATGCGGATGCCGAAGCCTCCGTCGTCGGGATAGTACAGGCCGGGCTCGATGGTGGCGATGCAGCCGGGTGCGAGGGTGTCGACGTTGCCCTCGTAGTCGGAGAAGAAGGGATGTTCGTGAATGTTGAGGCCGACGCCGTGGCCCAGACTCGTGACGTAGCCCCGGTTCGTCCTGGGATCGCTCCTCACGGTGGGATGGCCGCGTGCCTCCAGAAGCTGACAGACGCGCTGCTGCAGGCCCCGGCACAGGTCGTTCACTTTGGCTTCGGCCAGGATAGTCTCGAAAGTCTCCAGAACGTCCCGGTACGCCTTCTCGATTTCGGGCGGCGCAAAGCCGAGACACCAGGTGCGGGTGAAATCGAAGTAATAGCCGCCGCCGGCCTCGCGTGGGGAGATGTCGTAGACGATGGTCTCGCCGAGCGCAATGGGCTGATCGTCTTCGCCGCGCGAGTGGGGCACGCCGGCGTCGCGCCCGATGGCGAAGATCACACCCCCGGGGTCTTCCAGATCGGCCTCGGCCAGCCATAGGCGGATCTCGCGCTTCACATCGCCGATGGTGAGGGGCGAGCCATCTTTCTTGACCAGCACGTCGTCCACTGCCCGGTGCGAAGACAGGAACGCGGCGGTGTTACCCACCACCCCGACCGTCCTTGCGCCGACGGAGCGAATGCGCGCGACCTCGTCCACGTCCTTGGTCGTCCAAACGGCGTCGAACACGGTATTGGCGAACTCGCCGACCACGCGTACGTCGCTTTGGCGGGCGTTCACCTCGTTGGCCAGCGCCAGTGCGCGCCCCTGCTCTTCTCGCCCATAAAGGGCCACGGTGCCGCGCACGTCGAGGTCCGCGAAAACGACCTCCCACAGGCGGGCGTTGGCGCGTAGCTGATCGCCGCGCTCTTCGTTGAGGAGCCTGACCGGATCGTATTTGCTGCGCTCGACCACGGGCAGTCCGGATTTGGCCGCCTCGTCGCGCTCGTACGAGCTGACGATGAGCGTGGGCGTCTGGCCGCGCTTTTTGACCAGCATCGTGACCTCAGTAACGGATACCCCATTGGCAAGGTAATACATCGTCGGATTGTTGGCGCTCGGGCCGGTCGTCACCAGTGCATCGAAGCCGCGCTCCGCCATAAGACGATCCAGATCAGCTTTCATTGTTTCCCTCCGATCACAAATGATGCAATGTCATACTTGGCGTCCCCGAGTCGATGTTACAGCGTTTTCGATTCCGCTAACCGCAGCACAGGGCTCATTCATCGTCACTCCTGCTCTCCTTTGTAGTGGCCGACCACCGTGCCGGCTAGCCTGCTTTCCCAATGTGTATAGCTTGTGTATAGCTATCGAGTAAGCTGATGGCCTTCCCCCTCTACAGCTTCCATCCTCTGCTCCACCTGCCGCAGCGTGGGCACCCCTCTCAGCCCGAAATCCTCCACGGCAAGGCTGGCCGCGCAGGTTGCGAAGCGCATCGCCAGCAAGGGGTCGCCACCCCGGTGCACTTTGATGAAGAACGCCGCCGCAAAGACGTCGCCCGCGCCGGTGGGGTCCACCTCTTTCGCTGGAAAAGCCGGGAAGTGGTGAACCTCGCCCCGCCAGTGCAGGTCGGCTCCCCGCGAACCCCGCGTGACCACCAGCAAGGCGGTACGGCGCGCGTATGAACGGATGGTGTTCTGGCCGCCAACAATGTCCTCCACGCTCAGGACGACGGCGTCTGCCATTTTCAGGACCTCCCCAGCCTCCAGCCAGGATGTCCTGACCACCTTGCCGTCCGCGTCCCAGCGCCGCATCCATCCCTGAGGGGTAACGCCGACGAACGACCTCGCGAAAAGCTGGGCGAGCGCTGGAGAGACCTCCTGCGCGACTGGGGCAAGATGGACGATGTCGGCGGCAAGCCATTCTTTCGGTACGCTTTGCGGCTGTAGAGGGCTCGCGACAGCGCGCACGAATTGCTTGCGGCGTCCGTCGTTGTAGATATTCTCAAAGGTGGTAGTGGCTGAGGATGGTACCGTGACCAGAGGAATGCCGGGCATGACGCCAGCCGGGTCTATTCCTGGGCCAACGCTGGTTACAGCACCGACGCGTTCGCCCAGGTTGCGGGCGGTAAGGGCAGAATAGCTGAGCGAGCCGCCGATCCTGTAGCAGACCTGGTCCGGCTGCTCGCCATTCGGATCGGGACGAGAGACGACGTCCTGGACCACATGGCCGATCACAAGAAAGCCTGGCGGCGCCGCGGCACGATTCAGGATCGTTGATGGGCGAATGCTGGTGCGCTTCGCCATTCAGACCGGACCTCAATCCGTAGGAGCGCTATTTCAGATCGCTATTTCAGATCGCTATTTCTTGGGCACGATGATGACCTTGCGGTCTTCGCCTTCGCCGATGCTCTGGGTCGTCGCGTGCGGATGGTCTGTCAAAGCAAGGTGAATCAACCGGCGCTCGTTCGCCGGCATCGCCTCCAAAGCGACAGGCTGGCGGGTCATGTGCACTCGCTCCGCCATCCGCAGCGCAAGCCCTTTGAGAATCTCTTGCCGCCTGAGACGGTAGCCAGAAACGTCGACCACGATCCTGGTCCACCGGTGCAATGTCTTGCCGACGATGAGGTTGACCATAAACTGCAGCGAGCTGAGCGTATCGCCACGTCGTCCGATCAGCACCCCCAGATCCTCCCCCTCGATGTCCAGGGTGATGTGCGAGCCGTCGTCGCTAGGGGTGGAGGATGTGGTAAGAACTTTCACTCGGGCTCTTATGCGCATCGATGCCAGGAGTTTCTCGAGGACCTCCCTGGCTATTCTTTCGATCTCCTCGGGCGCGACCTCTTTTGCTGCTTGCGTTTCTTCCTCGTGCTCCTCTTCGATATGCTCGTCTTCTTCGATATGCTCGTCTTCTTCAATTGTGGGAGCGCGTACCGATACCAGGATGCGGGCTTCCTCACCGCCAATGCCCAGTATGCCGCGACTCCCCTCCGAGAGCACGGAGATGTCGACCTCCTCGCGGGTCTTACCCAAGGTAGCTAGCGCCTGTTGTATCGCCTCGCTAACCGTTTTTGCGCTAACTTCCAGACTTTCCACAAACGTCCTCCTTAACGTACAAACCAGATGTGGGGTAGGGCTATTCGGGCGCTCTCAAGCCCTGTATCAGGGATAAGCGAACAGCTAACGCCGTCTGCCTTTCTTTCTCTTCTCGCTATGCCCCCTAGCCCGGTTGATCGCTTCCTCCTCGCTGGCCGCGTTCGTATCGGCAGTCTTGGAGCCGTTCGAAGAAGGAGGCTCTATGGCGGGCGCGCTCGATTTTGCCTTCACATATTTGGTGGCACGGGGCGGCTCTGCCTCGGCACCCAGCAGCGCCGGCAACGAAAACGATTTCGGGAGAGACAGGGAGCCCCAACCGGTGGTGAAGTATTGTTGGACAAAGGTGAAGAGGTTCGACGTCACCCAGTACAATACCAGTCCCGCGGGGACGCTGAAGGCGAAGAAGATGAACATGATGGGCATAAACTGCATCATCTGATTCATCATCTTCTGCTGCGGATCCGTCGAGCGCGGCATCATCATTCGCTGTGTCACCCATTGCGAAGCGCCAGTGGTGATGGCCAGGAGCCAGGGCATTGGCTCTGGCTGAGCCAGATTGGCGATCCAGAGGAAGCTCTGCTGGGCTGGGGCGAAATCGATTTGTGCCAGGCGGAAGAGCGCCTGGTAAAGGCCGAACCAGACGGGCATCTGCACGAGGAGCGGCAGACAGCCGGCGGCAGGATTGACTTTGTTCTCCTTATACAGGCGCATCTGCTCCTGCATAAGTTTCTCACGATCCTTGCCGTACTTCTTTTGCAAAGCCTGAATCTGCGGCTGAATCTCCATCATCGCCTTGGATGATTTGATCTGTTTGATGGTGAGTGGCAGTAGAACAAGCTTAACGGCGATCGTGAAGACGATGATGGCCAGACCGTAGTTGCCACTCAGCAGGGTGGTCAGAAAAATCAGGGCGTCAGCCAGCGACCCGACTACGCCGATATCCCACAACTCTCCAAAGCCGCCCAAAATTTCTTTCCTCCTTATCAAAAACGCCGGCAAGCCTCTCGCTAGAGCCTTCTGCCGTCGGTCACTCCACGTTCATTGAACTGGATCATATCCGCCCGGGTGAAACGGATGGCAGCGCAGGATACGCTTTGCGGCCAATCCCCCACCACGCACGAAGCCATATTTCGTGATGGCATCGAGGGCGTACTGCGAGCAGGAAGGATAGAAGCGACACGAAGGGGGTAGAATCTTTGAAAGAGTCATTTGATATAGTCTAATCAAGCTTAGCGCCGCTATCCTCATCACTATCCGATCCCGTGTTATGCAGGGCTATTGTGTTTCCCTCCGCCTTTTCGATTGCAGACTTGTCGACGCTGGGTCTGCGCTGCTCCAGCTTACCTGCCAGCAGACCAGCTCTGCGCAGCAGTTGCTCGATCGCCGCGTTGACCTGTTCGAAGCTGGCCCCGGCGATGGGTTTTCTGGCAATGAACAGCAGATCCCATCCAGGACTTATCTCCGAGTGTCGAAGACGGGCAGCCTCTCGAATGAGACGCTTCACGCGATTGCGCTTTACCGCCTTGCCAATTCTGCTGCTAACCGATATGCCAATACGCGTAATATTTTGGTCGCCAGGTAGAGCGTACAGGACGACCAGCGGATTGGCCCAGGATCGGCCTATGCCGCGTAACCGCTTGAACTCGACATCCTTTTTCAGGCGGAACTGTGTTTGCAAGGCCAACGTCTCTCATCGAAATTGACAGAGGCGGGAAAGGGCCTTCATTGCCCTGATCAGCCGACGCTCCACGCTGAGCGTCAACTGATGCCCTCCTAGACCACGGTCAGCCGTTTGCGTCCCTTTAGCCGGCGCATTTTCAAGACCATTCGTCCCTGGCGTGTCCTCATGCGCGCACGGAAGCCGTGCTCGCGCTTCCGTGGAATCCTCTTGGGTTGGTAAGTTCTCTTTACCAAGATTAATGCCCTTTCGTCAGCAAAGGTTCATTGGCAACATGTTCTGCACAGTTTACCCTGACAGCGCACAACTCCCGCTTGTCAGGGCTCTCAACGTTTTGTATATACCAGTACCAGGCGTTGCCAAAAGACCGCCCGTCTCAATAGACGCGTACGAAAGGATTATAGCCGTTTATCTCGAAAGTTGTCAACCGGCGCGGTCTTGACAACTTCTCGAACAGGCGTTATTATCTCTAAGCGTTAGCTATGGTATCCACTATATCAAAAACACTAAGCAGACTTTCTCAAAATGATATTGGAGGTGGCGGCGGAGGCGGCACTGGCTGGGACCCACGTGGATAGCTGGGCGACTGCTGAACATGCACAGTTCCGTGCTTGCAACATCTTCCGGTGTGTTGTGCTGAGTTTCTGGTTGCTGAGGAGGCCTCTATGTTCAGGATGGCGCTGGTATTCCGCTCACCGCTCAATGCGCTCGTGGTTCTTGCCCTGTTGTTGAGTTCGGTCTGGCTGCCGCCGGCCGCCAGCCTTTCCATCCCCACTGTGGAGTGGCCTTGGCTCGGCTCAGCTCCAGTGGCCGAAGAAGCCATATCTCCTGTCTCTAACCTGTCGCCGGGTCTGGCCACTTCGGAGGCGACGGCACAGCCGCCGGCCGGTATCCCGCCCGAGCGATGGGCGGCGATACGGGAAACCATCCGTCGCGATATGTACTCGATCGCCGCGAGCGAAAGCGGATACCTCGCGGAGAATCCTGCCCAGAAGCTGAACCTCGCCTTCGATTCGGAGGGGCTCACCGTCCGTCCCGCGCCGCGAATGAGGGCGCCTGGCGCCCGTGACCAGGGACCATCTTTCGCCGAGGCTTCCGCCGAGGGCGACCGGCAATGGACCTGGGGCCTGGCCCTGGTGGGTTACGGCTACGCGGGTGACATCAGACCGGTGTCCGCCGCCACGGTATCCACCCAGGACAACCGCGTGACCTACAGTCGGGGCGACGGTTCTGGCGCGCCATTGCTGGACGAGTGGTACGTCAACGAGCAGCGGGGTCTGGAGCATGGCTTCACGGTATTCCAGCCCCCGGACACAGGTGGCCGGGAGCGAGCCGGCCAGATGGTTGCTCTGGACCTCCGCCTGCGTGGGAACCTGGTCCCTGCGCTCGTCGATAACAGGGGCAGCGAGGGACACGACGCCGCGCAGAGCATCGCTTTCCTGGCGGAAGGCGCGGGCACCATATTGCGCTACGGCGAGCTGCACGTCGAGGACGCCACCGGCAAGGCGCTTCCCTCGAGGTTGACTATCGTCTCGCCGGTGGAATCGGCAGGCCAGGCGATCCGGATCCTGGTGGATGACGCTGACGCCAAATACCCGCTGGTCGTCGATCCGCTGATCCACAGCCAGGTGAAAGCACTCACCCCCTCCGACCCCGCCATTCCTGACACCTTCGGCTGGTCGGTGGCCGTCGGCGGGGATACGATCGTCGTCGGGGCCCGTTGGAAGGGCAGTATGATGGGAACAAGTGTGGGGGCGGCCTACGTTTTCGCCCGCAACCAGGGGGGAGCCGACAACTGGGGCGAGGTGAAGAAGCTTAGTGCCTCCGACGGAGCCTCTAACGACACCTTCGGCGAGTCAGTGGCCATCGACGGAAACAGCATCGTCGTGGGAGCCAACGGCAACTCCAGCAATCAGGGGGCAGCTTACGTCTTTGCTCGCAATCAGGGGGGGGCAGACAACTGGGGCGAGGTGAAAAAGCTCACCGCCTCCGACGCGGCCACTGGTGACTACTTCGGCTTTTCCGTGGCCGTCGACGGGGATACCATCGTCGTCGGCGCCTACCGCAAATCCAACATTCAGGGGGCTGCCTATGTCTTCGCCCGTAACCTGGGGGGAGCCGACTTCTGGGGCGAGGTGAAAAAGCTCACCGCATCCGACGCAGCCGCTGGCGACGAATTCGGCTTTTCGGTGGCCATCGACGGGGACGCCATCGCCGTTGGGGCCGAGTCCAAATCCGGCCAGGGGGCAGCCTACGTCTTCGCCCGCAATCTACTGGGGGGTGCCGACGTCTGGGGCCAGGTGCAGAAGCTCACCGCCTCCGATGGGGCCGCCTTTGATCACTTCGGCGGCTCGGTGGCGATCGACGGGGACACCGTCGTCGTCGGGGCCTCAGGAAACGACGTCTCCCACAACAATCAGGGGGCGGCCTACGTCTTTGCCCGCAATCTGGGGGGAGCCGACTCCTGGGGCGAGGTGAAAAAGCTTACCGCCTCCGACGCAGCCGCTAACGACAGCTTCGGCGGGGTGGGGATCGACGGGGATACCATCGTCGTCGGCGCCACCGGCAAATCAGCCGGCCAGGGGGCGGTCTACGTCTTCGCCCGCAATCTGGGGGGAGCCGACTCCTGGGGCCAGACGCAGAAGCTCACCGCCTCCGACGGAGCAGCCCTCGACGGCTTCGGCCGGGTGGCGATCGACGGGGACACCATCGTCATCGGCTCTCCCTTGAAGTTCAGCCTGCAGGGGGCGGCCTACGTCTTCGTGCGCCAGGGCAACATCTGGCAGCAATCATCACAACCCTCCGCTTCCGACGCAGCCCCTGGCGACGACTTCGGCATTTCTGTGGCCATCCACGGGGATACGATCGTCGTCGGGGCCTACGGCCAAGCGAGCAATCAGGGGGCAGCCTACGTCTTCGTCCGCAACCAGGGCGGAGCCAACAACTGGGGCCAGGTGAAAAAGCTCATGGCCGCCGACGCAGCCGCCAACGACAACTTCGGCTATTCCGTGGCCATCGACGGGGACACCATCGTCGTCGGGGCCTACCTGAAATCCAGTGGTGCGGGGGCGGCCTACGTCTTCGCCCGCAACCAGAGTGGAGCCGATAGCTGGGGCCAGGTGCAGAAGCTCACCGCCTCCGATGCAGCCGCTAACGACAACTTCGGCTATTCCGTGGCCATCGACCGGGTTACGATCGTCGTCGGCGCCTACAGCAAAACCACTATGATGGGACCCAATCTGGGGGCATCCTACGTCTTCGCCCGTAACGAGAATGGACCAGACAACTGGGGCCAGGTGAAAAAGCTCACCGCCTCCGATGCAGCCACCGGTGACTACTTCGGCGAGTCCGTGGCGATGGACGGGGATACGATCGTCGTCGGCGCCGATGGCAAAGCTAGCAATCAGGGGGCAGCCTACGTCTTCGTCCGCAATCAGGGGGGAGCCGACTTCTGGGGCCAGGTGAAAAAGCTCACCGCCTCCGATGCAGCCACCGGTGACTACTTCGGCGATTCCGTGGCGATGGACGGGGATACGATCGTCGTCGGGGCCAACGGCAAAGCTAGCAATCAGGGGGCAGCCTACGTCTTCGCCCGCAACCGGGGAGGGGCCGACTCCTGGGACCAGGTGACAAAGCTCACCGCCTCCGACGCAGGCGCTAACGACTACTTCGGCGGGTCTGTGGCTATGGCAGGGGATACGATCGTCGTCGGGGCTTACGCCAACTCCAGCGGTCAGGGGGCGGCCTACGCCTTTGACCGCAATCAGGGCGGAGCCGACTTCTGGGGCGAGAAGCAGAAGCTCACCGCCTCCAACGCGGCCCACTTCGGGGTTTCAGTGGCCATCGCCGATAACATCGACGGGGATACCATCGTCGTCGGGGCCGACGAAACATCCGGCATTCAAGGGGCAGCCTACCCTGCGTCCAGTAATCGGGGGGCAGCCTTTATGTACGTTTCGCAGACCTATCCGGTGACCTACACGGTGTACTTGCCGGCGGTGCTTCGGTAGTAGGTTGTGTACTTACCATAACTGAGCTATAATCTGAATCGCCTTTGACGGCACAGTTTGAGATGGATTTCGGTGGGGAGGTGGATGTCTTGGTCACTCAAACTGCGACGCGGTGTACGGCGCTGCTTGTCTCGCACACTCACTGGGATCGCGAGTGGTACTTGCCATTCCAACGATTCCGCATTCGCCTGGTAGACTTGATCGATCAGCTCCTGGATATCCTCGACAACGAGCCTGACTACAGATACTTCACCCTCGATGGGCAAACCATCGTGCTCGAAGATTACCTCGAGATACGCCCCGAGAATCGTGAACGCCTGGCGCGCTATATTCGCAGCGGGCGCATCCTGGTGGGCCCCTGGTATGTCTTGCCCGACGAGTTCCTCGTGAGCCCGGAGGCGCTGGTGCGCAACCTGATGCTGGGCCACAGGATCGCACAGGACTTCGGCGGCGTGATGCCGGTGGGCTACCTGCCGGATACGTTTGGCCATCCCGCGCAGATCCCGCAGATTCTGCGCGGGTTCGACCTCGATTGCGCCGTCATCTATCGCGGGGTCCAGACGGAGACCGCGGATTTCCTCTGGGAAGCGCCGGATGGCTCGCGGGCCATCACCACGTTTCTGCCCGGCGGCTACTGCAACGCTATGCAATTGACCGCCGCGCCGTGGCGCTTTCTGGACAGGCTCGAGCAGATCGTGACGACGGTCAAGTCGATGGCGGCGACCGATACGTTCCTGCTGATGAACGGCTGCGATCACCTGCCGCCCCAGCGGCAGATACTACAGGTCATCGACGAAGCCAACGATCGCCTCGATGGAAATGGCAACGGCGGGAGCGTGAGGCTGGAGCAGGGAACGCTGCCGCAGTACTTCGAGCACCTTCGGGGCGCAAAAGCGCAGTTGCCGGTAATCAAGGGCGAGTTTCGCAAGCCCCGCCCCGGCCGCGTTCTGCCCGGCGTGGTTTCGGCGAGAATGTATCTCAAGCAGGAGAACTTCAGGTCGGCGAATGCGCTCGAAAGGTATGCCGAGCCACTTTCCGCTCTGGCGTGGGCGTTGGGAAGCGACTATCCGCAGCCTTTCCTACGCCAGGCGTGGAAGCATTTGATTCAGAACCATCCCCACGATTCCATTTGCGGCTGCAGCGTCGACGAGGTGCACCGCGACATGATGGCTCGCTTCCGCTGGACCCAGGAGATCGCGCAGGACCTTACGTACCGCGCCGCCGAGGCGCTGGCGGGAAGGGTGGCGAAGGCGGGCGACGCCGACGAGGCGACGTTCATCGCCTTCAACCCATTGCCACAACTGAGGCGTGACTACGTGGCGCAATATATCAATTTCTTCGACATTGGCCAGGAGTTTCACCTGAGGGACCATCGTGGCCAGGTCGTGCCGCATCAGGTGATCGGGCGCCAGCGCATCTGGATGAATTACGATCCGTTCACACGGCGAATCGAGCTCGAGGGCAGGCGCAAACCGTCGATGATGGGCGTGGCCCCCTCTGAGCTCGATGCGATCGTGCAGGCGACCGTCTGGCGTCAGTGGCGCGGAGAGGAGGTCGAGGTGCTGGTAGCCCCATCAGAGATACCCCCGTGCGGCTACACGGCCTATTCCCTGGTCCTCGGAAAGCCTACCCCGAGGCATAGTGAAGCCTGCGACGATGTGGCGTCTGCCAATATGTCCGGGGGCAATGGCAGTGCCTTGCCATTATCGTGGGACGCCGCGCGTTCGGCCGTTGTCTCGACCGATCTTCGAGTTGGCGAGGATTACGTCGAGAACGATTTGCTCAAGGTCATCGTTCGTCCCGACGGCGCGCTCGACATCGTGGACAAGCGGGATGGCGCCACGTTCTCGGGCTTGAACGTCTTCGAGAGCAAGGGCGACGCCGGCGATGAATACACTTGCTGTCCGCCCGAGCAAGATACCGTGGTCACGAGCCGCCAGTTCCCGCCGCGAATCACTATGGTCGAAAGCGGGCCGGTGCGCGCCACCTTCGAGATCAGGTATGAGATGCTGTTGCCGAGGGGCCTGACCGAGGACAGAACGCAGCGGTCTGCCGAGATGATCCTTTGCCCGCTGACGGTGAAGGTCGCGCTCGCGGTGCGCACCCCCAGGATAGAGGTTCGTGCTGAGCTGGACAATTCGGCCGACGACGCCATCCTGCGCGTTCTTTTCCCGACGACTATCCAAAGCGAATGGTCTTTCGCTCAGGGGCAGTTCGAGGTGGTGCAGCGGCCGGTCGCCGTCGCTGGGGAAGAGCTTGAAGTAACGCCGGGGCCCGACGAGGAGGTCCCCGTCAACACGTATCCGCAGCGCAACTTCGTCGACGTCAACGACGACCAGAAAGGCCTGGCGATTCTGAACAAGGGGCTCGCCGAGTACGAGGTCATCCCGGGCTCGGACGGCGTCACGGTGGCGCTGACTTTACTGCGGTCGGTAGGCTGGCTTTCGCGGCCTGATCTCGCGACGCGCAACGGCAACGCCGGGCCTTTCGTGCCGGCGCCCGACGCCCAGTGCCACGGGTCGCAGGTGTTCGAGTACGCGATCCTACCGCATCGGAGCGATTGGCGTATGGCCGAGGTACAGCAGGAGGCCGAGCGCTACGTCGCGCTGCCGACGTTCACGGCGTTGCGTAACCCGGCGGGCCATTTGCCGCTCGAGCACAGCTTCGTCGTCGTCGAGCCGGCGGACCTCGTGCTCAGTGCCCTCAAGAAGGCGGAGGAGGACGATGCGCTAATCCTCCGTGTTTACAACGTCGCCAGCCATCTGGTATTGGCGAGGGTGAGATTTGGGCTGCCCGTGCGGGAGGTCAGGCAGGTAAATCTCAACGAGCAGGACATCGACGCCAAACCCCTGTTCCCCGACGAGCACAACACCATCGTCTTCCCCGTCGAAGGCCATCAGATACGCACGGTGAAGGTAAGGGTTATGTAAGAGGGGGAGGCCGGTGTTTAATAGATCCGCCGCCAAATCTTTTCGCAAAATGCCGCAATAAGGTAGGGGCGACCGGCCGGTCGCCCCCATGTGAATAGAGGGTTATCTACGTTCTGGCCGCCGTCGCGGCTTTCTGAGCCTTCACCCGGTTGAAGAGTCGCAGGTAATCGCGCAGGTTCCTGGTTATCAGGAAGTTCTCGCGCACGTGCTCGCGGCCACGCTCGCCCATCTCATTGGCCTCCTTCGGGTGCTGCAACAGGTACAGCACTCTCTCGGCGCACTCGTCGGTCGTGTCGACCAGATAGCCGGTCCTTGCGTTCTCGATCTGTAGCGGAATGCCGCCTACGTTGCCGGCGACGGTAGGGCGGCCTTTCCATAGCGCCTCGGAGACGACGAGCCCGAACCCTTCACGAATCGACTTCTGCAGCACCACCGTTGCCTCTCGCTGAAAGGCGTTGACCTCGATGTTGCCGACGCCGTTCAGATTTGAGAGGAGGTGGATATCGTCGTCCTCCCCCGCGCGGCGTGCTGTACGCTCATAATACGACCACCCCTCGGGGTCGTCCGCGGCCATCGAGGCAACCATCACTAGCTGCAGGTCGGGAACGCTTTGTTTCACCAGCCGATAGACGTCGATGACGCCCAGCGGGTCCTTCCACGGATCGAAGCGCGACACCTGGCAGATCATCGGTCGTCCGTCGTCGACCTTGTACTCTCGCAGGATCTCGGCGACTGTTTCGATAGACATGTCGATGTTCTTGGGACTCAGTGGATCGATGGCTGGGGGAATGATCGCGATGTGAGGGCCGCGCAGGTCGTCCTTGACGTAGCCGGGCATCGTGAAAATCGCGGCATCGTATTCGTCGACGTATGGCCGCAAGAAGTCCCATACATCCAGTTGGGCGTTGGTCAAATCGATGTGGCAGCGCCAGATCCAGTTGCCGTGCGCGAGGCCGAGGTCTCTCTGTCGGAGAAGATGAAGCAGCCCGGCCGGCTGCGGGTCGTGAACCACGACGAAGTCGAATGACTGGTCGATCAGCTCCGCGTTCAGCGTGTTGTATCTGCGCCAGATGTCGAACATCTCGGCCGACCACGGAATGTACATCCCTTGCAGGCTGTTATGCATGGCTTTGGTCACATTGAAGAACTCGTCGGCGCCGCGGATCACCTGCCAGTCTACATCCAGTCCGACGTCTTTCATCAGCGGCACAAGCGTGGCCAGAATCTCGGCGACGCCGCCGCCGAAGGCCGTCGCGTTGATGTGCAGCACTCGCGCGCCGCGCAGGTCGCGGGCCAGGTCGCGGATTTCCTCTATTTTGTCGTCGCCGACAATATCTCTATAGGCTTCCAATGATTTAGGGGTGGTTGGCACGGAGCCAAGCATTGATGATTATCCTCCACTCTTCCTCGTGACAGTGTACAACACACAGATTATAGCAGAGTTCTGACGATTACCCCAATCAAAGATTCCTGAACACATCGAGATAGTCTTTTAAGTATCTGGTTATCAAATGGTGCTGCCGTACGTGCTCCCTGCCGGCCTGTCCCATACGGGTGGCTATTCGAGGGTGTTTGAGCAGGAAAACGATGCGCTCAGCGCACTCCTCGACGCTGTCGACGAGGAAGCCGTTCACCCCGTCCATCACTTGAAGCGGGAAGCCGCCCACCCGGCCAGCCACCACTGGTCTCGCTTTCCAGAGCGCTTCGGCGATGCCCAGTCCGAAGCCCTTCCGAATGGATTTCTGTACGACGACGTTCGCCGCCCGCTGAAACACGTTCATCTCTGTGTTTCCGACGCCGTTGAGCATCGAAAGGAGATGTATGTCGTCATCCTCGCCGGCACGACGGGCGCAGCGCTCATAGTACGACCACGCCTCGGGGGTTTCAGTGATCATCGAGGCGATCAGCACCAGTTGAAGCCCTGGCACCTGGCGCTTGGCTATTTTGAAGGCGTCGATTACCCCCAGTGGGTCGCTCCACGCGTCAAAGCGCGATATCTGGCAGATCAGCGGGCGGTGGGGGTCGATCCCGTAGCGCTGGAGGATGCTCTCCTCTGTCGCCGTCGAAACGCCGATGTTTTTGGGCCCCAGGGGATCGATCGCGGGAGGAACGATCGCGATCGTCGCCTGGCCGAACCCGTCTCTCGCGTATTCCTTTGCCGAGAAGATCGCCGTGTCGTACGCCGCGATGAAGGGGTGCATCAGGTCCCAAACCGCGGGCTGCGCTTCGGTGGTGTCGAGGTGGCAGTGCCAGATCCATTTGCCGCCAGGATGGCCGCGTGTCTCGTCGATTCGCTGGAGGATCGCCACCGGCTGCGGATCGTGAACGACCACGAAATCATAGCTTTGGTCGAAGAGCTGGGCGTTCATCGTGTTGTAAGCCAGCCACGTCTCTTGCAAATGTGGCGTCCAGTCCACAAAGAACCCGTTGAGGGCGGCGTAGATCGTCTTGCTTACCTGGGTGAACTCCTCCGTGGTGCGAATGACCTGCCAATCGGCGCTGAGGCCTATGTCGTTCATCAGCGGCACCAGGGAGCCGAGCAGTTCAGCCAGGCCAGTGCCGAAAGCGGAGATGGTCAGGTGCAGCACGGTTGCGCTGTGCAGTGGCTGCGCCAGCGCCCGTATCTCCTCGATGGCAGCATCGCCGGTGATTTCCCGGTAGTCATCTAACGATTTTGGCGTGACCGGAACCGAACCAAACATAGATTCATCCCTCGTGAGCCAGGCTCAGTATGCTGGCTTCGTGTTCTCAGAATCCGACCGTCAAGCCCTTGCCACTTCCTTCTGCTTGAAGGCCAGGGCCTTCTCATAAAGCTCCTGGTACTCGGTAGCCGAGGCGCCCCAGGAGAAATCTTGCTCCATCCCGGTTTTCATGACCTTGCGCCACGAGTCCGGATACTTGAAGCTCTCGGCGGCACGGGCGATGGCGATCGACAGGGCGTGGGAATCGTATTCGTGGAAGACGAAGCCGTTGCCCTGTCCCGTTCTAGGGTCGAAATCCCGAATCGTATCTACCAGCCCGCCGGTCGCTCTGACGACGGGGACGGTGCCATAGCGCAAAGAGATCATCTGCCCCAGGCCGCACGGCTCGAAGCGCGAGGGCATCAAGAACATATCGGACCCCGCGTAGATCCTTTGCGCCAGAGCGGCATCGAACTTCAGGAAGATGCCGGTCCTGTCAGAGTATCTCTCGCCGATCTGGTGGAAAAGGTCGTGATACTTCTGCTCGCCCGTCCCGAGCAGCACAAACTGCATGTTGATCTCCCTCATTAACGGGTCCACGGCCCTGGCGATCAGGTCGAAGCCCTTTTGGTCTGCGAGCCGTGATACCGTTCCGATGAGCGGCACGTTCTTGTCGACCAACATGTTGCACTCACGCTGCAGTGCGTACTTGTCCTCAACCTTCTTGTCGATACTTGAGACGTCGAAGTTTACCGGTATTCTCGGATCAGTCGCCGGGTTGAACTCGTCGTAGTCGATCCCGTTGAGGATGCCGAACAGCCTGTCGGCGCGGCTCGAGAGAAGCTGGTCGAGGCCCTCGCCGTACTCGGGCGTAAGTATCTCGCAGGCGTAGGTTGGGCTCACGGTGTTGATCGCATCGGCGTAAAGGATCGCCATGCTCAGCATGTTCAACGCGTTGGGCAATTCGGGGTGCTGCGCCGCGTAAGTGCCCCGGTCAATGCGCGCCATGTCTATGTAGCGCCCATCGGCGATACCCTGGTAGGCCAGGTTATGGATCGTGAACACGGTCGCCGTCTTGGCATAGAATGGATCGTCTTTGTATATGGTCTTTATCCAATAGGGGACCAGCGCCGTGTGCCAGTCGTTACAATGAATGATGTCGGGCTGCCAGCCCAACCTCTTGGGCACTTCCAGCGCGGCGCGACCAAAAGCGATGAATCGCTCCACGTCATCTGGAAAGCCGTAAACCGCGTCTCGACTGAAGTATCGCGCATTCTCCACGAAGTAGACGGGTATGTCCCCCGCCATCAGCGCCGACTTCGCCGAGACCTGCTCGGTCTGACTATCGAGTGACACGGGGAAATTGCCGAGAACGTCTGTCAGGCCGTATTTCCCCACGTCGATCGTGCCGTATCGCGGCATTTCCACACGTACGTCGTGCCCGTGCCCTTTGAGAGCTTTCGGAAGTGCGCCCACTACGTCGGCCAGCCCTCCCACCTTTGCGTATGGTGCTACTTCGGCTGCCACGAACAGCACTTTGAGTAGCTTGCTCATCAAATTGTCTCCTCCTAACTGCCTCTTGCAGTTTGCGTTTGGATGTAGCTACCTGTAGCGCGGGGGCTCATCCCCCGCTGGGCGCCCAGCGGGGGACGAGCCCCCGCGCTACGTTTCACACGCTTGACCTATCGACGGCTGATCCGCTAGCTCAAGCCCTTTGAAAACCGCCATAGCGCCCTGTACCATCGTAAAGTTAACTGCAAGGTGTGTGCCTCGCCTATCGGAGCTCGATCCTCTTTCGTGTGATGCGCTCGGCGCAATCATCGAGGCCCAGGGCCTCCAGTACCTCGTCGGGACGTCCCATTCCAGCAGGCGCGTTGCCTTCGCTGGTTCCATCGGCGCCACCGGCTTTCAGACGCAGCAGCAGGCGCATTCTCGACCCCACTGGAGCATCCGCCTCTGCCCGTGGCGCGTCCACCCGTTCTTCAAGACGAACGTCTTCGACCACGCTTCGCAGATTGTATGTCCGGGGCTTGCCTCCCTGGCCGGCTCTTGCCCGGTGCTTCTCCTTATCAGGCGCCCGCCTTCGCTGCCGCTCGATGCTGTCGGCTGCCATAAAGCTGGCGACGCGTCGCTCGACTTCCTCTTTACTCAACGGTGTGACAAGATCGACGCGGTATTCTGTGAACATCAGCCGAGCCTGTGGCGATGACTCGCCCAACGGCACTTCCATGACGTCGACGATGCGTAACCCCGGGGGAATTTGCGCCTCGATCATCTGGCGGACCTGGTCGGGGCTGAGGTCGTCGTCTTCTACCACGTCCAACAGTTCCGCCTCGCTGGTAAAGCCCACCGGCAGCGGGACGGCCACCGAGAGCCTGGGATGGGGGCTGAAACCCTTGGAGTAGGCGAGAGGAACGTTCGCCCGCCGCAGCGTTCTTTCCCAGGCCCGCGCGAGATCGAGGTGGGAGATGTATTTGATTTCGTCATCCTTGGCGAAAGTTATTCGTAATCTTCTCATCAAGATGTATTGTACTGCGCTGGCGGTGTTTGCTTCAAGGGGAGACGCGAGAAAAAGGGGTCTTTTCATTGGTGCATGACCAGGGCGGCTATCGAGTTGAATTGCACGATGCTCAGGCTATAGAATTGACTACGGGAGCGTTAGCCGACGCTCTGATTCGTCACTCTATTCGCTGCCATTGGCAAGCTCACCGCAAACGAGGTAAGGGAGCATGTTTCGCAAGATACTGGTTGCTTACGATGGTTCGACTGGGTCAAAGCGAGCGCTCGAGGTCGCGGTAGACGTTGCTCAGAAGTATCATGCCGAGCTATGGGCACTGAGTGTGGAAGAGCATCTTCCACGATTCGCGGCGACGGTTGGTGAAGTCGTCGAGGAGAAGGAGTTCGAGAACCACTTCTTTGCCGAGGTGCAGGTGGAAGCCGTGGCATTTGCAGGGAACAAAGGTGTAGACGTGAAGACGGAGATATTGCCAGGGCATGCGGCCGAGACGGTCGTGCGCTTCGCCAGGGAGCATTCCTTCGATCTGATCGTTCTCAGCCACATAGGGCACTCAGCGCTGTGGGGAGCGCTGCTTGGAGGCACCTCCGAGCGAATCAGCCACCACGCCCATTGCACGGTCATGATAGTTCGATAAGATGGCCGGCAAAGGCGATTGCCACGCTCGCATATCCGTAGATGCTCTGCGATGCTATAGCCCAATGCTCGCAATCTTGCTTTTTGTCTCGAACTAGTATTTAGGCTCAAAATGCCGCTGTGCGATTATCGCCGGGATTACCGCGCTCAGTATGACGGCGGTTACGAGCAACGAGAACTGTGTGCTGTTGATTATCCCAGCGTTCAGTCCCCATAGCGCAGCAATGTTGCCAAAGGTGAGCCCTGTGCCCAAAAGAAGCGTCGTATACATCGCATCGCCGCGAACGTATCTTCTGGCTTGAGGTAGCACGCCCCCAATCTTCGCCCCCAGTTTCACCACAAACAACGCCAGCATCAGGCCAAGGTTAGCCCAGACATCTGACAACGATATGCCCATGCCCGATTTTATGAAGAAGAATGGTGTGAGCAAGGTGAAAGCCACGACTCGGAATCTGGCCTGCTCCTCTCTATGCTTAACGAATATCCTGGCCACTGCCAGACCTAATAGAAGTGCAGGAAGTACTGCGAGACTCTTTGCCATCCCGGCGAAGAACATGAGCGCAAACAGCGCTGCAAAAGCCCCCTTTATCTCTGGTTCAGTGACGCGATTGCCGTATCGTTGGAAAAACCACGGCTGCAAGCGGGGCATCACGACGATAAGTGTCGCCGAAAACAAGACAAACGCCAGCATCCATAAACTTGGCTGTGTGAAGAAGAGACTTAGCGCCGCTGCGGTGCCAAAATTTGTCGCAAAGGTAGATGACATTATCATCTTCCCAATTGGCGTCCTGGTCAGGCCAGTCTCGACCAGAACGGCGTAAACCACAGCCACCGACGTCTCCGAAAGGGTAATGCCGCCGATCAACGACGCCTGGAGATTCCAGCCAGCTATGTAGTAGCAGAATGCCAGCACCGCGAGAAAGGGGGTGAGAAAAGACGCGAGGCCAATGATTATGCTCTCCCGGGCCTTCTCACGCATCAGGCTCAGGTCTACTTCAGCGCCGGCAAGGAAGGTGAGAAGTATACCGGCGAAGCTTGCCAGGAAGTCAATCCACGGGGTCGAGTGGAGGCCAAGCACATTTCCCGCAATTACACCAAGAATGATCTCGACGATGGCGATCGAGAGGCCGAGCTCCACGGATACGACGCTGGCGAGCAATGCAAGCGCCGATACGGCGAGGGCGATCCATTGGTCTTCCACGTCAGTCCTCCCTGCGAGAGTTCATTGTGTATTAATTGGTCTTGAATGGGCCCGTGGTGAGGCAAGCAGAGTATTGCGGGAGGGCAAAAAAACAACTCCCAACCCTGCACCTACCGGTTCAAAGTCAGGAGCCATCAGCCAATAACGCGGTTCGAGCAAAATAGCTCGGGCGGACCCCATCGCCCGTGGACTAGCACGGGCCTAGTTTAACATGTACCGGTTCTTTGGGTCAATACTTTGTCAGGCGAGCGTTCTTATGGACAGGGAGACTGGCGCCTCTGTCCGCCTGCTCTATTGCCGCGGAAACTTGAACCGCACTCGGTTGGCCGTGCGTCATTGACGGAGCATGCACGCTCTGCTATAGTACGCATTGAAGCCGATAGCTATGCCCGCCGCGATTAAGCTCGCAGCAGCAGCGGTTGTATGCCATCTTACTTGGCCGGCCGGCTGATAGCTTCTACAGATCCTTCCTTCGAGGGACGGGTAGAAGCTTTTTTGTTAGGGAAGTGAGTGGCGCACGGAGCGTTCGAGATCGGGGGACGATAACTGACTTGCTGAATCGCTGGCGCCTGGGACGGTTGATAGGAATAGGCCAGAATAGACAGCAAGAAGAGACGCTTGCCGCTACGCCTCTGTCTCTATCGACACCTGACCGACGGCAAAGTGCCGTCACCGAGGCACGCGAGATAATGATAGTCCTGGGTGACCGATTGCCGGTGGATGTCGCGGAGTGGCTGCGCCAGCGAACGAAGCCTGGGAGCATCGACGTGCTTTGCCCCGATGCATTCCACCGCCGTAATGTATCGGGGCTTTGCGGTGATTTCCCCGACGCGAGTTACTTGCTTGACCTGCTGGACCAGGGCTACACGCTGTTCGATGCTTTAGTGCCACCGCAGACGCTGGTTTTTCTGGACCGCCGGCAGTGCTACCGTCTCCCCGATTGGGAGGTGGTGCCCGGTGGCTTTGCCTTAGCTTATGATCTTCTCTGGCGTAGAAACGGGTATTACGCGCATCTCGTCGGAACGGTAGTCGAGGTCGCCCCGGATGGACGAATGTTCAAGCTCTTGATGAACGAATACTACTGGACGTGGGTCACCCTTCCGAGTGAAGGGCCAGCGGGTTGCCAGATGCCGCCCACCGATTCCAGGGTCAAGGTCCTGGGAATCTTCAGTTGGATCGGTGGCGCAACCCCACATCTGATCCACGGCGTGCTGGTAACACGTCTGGGCGAGGCTTGAAGTATTTGCGGATTCTTTCCCTCTGCGCCGAGCGGGGAACCGTCTTATTGACAACCATGCCCCCAAGTACTATATTTCTTCTTGACAGAGCGTTATCTGCACAGGCCATATCCACTCGCTCTGGTTGTTCACGAGACGACGTCTCCCTCATCGCGGAGGAAGAAGGGTACTGAAGAACAGTGCCACGGCGACTTCACCCATAGGACCGTAGCCTTTATTTCCGCACTGAAGCGTTACGCTCACGAAGAGCTCCCTGTCGATGGCTGTTGATCGGCAAATCATCATCGTTGCTCGATGATTTGGCCCATATCACAACGTGTGGTTCTTTTATCACCGGTTCCTGCCCCGTGCGGGAACGGCATCAGATGCTGTTAGAAGCGACCGTAACGACCGCCAACTTAGAGGGAGGTACAATATGGCTCTTCGACGTCCTTTCTTCCTGGCACTGCTAGCTGCCATATCTATCTGGCTACTGGCGTGTGCTGCACCCGCGACGCCCACGCCCACGCTCACGAAGGCGCCCCCACCAGCGGCTCCAGCCGCCACCGCGCCGCCGGCGGCCACGAAAGCGCCTGCCGCTGCTACGGCTCCTGCCGCCACCACCGTGCCCAAGGCGGCTTCGCCGGCGGCCAAGGCCCCGGCCGATAAGCCGCTCGATCCCCCCATCGTCTTCAAGATGGGCACTCAGGGAATCCCCACCAGCGCGCCGTTATACATCGCCGATGCGCGCGGCTATTACGCCGAGCAGGGGATAAAACTCGATTGGGTGAGGTTCGATTCCGGGCCGCGCCAGGTTCCTGCGCTGTCAACTAACCAGATACTCGCGGGCACCGGGGCGATCGGCGCCGGCGTCTTCAACGCCATCGGCAGAGGACTGGGTATGCGCATCGTGGCGCCGCAGTCGCAGTACGAGAAGGGCTTCAGCCCGGTCTACATCATCGTTCGCAAAGACCTGGCCGACAGCGGCGTCATCAAGGATTACAAGGACCTGAAAGGTAAGACTGTCGCCATTCCCTCGACCGCAAGCTCGATAGAGTACATGCTGGATAAGGCCCTGGAGATGGGTGGGCTGAAGCTGGACGATGTTAATGTCACGCAACTGTCCCAGCCTGACATGGTCGCGGCGCTGGCCAATAAATCCATCGACGTGGCCTTGCCTGCCGAGCCGCAACTGGCGATAGCGGTGGATAAGGGCGTCGGCGTGCGCTGGCGTGAAGGCGCGGAGATCGTGCCAGGGATACAGACCACGGTGATAATGTTCTCGCCACAACTGATGCAGAATACCGAGGTGGCCAATCGCTGGATGATCGCTTACATCAAGGCGCTGAGAGATTACGTCGATTTCTTGCGCACGAACAAAGATCGCGAGCAGATCATCTCCACACTCATCAATTATACTGACCTGAAGGATCGGGCCCTTTACGATCGGATGGTCTACTCATCGCTGGATCCCAACGGAAAGTTCAACCTGGACAGTCTAAAAGAACAACTGGCCTGGCACAGGTCGCGCGGCACGATCGAGGGACAGATCGACCTGAACGAGGCCATCGACACGCGCTTCGTGGACTACGCCGTGTCACGGCTCGGGCCCTATAAAGAGTAGCGCCCGGCGACAGGTGACCTGATAGGGAGGTAATGTAACTTTGGCAGAGAGATGGGTTACATCGGTCTGTGATAGGTGCTACATCGGCTGTGGCATCAAGGTTCACGTGGTGGACGAGGTCGCGGTGGGCATCGAAGGGGATCCTGACAATCCCCTGAACCGGGGACGAATGTGCGCCAAGGGCAAAGCCGGATTGATGTCGCACTACAGTCCATATCGCATCAAGACCCCCTTGAAGCGCACCAATCCCGAGAAGGGCTTTGGGGTCGATCCCAAATGGCAGGAGATATCGTGGGATGAGGCGATCGGCACTCTCGTAGAGCGCTTGCGGCCCCTGCTCGACGAACCGGATAAGCTCTACGTCTACGCCTGGGGCTACGCCTGCGAGCTGGAAAGCTTTGCGACGGCCTTCGGCACCCCCTATATGCAGAACGCCGGGGGGCACAAATGTGGCAAGGCGATCCACGTCATCGAGCATATGTCGAGCGCCGGGTTTCATCAGCAGGTGGACCTGCACTACTGCAATTACGCCCTCTACGTTGGCACCCAGGGGGCCATCGCCTCCAGGGCCTCCTTCGTTCACATCGCCCAGGACCTGGCCGATGCGCGAGCGCGGGGCATGAAGCTGGTGGTGGTGGATCCGGTCGGGGGCTACGCGGCAGCCAAAGCCGATGAATGGGTGCCGATTCGCCCGGGCACCGACGCCGCCTTCGGTCTGGCGTTGATCGACGTGCTGCTCAACGAGCAGGGCATCTACGACGCGGCGTTTCTGAAGAAGGGCAGCAACGGCTCGTACCTGATCGGCGATGACGGACGCTACCTTCGGGATAGCGCCTCGGGGAAGCCGATGATCTTCGATCCGGTCGATGGTGTCGCCAAGACGTATGACGATCCCACGATCAAAGACTGGGCGCTCGAAGGCACGTATGAGGTGCGGGGAGGGCAGGGCACTCCTTCATTCGCTCTGCTCAAGAAGCACGTGGCGAAGTATACCCCCGAGCTTGCCTCGAAGATCACGACGGTTCCCGCGCAGACGATCAGGAGGATCGCGCAGGAGTTTGGCAGAGCGGTCCAGATCGGCAGCACGATCACCCTGGAGGGCAAGCAGTACCCTTATCGGCCGGCGGCGCTGGACTGGGCGCGTGGGCCGCAGGGGCATCTGCACGGGTTTCATCAGTCGTGGGCATTGAAGCTGGTGAACATCTTGATGGGTAACGTGAACATGCCCGGTGGGATTCTGAGCACGGACGCGATGGGCAAGAACCCGTTCGAATGGGGGCCGGAAGGTGGGCTAGACGGGATGCTGACGCACGCGGGGGTTGGCGGCCTGTCGCGCCGCCAGCTCGCCTCGGCGTTTCCCGGCCGGCAGCCCACCCGTCCCGAGAGAATGCATATCATCGAGCTGTTCCCGCTGTCGCCCAGCACGAACGTGCTCTATCCTGTCGTCGGGGTCGAGCCCGAAAAGTTCGGGCTAAAAAGAAAGTTCGAGGTGATGATCCACAACCCGAGCAACGTCGCTCTCAGCGCCTACGCCGATTTGCACGTCGCGGAGAAATTCTTCAAGTCGATACCGTTCGCCGCCGGCTATGCCTTCGAGCTGAACGAGACGCACGAGGCCTTTGACGATATCGTCTTTCCGATGCCGACGTACCTGGAAAGGCAAGACGCGGGCTGGCGGAATTTCGAGGGAGTGTTCGACGTCCTGGCCTACGTTGGACAGGACGACTGGTACTATCAGATTCGCCCCAAGATCTTAGAGCCCGAGAATGGGATCATGCACCCCACGGAACTGGCCACCGAGCTGGCCGAGCGGCTGGGCATCCGCCGCGAGTTCAACGTGGCCAGGAACAAGATGCTGCGGTTCAAAGAGCCCTATATGCTCGAGCCCGGTCGAAGATACACGCTGGACGAGGTCCACGACAACCTGATCAGGTCGCTGTTCGGTCCGGACACGGGCCTGAAGTGGGCCAGGGAGCACGGGGTAGTGCGCTATCACCGCGGCGCCGAAGAGGCGTATCCGGGGCCGTACATGGCGGAAGGAGGCATGAGGCTGCCTGTCTATCTGGAACACTTTCCTGAGCGAGGGCAGCAGCTCAAGGAGGTGATCGACGGCATGGGCCTCGAGTGGGACTATTCCGACTACAAGAGCCTCCCCGAATGGCTGCCGTGCGACGCCTACGACGCGCGAGGCAAAGATGGCTTCGACTTCATCGCCGTTCACTACAAGCTGGCCTTTATTTACGGGGCGCATGGCAACGAGAACCCGTGGATCAACGAGATCTGTGAGCGGACGCCGTACACGTATGCGGTGATGATCAATGAAGACGTGGCCCGGGGCAAGGGCATCCGCGATGGGGATGAAGTCTGGCTGGAGACGCCGGTGCGCAAGGTCAAGGCGACGGCGAAGCTGACGCAATGTGTTCACCCCGAGGTCGTGGGCATCGCCGGCCATTTTGGCCACTGGGCGAAAGGGATGCCCATCTCATACGGCAAAGGCGTCGCCTTCAATCCACTCTTGCCGCATGATCTGGACCACATCGATAAGCTCTCCAGCGCCCTGGATGATTGTGTACTGGTGAGGATAACCCGGGCGTAGACACCGGTAGCGTATGGAGCATTGCGGAAAGGCAGGGATTGGTAACGGCGTCAACGGATGTGAAACGGATAAACGGATAGGGAAGGGATCTTCGAGTTCGCATCCGTTTAGCCGTTCAATATCCGTTGACGCCGTTAGACCGCTGCTCAGTCTTGCTACCGCAATCTTGTGCACGCTTCCTGGACGCTCTTCCCGTTGACATTCGGCTTCCACAGGTGTAAAAAGAACCTAGCGCCCCCTCAGGCGGGGGCTCGGGGGTGTCCCCCGAAATTCCCCTTATGTGAGGCGGAGTTGGGCGGGGCCATTCCCGCCAATGGGGCCTGATTGTGCACTAGCGAGATAGGGAGGTAATGGACACATGGCAGAGAGATGGGTCACATCGGTCTGTGACAGGTGCTACATCGGCTGTGGCATCAAGGTGCACGTCGTCGACGAGGTTGTGGTGAGCATTGAAGGCGATCCCAGCAATCCGTTGAACAGGGGGCGATTGTGTGCCAAGGGGAAGGCCGGGGTAATGACCCACTACAACCCCTATCGTGTCCGGACCCCCTTGAAGCGCACCAACCCTGAAAAGGGCTTTGGCGTCGACCCCAAATGGCAGGAGATATCCTACGAGGAGGCCATCAGCACCCTGGTGGAACGTCTTCGCCCACTGCTCGACGATCCGCACAAGCTTTACGTCTTTGCGTGGGGGTACGCCTGCGAACTGGAAAGCTTTGCGCTGGCTTTCGGTACCCCCTATATGCAGAACGCTGGCAACCACGAATGCGGGAAGTCTATACACGTCATCGAGCACATGTCGAGCGCCGGCTTCCATCAGCAGGTCGACCTGCACTACTGCAACTACGCTCTCTACGTCGGCACGCAGGGAGCGATCGCCTCCCGTGCCTCGTTCGTCCATATGGCGCGCGATCTGGCCGACGCGCGAGCGCGGGGCATGAAGCTGGTGGTGGTCGATCCGGTCGGGAACTACGCGGCGGCCAAGGCCGACGAATGGGTGCCGATTCGGCCGGGCACCGACGCCGCTTTCGGTCTGGCGATGATCAACGTGCTGCTCAACGAACTGGGCATCTACGACGCCGATTTCCTCAAGAGGGGCAGCAATGGGCCGTACCTGATCGGGGAGGATGGGCGCTACATTCGGGATAGCGCGTCAGGTAAGCCCCTGATCTTCGATTCGGTGGACGGCGTGGCCAAGACATATGACGATCCCACGATCAAAGACCGGGCGCTGGAGGGCAGCTACGAGGCGCAAGGGCGGCAGGGGACTCCTGCGTTTGCCTTGCTCAAGAAGCACGTGATGAAGTACACGCCGGAGTATGCCTCGAAGATCACCACGATTCCTGCTCAGACGATCAGGCGCATCGCCCAGGAGTTCGGCAAAGCGGTGCAGATCGGCAGCACCATCACGTTGGATGGCAAGCAATTTCCCTACCGACCTGCGGCCCTGGATTGGGCGCGGGGACCGCAGGGCCACAAGCACGGCTTTCACCACTCATGGGCGTTGAAGCTGGTGAACATCCTGATGGGTAGCGTGAACATGCCCGGTGGGATATTGAGCACGGACGCGATGGGCAAGAACCCGTTCGAGTGGGGGCCGGAAGGTGGGCTGGACGGGATGCTGACGCACGCGGGGGTCGGTGGCCTATCGCGCCGTCAGCTCGCCTCGGCGTTTCCTGGCCGAACGCCCAGCCGCCCCAAGCGAAAGGATATCATCGAGCTCTTCCCGCTCTCGCCGGGCACGGGCATGCTCTTCCCGGTGGCGGGGGTCGAGCCGCAGAAGTTCGGATTGGATTCGAAGTTCGAGGTGATGATTCACAACCCGAGCAGCATGGTGCTGAGCGCGTATGCCGACTTGAATCTGGCGGAGAAGTTCCTTAAGGCGATTCCCTTCACCGCCGGCTACGCCTTCGAGCTGAACGAGACGCACGAGGCGTTCGACGACATCGTGTTCCCGATGCCGACCTATCTGGAGAGGCAGGACGCGGGCTGGCGGAACTTCGAAGGGGTTTTCGACGTTCTGGCCTACGGCGGGCAGGATGACTGGTATTACCAGCTCCGGGCGAAGGCTCTCGAGCCGGAGAAGGGGGTACTGCATCCCACGGAACTGGCCACGGAGCTGGCCGATCGTCTGGGCATTCTGCGGGAGTTCAACACTGCCAGAAACCAGATGCTGCGGTTCAAGGAGCCGCATATGCTGGAGCCCGGTCGAAGATACACGTTGGACGAGACGCACGATCAGCTCATCAGGTCGTTGTTCGGGTCGGACACTGGTCTGAAGTGGGCGAAGGAGCACGGGGTGGTGCGGTTCCCCCGCAGCGCCGAGGAGGCGTATCCTGGCCCCTATATGCGCGACGGGAACATGCGATTGCCGGTGTATCTGGAGCACTTTCCGCAGCGCGGGCAGGAGGTGAAGCAGGTCACCCAGGAGATGGGGCTCGAGTGGGACTGCTCCGGCTACCGGACACTGCCCGAATGGCTGCCCTGCGACGCCTACGAGGCGCGAGGTAAGGATGGCTTCGACTTCATCGCCGTTCACTACAAGCTGGCTTTCGTCTACGGGGGGCACGGCAACGAGAACCCGTGGATCAACGAGATCTGCGAGCGGACGCCGTACACGTACGCGGTGATGATCAATGAAAATGTGGGCAAGGGCAAGGGCATCCGCGATGGGGATGAGATCTGGCTGGAGTCTCCGGTGCGCAAGGTCAGGGCCACGGCGAAGCTGACGCAGTGCGTACACCCCGAGGTGGTGGGCATCGCGGGTCACTTCGGCCACTGGGCCAAAGGCATGCCCATCTCGCGCGGCAAAGGCGTCGCCTACAACCCGCTGCTGCCACACGACCTGGACCACATCGACAAGGTCTCCAGCGCCCTCGACAACTGCGCACTGGTGAGGATCACCAGGGTCGAGAAATAAGCTGGGGCTACCGCAAACTCGGAAACCTCCACCCCGTCACATCCGGCAGCGTCCACCTTGCTAACGCCAGAAGCCGATCGAAGGGTGACTCCAATCGCGGGGTTGGCACGCTCAACGCGCCGTTCGTCGTGTGCGTGTAGTTGTTGTAGATCGGGAGCAAACGAACGGTATAGACCTGGGTCCCCATCACCGTGAACAGCGTCAAGTGGTTCACCCTGGCCATCATAATGTTGTTGACGGTGTCTACGGTAGTAGGCAGCGCCTCCCAACGTCCATTAGAGACGTTAAAGAAGTAGATCTTTAGGCTGGCCTCCAAAATGCCGGCGACGTCTGTCTTGTTGTAACGAACGGTTATTGTGAACGGCTTGCTGAATTGGGTCACGGCGTTGTCACGCGCATCCGTCGCCTCGATGACGAAGCTGTTGCCGAGCGCCCTGAATTCCCCAGGAATGTTCGTCGTGGTAGTCGGTGTGAGCGTCATTGTGAGGGTCTGCGTGACCGCGCCCGGCGGAAAGGTAACGGCAGTGCTGGTGTGGCCGGTTGAGGTTACAGCGCCGCCAGCCGACGGTGAGATCGTAGTGGTCACCGGCGGCGGCAGTACAAAAATGGTTGCCGACTTGCTTGTAGATGCGAACCCCGGGACCTCGACGTTGGCGGTGTTGACGACGGTGTCGTCCCGCAGACCCACTTTCGCCGTCGCGCGGAAGGTGATGGTGACCGGACTTACGACGGTGACGTCACCAGTCCATCTGATGGCGCCACTGTTGTAGGTGGCAATGCCAGACGTCGCGCTGGCAGAACCGTTGACATAGTTCAACTGAGAAGGCAGCGGATCGGTGAGGCTGGCCGACGCGTTATAGTTCCCCGTGTTGACCAGCCTGATGGTGTAGGTGACGGTATCGCCCGGCGCGACGACCGTTGGCCTGGCGCTCTTCGATGATGTCGAGATGTTAGGCCCGATCACCGTGACATCGGCGGATTTGCTCGTCGTCGTGCGGCGGCCATTATCGATGCTAACGGAGTTGGCGATGACGCTGCCCCCGGCGGCCGATAAATTTGCGGTCACGGTCATTGTGATCAGCGTCGGCGTTCCCACGGTCACCGGGCCATTCCAGCGCAGCACGCCACCGCTATAGCTCGTTGTGCCCCGTGAGGCCGAGCTGCTGATGTAGGTCACTTGCGAGGGAAGGGAATCGGTAATGCGAGCTGAAGCGGCGTTCTCGGTGCCGGTGTTGGTCAGGACGATTGTGTACGTGAGCGTGCCGCCTGGACTGACGATGCTGCTGCTGACCGTCATCGTCGAAGACGAGAGGTCAGGCGCGCTGGTCACGGTGGCGCTAACCGTGTTAGTGGATAAGGTCACACCCGCTCCATCGTTAACCGTGGCGGCGTTGGTGACCACCGTGCCGTGGTCTAGCGGCGAGCTGACGCGTGCGCGGAAAGTGATAGTGACCGGCACTCCAACGCTAACTGTCCCGTTCCAGGTGATGATGCCTCTCAGATTATCCACCGCCATGCCCGCTGGTTGGTCGAATTGGCCATTGCCGTATCCGGTGCTGCCCCACTTAGCGACGAAGTTGCCATTACGGTCGAACTTCTGAATGCGGTCGCTGTCTCTGTCGGCCACGTAGACGTTGCCGCTGACGTCCGCCGCGATACCGTTGAGGAAGGAGAACTGGCCGTTTTGACTGCCGCGCCTGCCCCACTTGGTGATGAAGCTGCCATTTGCATCGAACTTCTGAATGCGGTTGTTGCCTGTATCTGCCACGTAGATGTTGCCATCGCCATCCACCGCCACGTCCGATGGGGCGTCGAACTGACCGTCGAAGGTGCCGGGGCTGCCCCACTTCGTGATGAAGTTGCCATTTGCATCGAACTTTTGAATGCGGTTGTTGCCAGCGTCCGCCACGTAGATGTTACCGTTGCCGTCGATCACTACGTCATTAGGCCAGTTGAACCTGCCGTCGCCGCCGCCGGTGCTGCCCCACTTGGTGATGAAGTTGCCATTTGCATCGAACTTCTGAATGCGGTTGTTGCCAGCGTCCGCCACATAGACATTGCCACTGCTGTCCACCGCCACGCCACCAGGGAAGGCGAACTGGCCATCGCCAGCTCCTGAACTTCCCCACTGGGCGATGGAGATGCCATTCGAATCGAACTTCTTAATGCGCTTGTTCGCTGTGTCTGCCACGTAGACGTTGCCATCGGCGGCCACCGCCACGCTCTGTGGTGCGAGCACCTCGCCGACGCCGATGGCGAGGCCGCTCCAACTGGGGATGAAGCTACCGTTCGCGTCGAACTCCTGAACGCGGTTGTTGTATGTATCCGCCACGTAGACGTTGCCCTGGAAGCGAGCGCTGCCAGCCGTGACCTGTGCTGAGCCAGGAACGTAGGCGGCGTGGGCGGGAATGGTGGTCGTCAGGCGTGCACCGGTCGCGTCCAGGCTGCCGGAGTTATTGATGGTGATGGTGTAGGTTAGAATGTCACCTGGCATCGCCGAAGCCGCGTTGACGGCCTCGGTGGCGCTTAGAGCGGGGAAGCCAAATCTGGTTCCGACAGGCGAGGTCTGGAAGGGCGGGTGCTGGCCGTCGTCGATTCGAGCGGTGTTGCTGAACACCGTGCCAACGGCCAGTTGCGTACTCACAGTGGTGGTGATGATAATCCTGACGGGAGCACCTACCGCGACCAGCCCATTCCACGTGAGCACACCGCCACTATAAGCCGGGGTACCGGACGAGGCTGAAGAGCTGACGTAGGTCACCTGCGAAGGAAGGGAATCGGTAACGCGAGCCGAGGCGGCGTTCTCGGTACCCGAGTTGATCAGCGCGATGGTGTACGTGAGCGTGCCACCCGGAGTGACGAACGCACTGGCGGTTTTGGTCGAGGACGAGAGGTCAGGCGCGCTGGTCACGGTGGTGCTGACCGTATTTGTAGCTAAGGTCACGCCCGCCCCGTCGTCGATTGTAGCGGCGTTGGTGACCACCGTGCCGTGGTCCAGCGGCGAGATCACGCGCGCCCTGAAGGTGATCGTGACTGTTCCTCCAGCACCAATACTCCCGTTCCAGGTGACGATGCCTCTCAGATTGTCCACCGCAACGCCATTCGGGGTGTCGAACTGACCGTTGCCGGTGCCGAAGCTGCCCCACCTGGCGAGGAAGTTGCCATTCGGGTCGAACTTCTGAATGCGGTTGTTGTATGTGTCCGCGACGTAGACGCTGCCATCGCCATCCAGGGCGACGCCGTGCGGCCAGTTGAAGGTGCGGTAGAAAGTATCGGGGATGCCCCACTTGGTGATGAAGCTGCCATTCGCATCGAACTTCTGAATGCGGTTGTTGTATTTGTCCGCCACGTAGACGTTGCCATCGCCGCCGACCGCCACGCCTTGTGCGCGGTCGAACTGGCCGTCGCCGCTGCCGTAGCTGCCCCACTTGGCCAGGAAGGCGCCATTCGGGTCGAACTTCTGAATGCGGTTGTTCCCTGTGTCCGCGACGTAAACGTTACCGTTGCCGTCTACCGCCACGCCTTGTGCGCCGTTGAACTCGCCCTCGCCGCTGCCGAAGCTGCCCCACTTGGCGAGGAAGCCACCATTGGGATCGAACTTCTGAATGCGGTCGTTGCCTGTGTCCACGACGTAAACGTTGCGGCTGCCGTCGACCGCCACGCCACTGGGTGAGGAGAACTGGCCATCATCACTGCCACTGCTGTTCCACTTGGCGATGAAGCTGCCGTCCGCGTCGAACTTCTGAATGCGCCCGTTTGCCCCGTCCAACACATAGACGTTGCCGTTGCCGTCAACTGCCACTCCCTCAGGGTAGCTGAACTCGGCGTCGCCGCGGCCGGAGACGCCCCAAGCCGTGATGAAGTTGCCATTCGCGTCGAACTTCTGAATGCGGTCGTTGAATGTGTCCGCCACGTAAATGTTGCCATGGAAACCAGCGCTGCCAGTGGAGGCCGATGCTGAGCCAGGAACGTAGGCGGCGTGGACGGGAATGGTGGTCGTCAGACGCGCGCCGGTCGCGTCCATGTAGCCTGCGTTAGTGATGATGATGGTGTAGGTTAGAATGTCACCTGGCATCGCCGAAGCCGCATTGGCGGCCTCGGTGGCGGTTAGAGCAGGGAAGCCAAATCTGGTTCCGACCGGCGAGGTCTGGAAGGGTGGCTGCTGGCCGTCGTCGATTTGAGCGGTGTTGCTGAACACGGTGCCGTTAGCCAGTTGCGTGCTCACAGTGGCGGTGATGATAATCCTGACGGGGGTGCCTACCGTGACCGGCCCGTTCCACGTGAGCACACCGCCACTATGAGCCGGGGTGCCGGACGAGGCTGAAGAGCTGACGTAGGACACCTGCGATGGAAGGGAATCGGTAACGCGAGCCGAGACGGCGTTCTCGGAACCCGAGTTGGTCAGCACGATGGTGTACGTGACCGTGCCACCCGGGCCGACGGTGCCAGTGGTGCCCGCCATGGTCGAAGAGGAGAGATCAGGCGCGCTGGTCACGGTAGTGCTGACCGTGTTAGTGGGTAAGGTGACGCCAGCGCCGTCGTCGATCGTAGCGACGTTAGTAATCGGCGTGCCGTGATCCAGCGGTGATCTGACGCGTGCCCTGAAGGTGATCGTGACTGTTCCCCCAGCATCAACTCTCCCGTTCCAGGTGACGACGCCACTAACATGGTCCACCGCTACGCTATGAGGTCTGTTGAACTGGCCGTCGCCAGTGCCCTGGCTGGCCCGCTTGGTGATGAAGTTGCCATCCGGGTCGAACTTCTGGACGCGGTTGTTGTTGTTGTCCGCCACGTAAACGTTGCCGCCGCCGTCCACTGCCACGCCTTTTGGTAACCGGAACTGGCCGTTGTCGGTGCCGTAGCCGCCCCACTTGGCGAGGAAGGCGCCACTCGGATCTAGCTTCTGAATGCGGTTGTTGAGCGTGTCCGCTACGTATACGTTGCCGATGCCGTCTACCGCCACGCCTTCTGGCCCGCGGAACTGGCCGTTGCCGGTGCCGTAACTGTCCCACTTGGCGAGGAAGGCGCCACTCGGGTCGAACTTCTGAATGCGGTTGTTCAATGGGTCCGCTATGTAGACGTTGCCGCTGCCATCAACCGCCACGCCTCGCGCGTCGACGAACTGGCCGTCGCCGCTGCCGTAGCTGCCCCACTTGGCAAGGAAGATGCCATTGGGGTCCAATTTCTGAATGCGGTCGTTGCCTGTGTCCGCCACGTAGACGTTGCCACTGCCATCTACCGCCACGCCGCTGGGCCCGTCGAATTCGCCGCTGGTGTAGTCGGAGCTGCCCCACTTGGCGATGAAGTTGCCATTCGTATCGAACTTCTGAATGCGCTCGTTGTAGGGGTCCGCCACGTAGACGTTGCCGTTGCCGTCTACCGCCACGCCACTAGGACGGTCGAACTCCCCCTTGCCGTAGCCGTCGCGGCCCCACTTGGTGAGGAAGGCACCATTCGTATCGAACTTCTGAATGCGGTCGTTCCCGTAGTCCACCACGTAGACGTTCCCGCTGGCATCCACTGCCACGCCTTGTGCGCCGGTGAACTGGCCGTCACCGCTGCCGGAGCTGCCCCACTTGGCGAGAAAGGTGCCATTCGGGTCAAACTTCTGAATACGGTTGTTGCCATAGTCCGCGACGAAGACATTGCCGCTGGCGTCCACCGCCACGCCCTCTGGCCCGCGGAACTGGCCGTCGCCGAACCCGGGGCTGCCCCATTGGGCGATGAAGACACCATTTGCGTCGAGCTTCTGAATGCGCTGGTTGATGGTGTCCGCGACGTAGACGTTGCCGTTGCCGTCTACTGCCACATCGTACGGCTGGTTGAACCGTCCGTCGGCGGTGCCGTAGCTGCCCCACTTAGCGATGAAGGTGCCATTCGGGTCGAACTTCTGAATGCGGTTGTTGAACGTGTCTGCCACGTAGACATTGCCGCTGCTGTCCACGGCTATGCCGTTCGGCCAGTTAAACTGGCCGTCGCCGCTGCCGTAGCCGCCCCACTTGGCGACGAAATTGCCATTAAGGTCGAACTTCTGAATACGGTTGTTGCCATAGTCCGCGACGAAGACATTGCCGCTGGCGTCCACCGCCACGCCTTCTGGGAAGCTGCTCTGGTCGCTGCCGCTGCTCGAGGTGTTCCATCTGGAGACGAAGCTGCCATTCGCGTCGAATTTCTGAATGCGGTCAAAGCCTGAGTCAGCGACGTAGACGTTGCCACTGCTATCCACGGCCACGCCATAGGGACTGTTGAACCGTCCATCGCCAGCGCCGCCGCTGCCCCAAGTGCCGAGGAAACTGATATTCGGGTCAAACTTCTGAATGCGGTTAGTTTGGTCCAGCACATAGATGTTCCCCTGGAAGTTAGGGCTACCGGTCGAGGCCGACGCCGAGCCAGGAATGTAGGCGCTCTGCGCCGGAATCGTGCTGGTGAGCTTAGCGCCAATCGCGTCCACGTTGCCCAGGTTAGTGATCACGATGGTGTAGGTCAAGAGGTTGCCCGGAGTCGCGGAACCCGCGCTGGCGGACATTGTGCCGTTCAAAATAGAGAGGCCGAACGTGGTTGCGGCCGGCGTTGTCGAGAAGGGCGGATTGTGACCGTCGTCGATTTGAGCGGTGTTGCTAATGACCGTGCCGTTAGCCAGTTGTGCGCTCACAGTGGCGGTGATGACAATCCTGACGGGGGTAGCTACCGTGACTGGCCCGTTCCACCTGATGGCGCCGGCGGTGTACGCGATACTGCCGGAGGAGACGGAAGAGCCGACGTAGGTCAGTGCGGACGGCAGCGTATCAGTAACCCGTGCCGACATGGCGTTCTCGGTGCCGGTATTGGTCAGCACGATGGTGTACGTCAGCATGCCCCCCGGGCCCACGAATGTTCTGGCTGTCTTGGTCGAAGTCGACAGGTCGGGTGCGCTGGTCACGGTGGTGCTTGCCGGCGGCGTCCAGAAGGGCGGGTCGCGGCCGTCATCGATTTGAGCGGCGTTGCTGATCACCGTGCCATTGGTCAGCGGTGAGCCTACGGTTGCGGTGACGACGATCGCCACGTTGGTGCCCACTGTCACCGGCCCGTTCCACCTGACGGCGCCGTCGGTATAGGTTACACTACCCGATGTGGCGGAGGAGCCGGCGTAGGTCACCTCGGACGGCAGGGCATCGGTGATACGGGCCGATGTGGCGTTCTCGGTGCCGGTATTAGTCAGTACGATAGTGTACGTTATTATGTCGCCCGGACGGGTGGTGGCAGTGCTGGCCGTCTTGGTCGCAGATGACAGGTCAGGTGCGCCGGTTACAGTGGTGCTTACCGCGTTGGTGGCGAAGGTAATGCCGGTGCCATCAGCAAGCGTAGCCACGTTGCCAATGATCGTACCGGGATCCAGCAGCGCGTTGACCCGTGCCCGGAAGGTGATCGTGATTGGCATCCCGACACTGACCGCGCCACTCCAGATGAGGTTGTGCGGGCTACCAAGGGCAATCCCGGTTGGGCCATCGAGTTGGCCATCGCCGCTGCCTTGGTTACTCCACCTAGCAATGAAGCTGCCGGCCGAACTAAACTTCTGTACGCGGTTGTTGTCCTCGTCCGCCACGTAGACGTTGCCGTTGGCGTCCACCGCCACGTCACTCGGCCAGCGGAACTGGCCGTCTGCGCTGCCGTAGCCGCCCCACTTCGCGAGGAAGCTACCGCTTGAGTCGAACTTTTGAACGCGGTTGTTGTAATAGTCCGCCACATAGATGCTGCCCGTGCCGTCTGCCCCGACCCCGTACGGCCCGGAGAACTGGCCGTCTGCGCTGCCGTAGCTGCCCCACTTGCCGAGGAAAGTGCCCGTGGAGCTGAACTTCTGAACGCGATGGTTGCCAAAATCCGCAATGTAAACGTTGCCGTCCCCGTCCAAGGCCGCGCCGTGTGGCCAGTTGAACTGCCCGTCGCCATTGCCCTGACTGCCCCATTTGGTGATGAAGCTGCCGGTCGGACCGAACTTCTGAACGCGGTTGTTGCCGGCGTCCACGACGTAGACATTGCCGTCCCCATCCACGGCCGCGCCGAGTGGCCAGTTGAACTGCCCATCGCTGCTGCCCTGGCTACCCCATTTGGTGATGAAGCTGCCGGTCGCGTCGAACTTCTGAAGGCGGTTGTTGCCGTCGTCCACAACATAAACGTTGTGGTTGTCGTCCACGGCCACACGAAATGGCCAACTGAACTGGCCGTTGCCGCTGCCGTAACTGCCCCACTTCGTGATGAAGGTGCCATCCGTGTCGAACTTCTGAATCCGGCTGTTCGAATAGTCGGCGACGTAGACGTCGCCGTCAAAGCTCATGTTGCCCGCCGAGACGGATGCCGAGTTATCCACGTAGGAAACATACGGCGGCAAAGTATCGGTCAGGCGTACGCCGGTCGCGTTCGCGTTACCAGAGTTGGCGATGATGATGGTATAGGTTAAGACGTCGCCTGGCATCGCCGTCGCGGCGTTAACGGACTTGGTAGCGGTGAGAGAAGCCCTGTCGTTCACCGTCGTTCTGGCGACCGTCGTCGAAAACGGCGGATTGCGGCCATCGTCGATCTGAGCCGTGTTGCTGATCACGGTGCCTTCGGCCGCCTCAGAATTAACTCGCGCCTGGAACGTGATTGTCACGGGCGAGCCAACGCCGACATCGCCGTTCCAGACGATGGCGCGACCACCAACCGCGACTAGGGCCGGCCAGGAGAACAGGCCATCGCCGGTGCCGTAGCTAGCCCACTTAGTGATGAAGTTGCCAGCCGAATCGAACTTTTGAACGCGATTATTGCCGCCGTCTGTCACATACACGTCGCCAACGCTGTCCACGGCGATACCGTTCGGCCAGCTTAGCTGGCCGTCACCGTAGCCGGTGCTGCCCCACTTGGTGATGAAGTTGCCGGCCGCGTCGAACTTCTGAATGCGGTCATTGTTGGCGTCCACCACATAAACGTTGTGGCTGCCATCCACGGCTACGCCAAACGCGCCGGTGAACTGTCCGTCCCCGGTGCCGTAGCTGCCCCACTTCATTATGAAGCTGCCAGCGGGGCCGAACTTCTGAATGCGGTGGTTACCATAGTCCGCCACATAGACGTTGCCACTGCTGTCCAGTGTTATCCCATACGGGAAATTGAGCTGGCCGTTGCCGGCGCCTCGGGTGCCCCACTTAGCGACGAAATTGCCACTCGAATCGAACTTCTGAACGCGGTGGAGCGTGAAATCCGTGACATAGACGTTGCCATTGCTGTCCGCAGCTATGCCCATCGGATTATTGAATTGGCCGTCACCGCTGCCGTAAGTCCCCCAGCTTGTAATGAAGCTCCCGGTCGAGCTGAACTTCTGAATGCGGCTGTTGCCATAGTCCGCTACATAGACGTCACCATTGCCATCCACAGCCACCCCGATCGGACTACTGTCGCCGAATTGGCCATTGTCGCCGCCTAAGCTACCCCATTTTGCGATAAAGCCGCCGGTCGAGTTGAACCTCTGGACGCGGTTGAGGTCGCGGTCGGTCACATAGACGTCTCCATCCTGGTAGGTCGCAGTACCCGTGGAGGCAGATACCGAGTTGGTGATGTAGGTGACATTGGCCGGCACGATATCTACCAACCGCACGCCGGTCGTAGCCGTGTCGCCGGAGTTGGTTAGAGTGATGGTATAGGTTAGAATATCACCAGGCGCCGCTATGGCCGCGTTGACGGCCTTTGTGGCGGTCAGAACGGTCCCACTGCTCAGCATAACGCTGGCGGTCGACGTCGAGAACGGTTGCCCGCCGTCTTCGGTCTGACCGGTGCGGCCGATAGCTCTGCTGCCCACCAGAGGCTCCTCAGGCGCCGACAAGCCGATCGCATATCCCGAGAGCAAAACCACTAGGGCAATCAGGATGGGCGTCAGGAATAATCCGAGCGGTCGCAGCCAGGTATTCACGTCAAACCTCACAATCTGCGCAAGCTAGGACGACTTCGTCAGTGACCTGGTGAAGGGCCCTTGGGCCACCGGAGTGTCGTCAAAGCTGGTTCGCTTCCTGCCAGACCTGCTCGATCGCCTCTGCGAGATCGGCGGTCATATCCAAGAGGGACTGCAGGTAACTGACATCGGTAAGAATGTCTTTTTGCAGGAACATGAGCTCGTTGCCCTCGAGCTTGAGCTCGATCGGCTGGTCAGCGCGCAGGAGTTTCTCACGTTCAAACGAGCCGAGTACGCGCGTAGCGAACTCTTGCGGATAGCTTTCAAGATGGAAGCGCCGGTCGAAATCAGGATCGCCTGTTTGTGTCTCGATGAGCTTCGAGTCCGTCGCGGCGGTCTTGTCTAGCGCCTTGCCGGGAACATCAAAGCGCCAGCGGTAGTGGGGTCGATCGAGCACACTGCATCGATTGCGCTCCCGCAGCGCAAAGGTATCGTCGCCGGTTCTCGAGAAGGCAGTGACGATCCACGTGTATGGCAGCCGCAGATCTTCGTGATAGGTGTGCACGTGAGTGTCGTCCGCGCTGGTGCTGCGCAGGCCCACCTTGATTGGATGGCCGCGGTAGTCACCGGTTATCTGTTCCGTCGTCTTCTGGAACATCTCTTTGATCGCTTCTGGCGATGCGGCCGGCGCCAAACCCTTCTTGACCTTGATCTTGAAGGCGGGTCGCTTTGAGTAAGTGCCGTCGGCAAGCGACGCCATCGTCTCCTGCAGCTCGAAATGCAGACCGTTGCGGTCGGCCAGCTCGCGCCAGGACTGCTCGTACGCCTGGCGCTTGCGAAACGAATTCTTGAAGAGGAAGTAGAGGCCGATAATCGCGATCAAAGACAAAACGAGGAAGCCCAAATCGACGCTCATAACAACCTCCTTGTGCCTGGCTCCCCTGCGTTGAAGCGGCAGTTGACGTCTTGCCCAGAGTGACCAAGCCCGGTGAGGTGGCGTATCGCGTCAGCACTATAATAAGAGTCAGTGCGGCCAGCACGCAGGCGATGATGCAATCCTGCGAACGAGTGTTCTTGGTTATCCACGCAAGGCAAATGAGTTGAGTCCTAGTAACCGAGTGGTAACTTATCATATTACATGAAGAGAGTCAATCGTCGGAAAGCCTCCTTGTATCTATCTCGATAGAGAGAGGCTGATTAACTGCGGGAAAGTTCGCTTTGCGCTGCAATAGCAGGCTTCGGCGCGGCAACCAGCAGCACGACCAGCGCAGCCAGCAGGGCCAGCGACGCCACAAAAACAAAAATGGCCCTCACACCGAACAGGTCCGAGATATAGCCAGATGCGGTCGAGCCGATCGCCCCGCCCAGCACGGTGATCGTGTTGGAGTAGCCCAGGGCCAGGCCGCGATATGTGCTCGGGGTCGTATCGACAACGTACGATAGAATGACCGAGAACGCTGTGCCGACGACCGCCCCCATCACGGCGATGCCCAGCAGAACCTGTATTCCACCTGACAGCATCGGGAAGATATATAGGACGAGCGCGCTGCAAACACTCAGGGTGAAGATGACGGCCCTGCGCCCGAACCGGTCGGATAGGGTGCCGGCGATCGGCACGAAAGGAATGCTAACCCCATTCAGAAAGGCGATGGCAAAGCCGCCGTAGGCAAGATCCGCGCCCATTTCCTGAACGAGGTAGATGGGCAAGAACGGATAGAGCGACAGGTTGCCTGAAATGACCAGCGCGCCGCACAATCCCAGCACGAACAGCGACCTGTTGCCGAAGACGTTACTGAAGATGGCCGTGGTCGAGGGCCGAGAAATCGTCGCCATATCTACCTTAGGCTCCTTGACCACCCGCCAGAAGACGAAAGCGGTCAGGATCGCTGGGATTCCCAGCAGGTAGAAAAGGGGATGCCAGCCCAGCACCGGTAGAATGAGGCCCGCGATCAACGGCGCGAACAGCTTCCCTGAGCCCGCGCCCAGGCCCATGTGTATGCCAAGCGCCTTCCCCCGCTCGCTCACAGGGAAGTACGAGCTCAAGGTCGAGAGGCCGGAAGTGAAATAGGTGCTGAACGCCACGCCGGTGAGCATGCGGATGGCGGCAAAGGACCAAAAGCTATTGGCCAGCGGCGTCAGGATGAGCATGATAGATAAGCCGATGAGGCCGGCTACCACGAGGGGTACTTTCTTGACCCGATCGCCGATGAAGCCGCCGACGATCAGCGTCATTCCATATCCGATGTCGAAGGCCGAGGAGAGAATGCTCGCCTGGGTATACGTCAGGTCGAACTGATCTTTCAGGAGCGGGACCGCCGGGGGCACTATCTGTCGCGTTGCATGATACAGGCCAAACGCCGCACAGCAGACGGCCAGCACCCTGTACTCGTATCTCCACTTCACAGGCAAACATCCTTCGGCGTCGATGGAAATGTCCTGTGCATAATAGCTGAGATGCACCTATAAATCAACTACCGATCGTAGGTTCGACTGGCATTGCGGTTGATTGTTAGCCAGCGCTCTGCTATGATGCGAGTCGCAATTGCCTGGATGGAGGGATTTGTTCTGCGTGAGATGGAGATACCAGCACAGCGTTTTGGCCGCGTGCTGCTTAGTCTACGGCTTCTATCACACGGCGCGGCAGGTGCTGCCACCGGCTATGCCCCTGCTGAAGGATCAGCTTGGGCTGAACTATGCCCAGGCGGGCTTCCTCGCGTCGGCTTATGACCTCGGGTTTGGGGCGACCGTGATCATCGGCGGTTACCTGGCTGACAGGGTTAGGAAGGTGCCGCTGATCGCGGCTGGCCTCGTGCTTCTATCGCTCTCGTTGTTGCTGACGACGCTCGGTGGCAGCTTTGAAGTGATCGCCGCTATTCGCATTCTAACCGGCATCGCTTTCAGCGCCTACTTTGCCGCCGGCGTCTCGCTGCTTAGCGCGTACTTTCCTGAAAATGAGAGAGGAAAGGCCATCGGGATACATATGGGCGGCGCCGCCTCGGGCAAGCTGATCGCGCCGCTCCTAGCGGCGCTGATCCTGCCATCGCTGGGCTGGCGGCCACTCTTCTTCGTCGTCGGGATCCCGGTGCTTGTGATCGCCTTCGTCTTCTGGCGTGTTGTGAGAGAGCCGCCTGGAGCGCAAACTATCTCTCGGCCGGTTTCCGCCACGATGCGGCAGGTTTTCTTGAACCGATCAGCGATGTTGTTGGGGCTTTGCGGGGCGCTGATAATCGCAGGGAACCTGTCTATGTACTCTTTCTTACCTCTTTATATCGTCAAGGAGTTGGGTGCCGAGCTATCATACGGCGGCCTGGCCATCGCCTTGATGAATGGCGCCAGCATACCGGTCGTCCCTATCGCCGGCCTGCTGTCCGATAGATTCGGCCGCAAGGTCGTGATCGCGACCGTAAGCATCATCAGCGCTTTCACCCTCTCAGCATTTCCCCTTCTCGCCGACGTGGGATTGGCCCCCTTCGGCATTCTGTTGCTGGGTGTCTCGGTAGGCACATCGCTGGCGGTGGTCATTTCCTACACGGTGGACGTGATTCCCGTTTCCAGCCGCAGCTTTGCCCTCGGCACGGTTAACGCCGTAACCATGCTGGGTGGAAGCCTGAGCACGATCGCTTCCGGCCACATCTCGGACGCCTTTGGCATAAGGTACGTTTTTGTCTTCGTCGCGGCCCTCGCTGCGCTATCGGCCGTGTTCGTTTTGTTTGTGACCGAGCCATCGAGGGCGATGGCTGTGGAAGAGAGGGCATGAGCGGAGGAATAGCCGACGCTAACTACAAGGTAGCTTCCTTGTGCCTCGACGCGTGACATTGGATGTTCACGGCTACTGGCAGGCTGCTAATGCGAGTAGCGAACGCTTCGAGATGGACAGCCAATGCTGTGGTGCGGCCGCCAAAGCCCTGCGGGCCGATCCCCAGCGCGTTGACTCGCCACAATATTTCGTCCTCTATTTCCGCTAGGCGTGGGTCGACGTTCTTCTCTCCCACCTTCCGCAGCAGCGCCTTCTTTGCCAGTAACATTGTCTTCTCAGCAGTACCGCCAATCCCAAGTCCCACTATGATTGGAGGACACGCGTTAGCTCCGGCCCGATCGACCGTACGCACGACGAAGTCGATTATTCCTTTGGTGCCGTCGGCTGGGGTGAGCATTGCCAACGCGCTCATGTTTTCGCTCCCGGCGCCCTTGGTCATCACGGATAGTTTAACGGCCTCACCTTGCACAATCTTGGTGTGGATCACTGGCGGAGTATGATCTCCCAGCCTGCGTAGATAGCCGTCGGCATATCCCCGTCGTACGCCGTCGTCGATAGCCTGGTACAGATCACCGCCGCCTATGTGCACGTCCTGACCAAGCTCGACGAATACAACGGGAAATCCGCAATCCTGGCATATGGGGATGCTTTCGCTTTGTGCAATCACGGCATTCTTGAGGATCTGCTCGAGCACGTCTCTTCCGAGAGCGGATTCCTCAGTCTGCCAGGCCTCGCGCAGCGCTGCAAGAATGTCCTCGGAGAGATTGTAATTGGCCTCAATGCAAAGCCGGGCGACGGTTTGAGTGATCTCGTTAACGTGGATCTCTCTCATAAACATAAGCAACCTGTCCTATTTGGGCCAAGTCGCAGGCTCTCACAATGAAATCGACTTCAAGTGGTAGAGCCGGCGGCAATCTTACCGGCTCTACCACCCCTGCCAAGCGCTCTATTTCTTAGTCAACAGCTCGTTCTGCAGCTTCAGCGCCTCTTGCTGGAATTTCTCGTGCTCCGGCGTCCAAACGCCCATCTCCTTGAAGAACTTTATCGTGCCGGAGTGATAGGGCCCCATTTGGAGAAGACCATCAAGGGAAATCGCCTGTTCCCACGTCCAGTCCACGAGGCCCGGTTCCATAGGTGAATATGTTCCGTATCCTTCCTTCATCGCCTTGACGAATGCGTAAACAGCCTCATCCGAAACCTTCGGGGTTGACCAGACGCTCTCCTCGTAGCCGAACACATCTATTTTTTCGCCTTGCTTCATACCGGGAGCTCCCTTCAGGGCCACCGGTCCCCCGGCACCCTGTATTTCACGAAGCCGTTTCCAGCCCTCGGTATTGCTCTGTGGCATATCAAACCAGTAAATGCCGTAGCGGCTCGCTGCCAATTCGACAAACCCACTGCCAAATGGGGCACTGCCAACCGCGTCGATAGTGCCTTCAAGCAGCCCATTCACTCCAGCGGCTATCGACGGTGCATTTACCACCGTCACATCTTTCAATGTAAGTCCACCGAAGGCCAGAGCGGCTTCTTGATTGATGCTCCAGGATGGAGAAGCTGCGGATTGAGGTATTCTTTTGCCCTTCAGATCGCCTATGTTCTTGATACCCGAGTCGCCTCGGGTAGCCATGGCAAACACGAACGGAGAACCTTTCCAAACACGACGTATCTCGAAAGGACTCACATCCTTGTATTTTCCCTTCAAGGCTCCAAACATCGTGGGGCCTGTTACGTGGCCAAATTCGGCATCGCCTAACTGTAGAGGCGCGATTATCGCTGTGTCGATATCTCGAGGCTCTATTCTGACTTTCATCGGGCTGAGCTTACTTACAGCTTCAGCAAGCGCGACGCCTCTGGCTCCCATTCCGATATTGGCACTGAGAGAAGTCATCGTTACGATCGCTGGGAGTTTCGCTGAAGGAGGTGCGGCCGAAGTTGGTTTGGGCGAAGTTGATGATGGCGAGGTTGATGAGGGTGAAGTTGGCGAGGGCGAGGTTGGCGCTGGCTGAGCACAGGCACTTATCAGAATCAGGACGACGAGGCAGATGGTTAGCAAACCTATCGACGTTTTTCCCATTTTGATCCCACCCCTTTCTCTCTCTAACGAACGCGCATCGCCACTAAATCTTGCGGGCAACATATGCAGCCTCGCGAATCGCGTCCGGTATTTGCCTTGGTCTCACACAGTCACCGATCGCGTAAACCTCGATGCCTTTGCGTTTCAACTCCTGGAACAGGCGTTTATCTGGTTCGTAGCCCATCGCCAGCACTACCGTATCGGCTTCCAGTCTGTGCTTCCGCCAATTTCTATCGCTTGCCACGACACCGTTGTCTGCGATCTCGTCGATGCGCATATTGGTAATCACTTTCACGCCGGCTTGCGGTAACACCACATTCACCAGATAGGCTTTGTTTGGAGCATACATATCAGAACCGATTTCAGATAGCATTTCAACAATCGTCACGCTATCCGCCAACCCCTTATCGGTAATAAGATCTGCAGTTTCAACTCCAACTTCCCCGCCGCCAGCAATGATGACTTTTCTGCCCACGGATGCTTTTCCGGTCAGGACATCGGCCGCGGTAACCACGTGCCCTTGATCCACGCCGGGAATAACAGGCTTCAGTGGTGTCGCACCCACGGCAACGATCACTGTGTCGGGGTCCAATTGGACGACGGCATCAGTGGTGACTTCTCTATTGAGTTCGATTTCCACCCCGGCCTTCCTGCATTGGCGTTCCAGCCAATCGATCAGATTGGTTTGAAATAACTCTTTTCCTGGAGCGTTGGAGCCAATGCTCACGTTGCCTCCAAGCTGAGCCCGCTTCTCCATCAAAGTCACCTTGTGGCCACGGAGCGCCGCTATTCTAGCCGCCTCCATGCCAGCGGGTCCTCCGCCCACCACAAGGACCCGCTTTTGGGTTTCTGCGCGCCTGAAGGCGAAGTCTCTTTCCCGCCCAAACTCCGCGTTTATGGCGCAGGACACCTGCCAATCCCTGCCGGTGCCAGTCTCGTTGCAGTAAACGCACTTGATACAGCTACGAATGTCATCAACTCTCCCTGTTGCCAGTTTCTTTGGCAATTCAGGATCGGCAATTAGCGGCCTGCCGATCTGGATCGCATCGCATTGACCCTCTGCGATCGCTTCTTCCCACCTCTCCACGTTGTGATCACCTCGACAATTGGCGAAGATGGGTATCGAAACCACTTCCTTATAGGCCTTGGATAGGTGAAACAGACCTGCCGCTTGTCTATAGCAGGACCCACCCCTCGGGTCCGAGTAGATCGTCTCGTAGCTACCGATCCTGGCATCAAGCCAGTGGACGCCCTCCCGTTCCAGCGCCTGGGCAAAAGCTAATGATTCCTCCAGAGTAATTCCGTCTGGCAGAAGCTCATCTGCCACCAGTGTATAGCCCACGGCGAAGGAAGGGCCACATTCCTCCCGAATTCCGCGCACGATCTCCAGTGGAAGGGCAATGCGGTTTTCAAAACTGCCTCCATACCTGTCCACCCTCTTGTTGGTATGGGGGGAAACCCATTGCTGCAAAAGGTAAGAGGTAGCGCCATGGAGGGTTACTCCATCAAATCCTACCCTTTTCGCCCTTGCTGCGGCGGAAATGAAAAGGTCACGAGCCTCTTCGGCTTCCGCCAGACTCATCTCCCTGGGTTGCACACATTTTTTTCGAGCGTACCCGTAGCAGGCCACGCCCGACGGTGAGACGGGATCCTTGCCCCACATCCCATAATGACGTAGCTGAACAACGATTGGCACGCCGTTGTCGTGAACGGCTTCGACCAGTCGGCGTAGCCCGGGCTCAAACCTGTCATCGTCGATGCGGAGTTCGGTGTGCGAAGTGTGACGACCATCAACACAGGTAGCCTCGATTACCATCAGTCCCAACATGTTCTTCGCCGAGGTTTCGTACATGTCTAATAGCTGTTGCGAAACTTCGCCATTGACCCCACACAGGCTCGAGTGCATCGGCGATCTGGCCATGCGATTCGGCAATGTTAGTGAGCCTACCTGAATAGGCTCAAGCAGCCATTTGAATCTACCCACTTTTACCTCCCAAGAGCTAGTAGTGTCTAATATGGTCTACAGGTCACAGCTTTCGTTGACCCAGAGCGGTGCCTGCATGGTGCTGACTATGCATCGGGCGTCAAAGGAAGAATTAGCGAAGCCGCTACATCGTCCACCTTCTCCAGCGTGAACAGATTCTCAATCAATGCATCGACAGTAGACTCGCTTAACGTGTAGGCGGAGTACGGCACGCACTTCTTAAACTTGTCGATGAGCTCTTGATCAGTCAGCGGATTCTTGGGATGCCCTTTTGCATAGAGGTAATCTCCAGAAAACCGCTTCCCGTCCTTCAGCGTGGCGCTCACTCTGGCTCCGAACGGTGCTAAGGTCGAGTCCAGATTCACTGATATCCTTTTCATCAAATCGCGCACATCCTGACGCGCCATTGCCTCTGGTGTGTAGGCGTCCAGGAAGACGTCCCCACAGTATGCGGCGGTAGCTACACAATAAGGAACACTGAACTGACAATCGGGCACGGTTTGTGGATTCCACTTGGTTTCTCGGGGTTCGACAGCTAGCGAGCTTTGTGGAGGAATGTCTATCTTGATGCTGGCAATCTCTTCCGCACTGAATTGGTGGTCGCTCATCTGCTTCAGGATCCCTTCGATTGCCGTATGGGTGAACTTGCAGGAAGCCCAGGGCTTCACCATCACGTCTTCCATGTTCCATTTCTCACCCAAATCCCGGGTCAGCGCGAGCGGATCGGTTTCCCAACTGGCAAGGGCCAGATACCCACGCATGCCTGTCAGAACCTCTCGACGCGGTCCGGTTATGCCCCTCTGCGCCAACAGACACGCGTTTATCGCGTCCTGGCACACAAATCCATGGTGTACCCGCACCATAAGCGTCGCGGGAGTATACATCGCTTGATCGTGCGGCTGTGTCATTCCCCGACCGATGCCTTCAGCGTTTTCGAGTTCTTCAAGGTTCAGATCGAGCAGCTTGCCGACGGCGGCGACGCAGCCGAATACTTGATGGCTGCCACTCCTGCCTCGGCCTAGCCCCTCCCTGATCGATCTGATGGCGATGCCGACGCGGACGAGTATCTCCTGACCAAGTACAAAGGCGGTTATGAACTCTTTCCCGCTCACTTTTTCTCTTAGTCCCGTCGCCGCCAGCAGCGCCGGGACAGTATACTCGCTGCAATGTCCAGTCTCTTCGTGAACATCACCCAAATCCATGGCCCGTGACATTGGGCCGATGGCGAGCCCCGCCTCCGAGGCTGGCACCCTGCCGCCATAGAACGGTATGACGCTCTCTGGTTTTCCTCCTCTGGTCTTAACGAGATCGACTATCGCGGGAATGCCTTCCATAGCTGATCCACCAATGGTAACGGCTAGCGTGTCTATGATGGACCTTTTAGCCAGGTTTACAGTGGTGCTCGGCAAATCTTCGTACCTTGTGTTTGCCACCATCCTGCACAGGGCGCTCATCGGTTCTTCTTCGCTCGTTAACTCAGACCTTACCATCGCGTATCAAGCCCACCTTCTAAGAGATCTTTGACCTGGAAATGATCAAAACAGCACTCCCACAAATGCCAGGGAGAAACCCAAAACAAAGGTGGCAAGCCTTGGTACTATCCCCAGTACGCCGATTCGCAACATATAGCCTTCCATAGCGACGGCGATGAGCACCGCCCCAACCGTCGCTGCCAACACGGACCCTACTATCGCGGTTAGTGTCCCGTGGGCCACCAGAGCCGGGTTCAGCAAGAAAGCGAACGGGAGAACGTACATGAAGACGGATATGGCGCACGACTTGAATCCAGTTCGCATCGGCGGCGAGCCGGCGATTACAGCAGCGACGAACGAGGTGGTGCATACCGGAGGTGTGACGAGTCCAATCATTCCCCAGTACAGGAAGAAGAGATGTGCCGCTACGGGATAAATGCCCTGGCCCTCCAGAGTTGGCGCGAACACCAACGCCGTAAAAATATAGACCGGCGTGGACTGCATCCCCGTGCCCAAGATCAACGCAGCGATGGCTCCCACCGCAGCCAGTAGATAGAGATTGCCGCCGGCCAGCGTTGCCAGTTCACCGGCTATCGAGTGAGCGGTGCCGGTTAGTGACAGGCTGCCCATTACGATTCCAGCCGTCGCCATCACAGGGGCCAGAAATGCCATTGCGTGACCGGTGGCTAGCGTGAAATCGTGCAGCGTCCGCATGTTCGGTCTTGTTTCTCGACGAATGAACGAGCATAGGACCAGGAATAGAATGGCATAATAAGGTGCCCACGTTTCGACCTTGATCCAAAACATAAGATAAACGAGTACCGCGACGGCGCTAAGATAATACCAGCCGTTCTTAAGCGTCGTCTTCAGCGATGGAATCTCAGAAGCCTGTAAGGCAGGTAGGCCATGTCTCTGCGCGTACAGGTAAACGTTGGCGAACAGACCAGCATAGTACACGATCATTGGAAGAAGCGCAGCAATCGCTACCGATGCATACGGTATCCTCAGAAGTCCAGCCATCACGAAAGCCGTTGCGCCCATCACGGGAGGCATAAGCTGTCCACCGTTAGAGGCGCATGCCTCAATGGCAGCGGCCATGGTTGGCTTGTAGCCCGCTTTCTTCATGGCGGGGATAGTAACGGTTCCTACCGTAACAACGTTCGCAATTGAGCTTCCGGATAAGCTAGCCATAAAGCTACTGGCGAGAATGGACACCAACGCAGGCCCGCCTCTTGCTTTCCCTAACAGCCCCTGGGCCACATCGAGAAGAAACTTTGACGCACCAGTAGCGTCCATGACCGTGCCGAAAACCATGAATCCCATGAGCGCGGTTCCGAATATGCCCATCGGAATCCCGAAAATGCCCGCAGTGCTCAGGAATTGAAACCCAACGATCCTTTCGATGGAATAGCTCTTCGCCAACAGCACTTCTGGCATATTGGAGGCGAACAGTGGATAGACGAGTACCACACCGACAATCACGGTATACGATAGCCCAATAGCGCGTCTACTCGCTTCCAATAAGAGACAAAGAGTTAGAATGCCGACTGCGAATGCAAAAGGCGGTGGTCTCAATTGCCAGACAGACACGACAAGAGGTACCGCATTAACGAATATGAACGCTGGCCCAACCAGGCTGAGACCTGCCAGCACCCAATCATACCAGGGAATCCGATTTTGCTGTCTCTTGTTAGACACCGGAAACATGAGGAAGACCAGCGGCAGGAACATGCCAAGCAGAAAAGCCATAAACGCTGTTTCGATTATGTTGTCGACGATAATGCTTGTTCGGAATACATACAGGACGGTGACGGTGAGGGCTATCCACGTGGCAGCAAACACAACCCACTTAGCCTGACCTAGCCTCTTGACCATGTGTTCCGGCACGAGGCTGCCGCCCACGCCGGCTTCTTCGTGAAGCGCAAGTTCGGCTCCACTCTGAGGAATCACCTGAACTTCTCTAGAATCTCTCGCCCACTCCACTCTTCTCTCCACTTTGAAGCTAATGAGCACCGACTTCCGGTATTTTTCGTTGCTCCGGCAAGTACGTTCTACACTTCCGCTCTACCCGAGCTAAAGTCAGCGAGGCCCTTCTAACAATCTTCTTCTCGGCTATGCTTCATCGCAGATACGCGCAACGTGGCGGGTTCGAAAACGAAAAGACTCGTTCGGCAGTGAAGAGTGGGGTTCGTTTGGAGCGATCAGCACCGACCGGCTCCACGGGGCGGACTCTAGCACAGTCGCGGCCAGATGTAAATAATCTAGCACCCAGTCGGTTAAGAGCTTAATATACTGGACTGACATTCGTAGTTACTCGACCAGCGTGCAGTAGCGACATCAAGCCGACAAGAAAAGATAAAGAGCCCACGGAGTGCAACAGCTATAAAGTAGCATTAGTGCCGACGCCAACTATGGGTCAGAAAGTGGATAGCTGCTATCGGAGCGAAGCCGGCGCATCCGCGCACATCCGCTAGCTGCGCTGAAAGCTGTATCCTCTCAAAGAGACCATTCACAGGGCTCCAAGAAGTCCTTGACAAAGCCCCGGGGGATGATAGAATGGGCTTCACATAAGGGCAGTCGAACAGGTTGCCTCGATCGAAGCGAGCCGAGTGGCAAGCCAGGAAAGACGAGCGCGTTCGCGCACGTACCTGGTCCGAGAGCATTCTTGCCCCACGCACCCTCTCTACAGGCACAAACGCTCATCGGCATCTCGGCATCCTGCTCTCACCGCTTCAGGCCAGGTTGTTCTCGTTGACGTGAGAGGATTTGTAAATAAACACGATATCGACGCGGTAGGAGGAAGACAGTATGGCGAATTTCTACGACGAATGGCTCAGCTATTGGGATGATGCCAAAGAGGAGCGAGCCAGGGCGCGCAAGGCGATTCAACAGGAAGAGCTCGAATGGGTCAGGACACAGCAGGACTGGCGAGCGGCTCTGCTCTGTTCCCCACAGAATGGTTTTGTGACGGCGGGTAACGTGATGCTGGCCGACATCCCGAAGAACTACCACACTGGCAAACATTCCCACGGCGAAGAGGGGATGTATATCCTCGAAGGGGAAGGGTTCAGCGTCATCGACGATAAGCGGTACGACTGGGACGCCGGCAGTTGCCTCTTCATTCCGTTCGGCGCGGTCCACCAGCACTATAATACTGGCAGCACGACCGCTCGCTACCTTTCGGCTATGTCACTGCCGCTGGAGAGGTTCGCCGGGCTGGCCAGGATAGTGCAGTATGAGGAGGCCGGAGAGACCCCGCTGGGTAAGCTCGAAGTGTTCGAGCGCGCCGAATCGGAAGTTCACCCCGAATACGGCAGGATAGTCTTGCGGGCGAAGGATGCCGAGATATCCGCGGGTGAGAGGTATCACCGTCGCCTGGCGGAGGCCAAGAACGAGTTCCACGAGTCGATGGCCAAGGAGATGAAGATGGCTGGCACGCCAGCCCATCGCAGCGGCATCGTTCACCTGATGGATCAAGAAAACGGCTTCAAGGCTAGAGAGGTCAATATCACGGCCATTCTTATGGACGAGCCCCATAAGAACTCGGGCAGGCATGGCCACATGGAAGCTGTGTTGTACGTGCTGGACGGAGAAGGCTATACGATCGTCGATGGCGAGAGGGTTGATTGGAAGAAGGGGAGCCTGATACAGGTCCCTGGGCCTGACTCCGTGCATCAGCATTTCAATACTGGAGACGTGGTGTCGCGCCAACTGAGAATCCATTATGGGCTGCGGTCACATTTCTTCCAGGCCATCGCCAAAAGGGTGTTCCCTTACGTTTACTACGAGTTCAGCGTCTACGGCGACCATTGATTGTAGGGCCGGCGTATCGCCGGCCTTTTCTTCATAATCGACAAGCTTAGGTAGTCAGACTGCCGAGCAATGGGGCTCCCCGATTCAAGGACGCATAGCTGATGGTTACCGCGTAGCCATCCGATCCGTGGCCCCTCGTTAAACTAACGAGACCAAGCTGAATTGGAGGAGGAACAGCGATGATGTCCAGGATCATACGTGGTCCGTTGGTTATCCCTTGTGTTGTCGTTTCTATGTTAGCGCTCGGTATGCTGGCGGCTTGCACGTCGACGCCAACACCTACGCCGACAAAGGCGCCCGCCGCGCCCACGAAGGCGGCGGCTCCCGTGGCTACCGCAGCACCCGCCCCGGCGGCCACGAAGGCCGCGCAGCCCGCTGCTACCAAGGCGGCTGAGCCAACCAAGCCAGCGGCAGTGGCGCCTGCTCAGCCACTGGCCAACGTTAAGCTTGGCTACACCCAGTCGCTCCAGTACTCGCCGATCTACGTCGCCGACGCACGAGGATACTTCAAAGAGCAGGGCATCTCGCTTAGCTTCGAGCGCACGACAGGCGGGGCCGAGCAAACGGCGTTCCTGACCACGGGAGAGGTCGATATCATAGGTGGCGGCCTGAGTGCTGGCTTTTTCAACGCGCTCGCTCGCGGCGTGATCGTGCGCATCGTCGGGCCATTGGCATTCGAGCCTCCGGTTGGCGGAGGTAGCACTTCCCCGATGATCGTGCGCAAAGCGCTTTTGGACAGCGGCGCGGTGAAATCGCCCAAGGATCTCAAAGGAAAGAACGTCGCGCTGAATGTTCGCTTTGGGCTCACCGAGTACCGCCTGTACAACGTCTTGAAGGAGGCAGGTCTGCGTCTGGAGGACGTCGAAATCACTACCATGCCCTTCCCCGATTCGGTGCTCGCTATGCGCAACGGGGCGATCGACGTCGTGATGGTGCCGATGCCGTTCTCGGGCGAGATTCTCTCGTCGGGCATCGGCGCGGTTCTGGTGCCCGAGACCCTGCCCGGCAAGATGACGCTGGCACTTCAGTACGGGCCCAAGTTCATTCAAGAGCGGCCGGACGTGGCGAGGAAGTTCATGGTCGCGTACCTGAAGGGCTCGCGCGACGTGCAAGGGCAGGACCTGCTCAAGCCGGAAATTCTGGATATCATCCTGAAAGCGACGAATCAGAAGCCCGATTCCGTCCAGGCGGGAACGCTGCCCGTGTTCGATCCGGACGGAACGATTCACGCGGATTGGATCGACGACCAGCAGCAGTTCTTCAGGGACATCGGCAAGCTGGATTATCAGGAACCTATCCCGTCGAGCAAGATCATCGACGATACCTTCGTCAAGTACGCGCTCCAACAACTGGGACCGTATAAGAAGTAGGAACAGAGATTGGCTGCGTTACCGACCGTGACGGAAGAAACGATCACGCGATTTCATTGGAAGATGGAGCTGGTCGGCGGCCTCTCGATGCTATTCGTATCCCTGGATATCGGCCTTCTGAGCTTTGCGCTGCCACAGGTTGTCGGGGTCTGGGGTCTGAGTCCGATTCACGTCGCCGTGATAATCACCGCGACAAGCGTGGCCACTCTCCTGGGCAGTGGGACCGCCGGTAACGCGGCCGATAGGATCGGCCGTCGCTCCGCCCTGCAATTGTGCCTGCTCGTGACGGCGCTGGGCACCGCGCTGGGGGTGGTGTCGTGGGATTACATCTCGCTGGCGGCATTTCAGTTCATCGCCGGCCTGGGCAGCGGCGCCATAGTTCCCATCTCTAGCGCCTTTGTCGGCGAGTTTGCGCCCGCGAAGCATCGCGGCCGCCTCACCTCCCTGCTGGAGCTGTTCTGGATTGCGGGAGCCTTGATCGCCGCCTTCGGCTCTCTCCTCATTCTGCCTCAGCTCGGCTGGCGCTTCGTCTTCTTGTTCGGAGCCGTGCCCGCGATCTGGGTTGTCCTGCAATTCAGGTTTATGCCCGAGTCGCCACGCTACCTGGTCGTGCAGGGCAAGCATGACCAGGCCAGACGATTCGTGGCGCAGGTCAAGGAGTCCTACGGGCTGAGCTACGATCATCTGTTGAGCCAGGCGTCTCACGCTAACAATGGTGCGCTCGCAAGCCTGAGCGAGCTCTGGTCGGGATCGTTGATCAAGCGCACCGCCTGCGCCTGGCTGATCTGGTTCGTTCTCCTCTACACCTACTATGGCGTCTTCATCTGGTGGCCGACGCTTTTGACCGCCGGTGGCGTCACGGTGATGCGCACGATCCAGTACATGCTCGTTTTTCTGGGCGTGCAGATACCGGCGGTCCTTATGGCCGCCTTCCTCGTAGATGTCATCGGCCGCAAGCGACTCCTCGTCGCCGCGTTCTCCGTCTTTGGCGTGGCATCGTATATTTTCGGCAACGCGAGCTCCCCATCAGACATCCTGTTATGGGGCAGCGTGCTATCGTTCGCCAGCGTTACCGCCTGGGCGATCTCGATCGGCTACACGGCGGAGATGTTTCCCACGAGAGTACGCGGCACTGGGATCGGCTCAGCCTCGGCATTCGGCAGACTCGGCACCATCGTGGTGCCAGGGGCGATCGTCCTGCTGGTCAACTCGTGGAGCACGGGCTACGGACTGGTTTTCGCGATGTTCTCCGGTTTGCTCTTCGCGGGCGCCCTTGGGGTGGGTTTGCTGGGGGAGGAGACAAAGGGTCGCACCCTCGAAGAGATCGCGAGATAGCCGTGAGGCTGAGACCGAAGCGCCCTTCCGCCGAAGGACGCGTCGGTCTGACCCCGACCCGGTTATGAGCCCAGCAAGATGCTCGGAGGGTAAGGATAAGAGCTATGGAGAATGAAGACACCGCTGGTCTGGACCCCATCAAATACGAGATCTACCGCCATCGCCTGTACAACATCCTGGAGGAAGGCCGAATCACCATCCGCCGCGTCACCGGCTCGGCGATGGTCGCCGAGGGTGGTGAAACCCTCTGCTCCTTCTATATGTCAGATGGCACCCCGGTCCTGACCGCCTCGGGCATTCTGCTGCATTGCACCGGCGCGCGGGACTTCGTGCTCAAGGCCATCGAGTGGTACGAGGATGATCCCGGCATCGCCGACGGCGATCAGTTGCTGTTCAACGACCCTTACATCGGCGGCCAGCACCTGTGCGACCACATTATCATCAAGCCTATCTTTCATAATGGCAGACGCATCGCCTGGTGCGGCAGCTTCATGCACACCCCCGAAACCGGAGCGATATCTCCGGGTGGAATGCCCGGTCACGCGACGAACATCTGGCAGGAGGGCGTGGCCTTTAAGGGGCTGAAGATCGTCGAAGGGGGCAAATTCCGTCCCGACGTGTTCAACACCGTCTGCGGCCACTCGCGCGATCCGCACCTGGTTGGCCTGGATACCAAGGCGAAGATCGCCGCGAACAACGTGTGCGCGAAGCAGCTAATGAATCTGGTCGAGAAGTATGGGCTGGGGTTTGTGGAGGCCGCCAACGAACGAATCATCGAGGACTCGGAAAAGATGGTGCGTGGGAAGCTGGCCTCGCTGCCCGACGGGGTGTGGCGCGCACGGATGTACGGAGATATCGACGGGCTGGCCGAGAAACCGTATCGGGTCGTGTGCACGATGACGAAGCAGGGCGCGGAGATAGTCTTCGATTTCACCGGGTCGAGTCCGCAAAACGCCGGCTCCTTGAACTCGACGCTGTCGGCGACCTGGGGGAGCCTGTTCGTGGTGCTGGCCAGCCAGTTGTTCTGGGATGTCCCTTGGAATGGTGGCATGCTCAGGCCGGTGACGCTCATCGCGCCTCATGGAACCGTCGTGAACGCCCGCTATCCGGCCGCCGTCTCCTGTGGCGTCATATCCGCGGGAGACATGGTCACGGCGACCGCTCACGCCTGCATCGGGAGAATGACTCTGGCCGCCGGCCAGCCGGAGGAGGTGAACTCCGTCTGGCGCGGCGGCTCGGGCACCGCCGTGAGCTTTGGCGGCATCAACCAGCACGGCGAACGCACCGCCGGCCTGCTGTTGGAGGGCTTCGCCTCGGGCACGGGGGCGACGCCTTACCGAGACGGTGTCGACACGGGCGGGGCGATGATGAATCCGACCTCGAACATCGCGGACGTCGAGGTGCTGGAGAGCAGCTTCCCCTTCCTGCACCTGGCGCGGCGTCAGGCGACTGACTCGGGTGGGGCAGGCCGGTTCCGGGGTGGCGTGGGGATCGAGATGGTGTACGTGATCTACGGCACCGAAAGGCTGGAGATCGGCCTCCTCGGCAGCGGCAGGCGCTCGCCCGTCAACCGCGGCATCTTCGGTGGCTATCCTTCGGCGATCAGGGAGGTCCGAATGGCCAGGAACAGCAACGTCAAAGAGCTGTGGAAGCTGGGCAAATCCACTGCCAGCTTCGCGGAGATGGACGCGCTGGAGGCGCAGCACATGTTGGCGCCCGCCTGCAGGCCGACGGAGGCGCTGAGCGAGTTCGACATCATCTCGCCGCGCCGCGACGGTGGCGGTGGCTACGGCGACCCGCTGGAGCGCGACCCCGACCGCGTCGCCAACGACGTGACCGCCGGCCTGGTCTCGCCAGCCGCCGCCGAAAGGGTCTACGGCGTGGTGATGGACGCCCGCACGGGCATTGTGGACGCTAAGGGAACCGAGCTTTTGAGGAAGCAAATGCGCGCCGCCAGGCTGCAGGCGTAGCCCCTATCTCCTAGACCGAGGCACCTCTACGGGAAGATGTGCAAACAGTTAGCTTGCCAGGCAGAGCAGCCCGACTCCGCGGCCGTGAGGTGGGGAACGATGGTCGAAGTCAGGGGTTGGACTGTCGGTCTCTGGGTTACGGATTGATTGGTTCTCACATAATGGCTCCAAGGTGCCGTCGTATGGAGTATTAACAAGAGGCCGCTTTTCCATTTTCTGCAACCCCCTACAACAGTGGCTGCCGCTCGTGATCGCGCGCACGCTCCATTGCTTGGTGATGGTCCAAACCGGCGGCAATGGCGTCCCAATACGCGTAAAAGGTCCTTTGCCAAAAGTTCCCGTGTGTGGGAGGCGCCCATTCAATCGCCTGATACACGTCTTCGGTTTGAGCCGGCTTAAGAAATTGTTCGAATAAGTGCACGCCCATGCGTGACCCCGGCACGGCCCAGTGGCCCAAGGCGAGCCACCTACCATATCGGCGTGGTACAGGGGCAAACGGGGGCACGCGATGGGCGAGGGCAACCAGTCCCGCCGCGTTCGTACCTAAAGGACCGTCGTCGATCCGTGAACGGGAGGACAAACGCGACGCCTGGGCGCTCTCCCGCTCTAAATAGTCCAGCAGCTCATGTGCAAGTTCCGCAACTCTTACTTCGTCTATAGCAGTTTGCAAAGCATTAGCAGTTTGCAAAGCATTTTGGCTAGCGGAGCAGCCACCGATTTACCGAGCGTATGCAATGTAGCGCGGGGGCTCGTCCCCCGCTGGGCGGGGCGGGGGACGAGCCCCCGCGCTACGGGTAGCCATATCAAAATGCAAACTGCTATAGTGGCGGCGGTGCGGCAAGCTGTAATACGTGGGAAGAGTCGTAGTCGGCGCCACGCGGCCGGGGAAGATCGATTGACGTGTTGGTAGGGAGCCCGGCCAACTGATCTATCACTCTAGCGACCTCGTAGGGACCAAAGTCCAACTCCTCGACGCGCAGCAGTAAATCTTTAATCAAGGGAAGAGCATCAATGCCGTGCTCCACAAGCAGACGGTGGACGTAAGGCGGGATATCGTCTTCGCGGAATGGAAATGTCCTTGCCAGCAGCGCGTGGGTCTCAAGTTCCAGCGGACAGAGCATAAGCCTTATTAATACTCGTCCCTGAACTTCGCCTACCGGAGGGGCCTTGCTCCGTCCAGATGCTCGTCTGGCTTTGACTGCTGCAGCCGTGACCTCCTGCACTACCTCATCGACCCACTTTCCCTGAAACATAGCAAACCTCCAGCGCATAAGCTAGTTTTTGGGGAGAACTCTACTGCATAATGAGCATCTCCCCAATGATTCATCCTGATTGGTAGGGCATCTTTCAGTGGCACGATCATAGCGTCTTTGGCGGCTATATGGTTCCATCGTGGCGCGATTGGCGCAATTATGGCACAATCGTGGCGCGATTGGCGCAATTATGGCCTTTTCAATCGGTAGTCTGCCCCTTTGGTCCGTCCAGCTTGCTCAAGTAGGCCTCGCTCGACCAACTCTGACAGATCCCTAGTTGCTGTACGTCGGGAGGCGCGCGTGAGCTCTTGATACTCCTTGTTAGTAATACTGCCTTTCTGCTTGACAAGAAGAATGGCTTGAATCTGGCGATCAGTCAAACCCATCTGGAGCAGACGTTCCTTGTTGTATGTATCCTTCGTGAAGGTGACTTGAAACCACGAGCGCGAGTCCTCAAACTCCGGCGCAGGGATCCCGTGGTTTTGACACAACTCGATCATCTTGGACGTTCCTGTACCCCACCTTTCGACAAGCTGAGCGTAATAAAAGACCTGGGCGAGCATTGGGTTACGAGGAACTGAAGGATGGTTCCGGCGTTTGATCTCCTCTATGGTGATTCCCTGGGGCAAACCGCCGGGATTTGTGATCACCACCTGGTCGTCATAAACACGGAGCATAATGTCCATCGAACTTTCAAAGTAATCGCGGTGCACAAGCGCGTTGACGACTGCCTCGCGTAGGGCATCGAGGGGATATTCCCAAACCTCCTTACGTTGGAAAGATTGTAGTCCTGGCTGTCCGTGAATTTCGGAGGGCATCTCAAAGTGGACCTGAAGATATTGCTGGAAAACCTGCATCGTCTGGTCGATTTGCTGGAAAAGATTCCCTCTTATGAGTTTGTCGTCGATAATGGTGATCGCGTCTTTGAATCTGCCAATCTGCCCATGTGGATCTGCGCCATCAGAAAATGATGCTGTGGGTTCTTCCCAAAGAGCAGAATTGCTCCTCGGGTGAGCTTGCCATCCTGCAAAAGTTGAAGCTTCTCCAAGATGGATTCAACCGGTCCATCCTCTTGAGCGAAAGGCAATCGCTCCCTTGCCATCCGAACAAACCGGCGAACTGAGTCTTCGTCAATTTCGTTGATAGAGTAATCGCCGGCGATGCCATCCCATTTCACTCCCGACCTGACGACAAAGAAGTGACCCAACTCTTGCGGTGAGATTAGACGGGTTGTATTGCCGACGTGGCGATAATAGTGGCCACGACAAGCAACAGGAATCGACGAGTTGGTGGTTCGGATAACCAGCACGTTAGTTCCCTCGTGGGGCTGGACAGTAAGCGAGGGTTGAATGCGCAAGACAGCCTCCACCTGGTTGACGATGGTCTGTAGCTGCTTATCGTTGCCTTTCCAACCCGCGACTTGACCTTTATCGGTGACGCCGATCAGCAGGGTTCCGCCAGAGGTATTGGCAAATGCTGCCAGCGCCTCTAATGCGGCGTCGCCCCATTGCTCCTTAAATTCGAGGGTCTCGCTCTCGTCGGATTGTAGTAATGTCGTGAGGTCGATCATAAGCCTCAAGCCAGGTTGTTTGGCGTTGATTATACTACATAGAACACGAAAAGGGCTCGAAAACGCTGCTCGAGTCCTCGTCGAAGTAATAAGATATCCGTGTACAGGTAGCTGCTGTCCAGAAATAGTCATCGTTACCCGTGGTTCTTTTCCCGTGATCGGGGGATTCCGTGTATCCCTGGCTCTGCTTGACCCGCAACTGCTCAATTGGTATTCTTGTTCATGGTGCAATCCAGAGACCTACTACCTTGCCTGTCGCCAAGTGCAATCGATCATCGATGTTGGGAGGGGCAAGCAATGGCTAGGTTTGCGACAATAGTCATACGTAGAGGATAAACAAGATGCCAATGATGGGCTTACGTGACCTCGGCCTCTCAGACATTCATATCTTGGAAGCCGCTAAGCTCGCCGAGAACCTTCATCTGGCAAGGGTTTCGGCTCAGCACAAGGATATGTACAGAGTGATGGTTGAAACCGGAGAAATATCGGCTGAGGTATCGGGAAAGCTGAAGCATCCGGCATCTGGTTCGTTAGGCTATACCGCCGTCGGGGATTGGGTATTGGTGGACCGCACGGATGATAGGAGCGGCAACGCGATAATCCATCACATCCTTACCCGCAAGAGCTGTTTCGTACGCAAGGCCGCGGGAACGACACGAGATTGTCAGATAATTGCCGCCAATATCGACACTCTGTTCATCTGTATGTCGCTCAACAATGACTATAATCTGCGGCGCATCGAGCGGTATCTATCCGTCGCCTGGGATAGCGGTGCGACGCCGGTTATCGTCCTGACCAAGTCTGATTTGTGCGATGACATGGACACCAGGCTCAAGGAGGTGGAGGCTATCGCTCTGGGCGTGGATGTGGTGACCTCGAGTATGGGCGATGATGGATATGCCAGCATCCTCAAGTATCTGGGAAGGGGAAGGACCGTAGCTCTTGTTGGCTCGTCAGGCGTGGGCAAATCCACTCTCATTAACAGACTGATGGGCGAGGAAGTCCTTGCCACAAAGGAGACCCGTGTGGGCGACGATAGAGGCAGGCACGCCACTACCCATAGGCAACTGCTGGTCCTACCTGGTGGCGGAGTTGTCCTCGACACACCCGGCCTGAGAGAGCTCCAGATCGCCAGCGCCGATCTCTCGAAATCCTTTGCCGATATTGACGAGTTGGCCAGGAATTGCCATTTCCGGGATTGTCGGCACGAATCTGAGCCGAAGTGCGCAGTAAGAGATGGCATTGAGAAGGGGATACTGCCTGTCAGACGGTTCGAGAACTTCAAGAAGATTCAACAGGAAATGGAATTTGCTGAAAGCAAAGACACGCTAACCGCGGCACAAATGGAAAGACAGAAGATGATACAGATGTTGGGATCAACTGGCGCTTACAAGAAGATGCGGAAAGAAATCAAGAATAGAAAAGGCTCTGGATGATTTGCGGGCATCTCCGGCAGCTTCGTTGACTCAACTGCCCGTCATCGGGTGGACTCGCGTGTGCGGTCAGTTGACCGCCACGCAAGTCGAAAACCGGCATCTCGGCGGAAATGTGTTCATAATCACAACACATAACAGCTAATGTGCCCGGCTCAATTTCTCCAGGTCCGAAGCCTCCAGGAAATCCGCTAGCTCCACCTCAGGCCAGTTGCTCTGGGTGAAGTAGGTTATGCCTGGGCCCTTCTCCATATGGCGCATGTTCCACGGGACGGTGGCGTCGATGATCATCTTCCCCTTGTTGATCGGCTCGTCGAGCATCTCCCTGACCCCGGCTATCGGACAGTTCTGATGCGTCCTGGCCTCGGGCAGCACGTGGACCTGCCTGGCCGGGTTACACCGCGTATTGATCGCCCACCAGACGCGGGCCTCGTCGTAGATATCGATGTCCTCGTCGACCAGGATAACGTTATCCACCGGGCAATCGAACCCCAGGGCCGCGTAGGCCACGCTGATCTGCAATCCCTCGTGGTGGCTTTCGGTCTTCTTCAGCTTCACCAGCACGCGATGATAGCCCACATCCAGGCGCGTATCGACGACGAAATCGCCGGCAAATGCCTTCAGATGGCGATAGAACTGCGCATCGGTGCCCATGTTCATGACGTCCGTTACCGCATGCGGCACAAAGAGATAGTTGATCGGGTTGTCGCGGTGCGTCACCGCCGTGATATCCATAATCGGTGGGTGAATGTTCATCCCCAGATAGCCGAAGTATTCTGGCCAGGGGCCGTCATCGCCAAGCCGATAGGGAGGCCTGATTTCACCCTCGATGATGAACTCCGCTCCGGCGGGAACTGCAAGGTCGATGGTTTCACACGGCACGAGCTCGATTGGCTTGCCGCGAATGGCGCCGGCAAACCCCAGCTCGTTGAAACCCAGCGGCATCTTGGTGAGAGCCGCGACATAAATGGCCGGATCGACGCCGATGCACAGCGCCACCGGGAAAGTCAGGCCCCTTTCCTTAGCCATGCTCAAAAGATAGCCACCGTGCTGATTCCAGCGGATGTTCACCGTCACGGTGTCTGGTCCCTGAACGCACGAACGATAGATTGAGGTGTTGTACTGGCCGGTGATCGGATTCTTGATGATGACCACCGGCTGATAGTACTCGTGATTGCTGTGGTTAGCTCCTCGGGTTGAAAAAAGAAGCTTGTTTACGTCGATATCCTTCGTGACGACGTTTTCCTTGCAAGGCCCGGTGGAGACCATGGTGGGCGGTATCGGATGATCGAGCGCGTCGAGGAAAGTGGCCTTGCTGCTCAGGCTATCGGCAGAGATGCCCAACAGATCGGCGACCCGCGCCCGTTCCGAAAAGAGGCCGCTGCAGCCCTTGAGCCCGGGATGGCCTGCGATCTGCTCGAACAGAACGGCCGGTTTCGACCGGAACTCGCGCATCGCGCGCATGACGGAGGGCAGCTCCAAACCCGGATCGACCGATCGGGAGATCCTGACTAGCTCTCCCCTTCGTTCGGCTACTTCCAGAGCGCTCCTCAAGTCCGTTACCTGGCACGCTGATGATAGAGCCATTGCTAATACCTCCTTGTGAGATCAGAGTTCTCTCATAAAGTCCGACGCCTTTTGTGATGCGGACTTTGTCGGTGGGGATAAAAAGTTCACCCCCACCTAGTTTCGGGTAGAATTGGAGTTGCTAAACCACCC
>JACPRP010000051.1 GCA_016189905.1 Chloroflexota bacterium | reverse complement strand
GACCTGGCCCTATCTCCAGTCAAAACTCACCGTGTTCTTCGCCGCGGGAGGCGTGCTCTTGCTGGCGTTGATTCAAATCGTGCGGGAAGTTGGCGGCAAAGTGAAGAAAGCGGACCCGACGGCGGAGGAGGGAGAGATCGAAGACGACATTCCCCTCGGCTTGTATTTCAGGGAAGCCCTCTGGGTTATAGCGTTCGTCCTCGGCATCTATTTCTTCGGCTTTTTCCCTTCCATCCTCGTGTTCGGTATAGTCTATATGTTGAAGCACGAGACGAAGCTGAGGCAAGCGGTAGCAGTTGGGGCTGGCACCGCCGTCGTCACGTATCTGCTGTTCACCGGCATCCTCGACATGCGACTGTGGGAAGGGTTAGTTTTCCGAGCCCTGAGCTAGACCGGTTTCAATCTCATTAGAGCATTTCGATCATATGGAATCTCTCTTGACGGACGCGTCCTTCCGCTGAGGGACGCGTCGGTCTTGACCATATCCTTTGCTTAGAGATCGACGGGAAAGGGCGCAACACTCCCTGGCTTTGCGTTTTTCGTGTGTTCCGTGGTTGCGCCCCCTCGTGCTGAACACGAAGCGACCGTGTGGAAAGAGTATGATTCCCCTTTTGACCCGGCCTTCGGCAGGCTCAAGACAGCTTAAGCGACCGTGATTCCATCTGTGACACAGCCTTTTCGATGAGGGTCTCGACGCCGATTGGGCCGAGGTTCTCACCACTTCTCAGGCGAACGGCCACGGCCTGTACGCTGGCTTCCTGATCCCCGACGACGAGCATATAGGGAATCTTCTGCAACTGGGCCTCACGAATCTTGTAATTGATTTTTTCGCGGCGACCATCGACATTGGCGCGGATCCCGGCCTCGCTCAACCGCGCCAGCACCGTCTCGGCGTATGGCAGGTGGCGGTCGGCGATCGGGATCACTACCGCTTGCACGGGCGCCAGCCAGACCGGGAAAGCGCCGGCATAGTGCTCGATCAGCCCGCCGATGAAGCGCTCCAGCGCGCCAAGGACCGCGCGATGGATCATCACCGGGCGATGCCGCTGGCCGTCGGCGCCGACGTACTCCATGTCGAATCGCTCGGGGAGATTGAAATCGACCTGAATCGTTGGGCCCTGCCACGGTCTTCCCAGGGCATCTTTCACCTTGATGTCGATGGCAGGCCCGTAGAACTTGGCTTCACCTTCCATTCGTTTGAACGGCACGCCCTTCTGCTCGAGCGCACGGATGAGGGCGCCCTCGGCCATCTCCCAGACCTCGTCACCGCCGACATATTTTTCCTTGCGCAGTGGATCACGCACGCTCAGCTCGACGTCGTAGCGATCGTAGCCAAACGTCTGCATCATGTATTGCGCGAGATCGATGACGCCGACGATCTCGGCCTCCAACTGATCTGGCTGGCAGAAGATGTGAGCATCATCCTGGGTAAACCCGCGAACGCGAAGCATGCCGTGCAGCACGCCTGAGCGCTCGTAGCGGTAGACGGTGCCAAGCTCTCCCCAACGCAGCGGAAGATCGCGGTAGCTGCGAAGATCGGACTTGTAGATCATAATATGGAACGGACAGTTCATCGGTTTGAGCAGATACTCCTGATCATCGATGTTCATCGGCGGGAACATGTTCTCGCGATACCAGTCCCAGTGACCGCTGGTTTTCCAGAGATCGAGCCTGCCGACGTGCGGGGTGTTCACGAGATCGTAGTCCCGCCTTATATGCTCGGCACGCCAGAAATCCTCGATGACCTTCCGCACCATAGCCCCCTTCGGGTGCCACAGGATCAGGCCCGGGCCAACCTCGTCGCTCACGCTAAATAGGTCAAGCTCCCTGCCCAGGCGGCGATGGTCGCGCCTGCCAGCCTCTTCGAGTCTTTCGAGATGCCCCTGCAACTCCTCAGCCGTTGGGAAGGTGGTGCCATAGATGCGCTGAAGCATAGGACGGTCGGAATCGCCGCGCCAGTAAGCGCCGGCCACGCTCAAAAGCTTGAATGCGCCTATCTTGCCGGTGCTCTCGACGTGCGGGCCTCGGCAGAGATCGACGAAATCTCCCTGACGATAGACGCTCACGACCTCGTCTGGTATATCGTCGATCAGCTCAACCTTGTAGGTCTGTGCAAGCTGCGCAAAGAGCTTTCTGGCTTCTGCCTTTGGCAACTCCTCGCGCACAAAGGGAAGATCCGCCTCGACGATCCTGGACATTAGTTTCTCGATCTCGCGGAGGTCTTCTGGCGCGAGGGATCGGGGCAGCTCGAAATCGTAGTAGAAGCCATCCTCTATCGCCGGCCCGATTCCCAGTTTGACGGTGCTGCCCAGGTATTGCACGACTGCCTGCGCCAGCACGTGCGCGGCCGAGTGTCTCATTTTCTCCAAGTCAACCATGCTACGCTCCTCCAAACAAAAAAGGCCTTCGTCCAATTGGGACGAGAGGCCATCTCACGCGGTTCCACCCAACTTCAAGCCGAAAGATACGCCACCAAATGCATCTGGCATCCGCATTCCGAAGTGACGCACATCCAGGCTCGCAAGCTCGTTCGGCCGATAACGGGTGCCTCCGTGGCTCCTTACTGTATACGTTCAGAAGCAGGCTCACAGGTGGTATTCGCCGGTTCGACGACCCGAGAGACTCGCAGCCAATGATCTCTCTTCTCTGTGGCGCGAATGCCGGTTACTCGTCCTGATCGACGCCTCTAGCGCTATTACATTCGTGGGGCCGAAATCATTCGATCTTCGGGCCTCAGCTTACGTCATTATAGCAGATGCAGCGGCACTTCTACAACTTGAGCAAAGTCGGCTTCTTGCTTTTTCCTTGAGAAAGATCGTGGGATTGGCTATAATGCCTAAGGCTTGTCGCTAACCTACGGTTGGAACTTACAACAGTGTCAGGTTCTTGTTCTGAGGGTAACAATGATTGAAAGGTACTCGCATCCCGAGATGGCTCGGGTGTGGTCTGCTGAAAACAAGGCTCGGAAATGGCTCGACATCGAGATCGCCGCGTGCGAGGCCTGGGCTGAGCTCGGGGTCGTTCCGCGCGAGGCCCTGCCGAGTATTCGACGGGCGAGCTTCAGCCTCAGTCGAATGGCGGAGATCGAGGCTCGGACCCAGCATGACGTGACGGCATTCTTGATGTCGGTAACCGAAAGTCTGGGGTCTGAAGGGCGGTTCTTACACCTGGGGCTCACGTCGTCAGATATCGTCGATACCGGTCTCGCCCTGCAGGTTCAGGAGGCGGCAGACCTGCTCGCAAAGGACCTCGATAGTCTAATAGCTGTGCTCGGCAAGCACGCGCTGGCGCACCGCCAAACGCTTATGATCGGCCGAACGCACGGCGTGCACGCGGAGCCGACAACCTTCGGGTTCAAGCTGGCTATGTGGCGCGACGAAATGGCCCGCAACCAGGAGCGGCTGAGATACGCACAGCGACAGATGGCCGTTGGGAAGATATCAGGCGCGGTGGGAACACACGCGACTGTTCCTCCTGACGTGGAGGAGCTCGTGTGCCAGAGACTTGGCCTGACGCCAGCGCCGGTTTCCAGCCAGATCATCCAGCGCGACAGGCACGCGCAGTTTGTCACAACCCTCGCCCTGATCGGCAGCTCCCTAGAGAAGATAGCCACAGAGATTCGCGGCCTGCAGCGCACTGAGATCCTGGAAGTCGAAGAGCCGTTCGGCGAAGGCCAGACCGGCTCATCGGCGATGCCGCACAAGCGCAATCCCGTGCTTTCGGAGCGGGTCTGCGGCATCTCCCGGATCCTCCGTGGACACGCCCTCGCCGCCATGGAGAACGTGAGTCTCTGGCACGAGCGGGATATCAGCCATTCGTCCGCGGAGCGCATAATCTTCCCTGAGGCATGTGGACTGCTGGACTATGTGCTACAGCTTACCGCCTACGTCGTCGATAATCTCAAGGTCTATCCCGAGCGGATGCACCGCAATATCGAGCGCACCGGAGGGCTCGTCTTTTCTCAAAGGGTCCTGCTGGCCCTGATCGATAAAGGGCTCAGTCGCAAGAGCGCCTACGAAATCGTCCAGGCCAACGCGATGCGCGTCTGGGACAATGGCGACGATTTCTTCGAGGCGCTGCGCCAGGACAGTCGGATAGCGGACTACCTCTCGGAAACCGAGCTGAAAGACCTGTTTGACTATCAGTATTACCTGAAGCACGTGGACGTTGCCTTCGAGCGTCTGCAACTGTTCGAGAGCGTCGTTTGAAGCCACGGTTAGGAGGCACCGTTTGGTCAACCATATCATAATAACGAGCACCAATCTACCTGGACTGAAACACCATTCGCGGGGCAAGGTGCGCGATATCTACGATTTGGGAAGCGAGCTACTGATCATCGCTACCGATCGCATCTCGGCCTTCGACGTCATCCTCCCGAACGGTGTGCCGGATAAGGGCGCGGTCCTCACTCAATTGAGCGCGTTCTGGTTCCAGAAGACGCGACACATCATACCGAACCATCTCATCGCCGCCGATGTGGCCAGCTTTCCAGATAGTCTCCAACGATTCACCGACCAGTTGCGCGACAGGGCCATGCTTGTGAAGAAGGCCGAACGCATCGACGCCGAGTGCGTCGTGCGAGGCTATATGGCGGGGTCCGCGTGGGCAGAGTATCGGCAGTCGGGAACGGTCTGCGGCGAGCGCCTCGCAGCCGGCTTGCGCGAGAGCGAGGAGCTGCCGGAGCCGGTGTTCACGCCGTCGACGAAGGCGGCGGAGGGGCATGACGAGAACATCAGCACCAGGGTCCTGGCGGATACCGTTGGCGCCGATCTGGCAAGGCGTCTGGAAGAGAAAAGCCTGGAGATGTATCGCTACGCCGCCGCGATGGCGCGAGAACGCGGGATAATCATCGCCGATACGAAGATGGAGTTTGGTCTGATCGACGGCGAGCTCGTCCTCATCGACGAGCTTCTCACCCCGGACTCCTCCAGATTCTGGGAAGCCGAGACCTACCGCGTCGGCGAGTCCCAGCCCAGCTTCGACAAGCAGTTCGTTCGTGACTGGCTCGAGGAGAGTGGATGGAATAAGGAGCCGCCGGCGCCACAGCTACCGCCAGAAGTGGTGGAGAAGACCCGGGCGAAGTACCTCGAGGCTTACCGCAGGATCGTGGGCAAGCCATTGTTTGAGAAACGATAGGACGGTTAGAGGTGAAGGGCATGTGGCTTGCTAAGATTTACATAACTTTGAAGCCCGTGGTGAACGACCCGCAGGGGCTGGCGATTAGAGGAGGCCTGCACACGCTAGGGTTTCAAGGTGTGCAAAGCGTCCGCGCGGGGAAGTACATCGAGATCAGGCTCGAAGCCGAGGACCGCAGGGCGGCAGGGACGGCGGTGCAGCAGATGTGCACCAAACTCCTTGCCAATCCAGTGATAGAGGATTTTCGGTTCGAGTTGGAGTCTTAGATCACGCCCTTGGTGCTCGGGACGTCGCCGATTCTGCGAGGATCGTTTTTCGTCGCTTCGTCGAGGGCACGGGCTAACGCCTTGAATGTCGCCTCTGCCTTGTGATGATCGTCCAGACCCGCCAGCAATCGTACGTGCACGTTCATACGTGCCTCTAGCGCCAGTGACTCGACGAAATGGCGAATCAAGCTCGACGGCAAGTCGCCGACCCCCGGGCTCGACAGAGGCAAATCGACCATCGCGTAGCCTCGCCCACTGATATCGATGGCGACGAAGGATAGGCTCTCATCCAAAGGCACGACGGCGTGCGCCATGCGGACGATCCCCTTGCGCTCTCCCAGCGCTCGATCGATGGCTCGACCGAGCGTGACCGCCACATCCTCGACAGTATGGTGCGGATCGATGTGCAGATCGCCTTTGGCACGCACCGTGAGATCGAAAAGACCGTGCTTCGCCAACTGTGCAAGAAGGTGATCGAGAAAGCCAACGCCAGTGTTTACGTCGGCAGCGCCAACCCCGTCGATATCGAGCTCGACGGACACCGAGGTCTCTTTCGTCTCCCTGGTTACGCTTGCTTTCCTCGCGCTCATCTTATCTTCCCCAAAACCGCATCACTCGTCCGTTAGCGCCGAGCCTATCTCCCTCAGCCTCTCCAGCACAACGGCGTTCTGGTCCGGTGTTCCTACGCTGATGCGCAAACAACCATCGAGCAGTGGATCACTATAGTAGCGCACGAAAATCCCCCGACCCTCCAGCGCCTGCCGCACGCGCCCCAGCCCCCCGCGGACGACCCTGCAAAGAATGAAGTTAGCCTCCGATGGGTGAGGGAGAAGGTAATCCAGCTCCTTGAGCCCGTTGTAAAGCCGCTCGCGCTCGCCGCGGATGGTATTAACTCTGTCTATAAGGTTCTCGATATCTTCCAGCGACGCCTTAACGGCGATCTGCGCCGCCAGGTTGACATTATATGGCGGCTTCATCTTGATGGCTTGCTGGACCAGGACCATCGGCAGAATACCATAGCCGAAGCGCAGTCCCGCCAGGCCGGCCCATTTGCTGAAGGTGCGCAGCACGATCAAGTTGTCATGCTCGTCCGTCAACGGCAGGACCGTCTTGCCCGAGAACTCGGCGTAGGCCTCGTCCACCACGACGGCGACGCCAGTCTCCAGCATCACGCGCAGCTCGTGTTCGCCAATAGTATTGCCGGTCGGATTGTTCGGCGAAGCGATGAAAATGAGCTTGGTGGCTCCGTCGACTGCCTGCACAACCCCATCGACATCGATACCATAATCGCCTTGCCGTGGCACACGGACAAGCTCGGCGGCGCAGAAAGCCGCCGAGGACTGATAGTAGCCAAAAGTTGGCGGACAGACGATGACCTTATCCCCCGGTCTCAGGAAAAGCCGCATAAGAATGTCGATGATCTCGTCGGAGCCACTGCCGATCAGTATGCGGTCCGCTGCCGCGCCAGTGTAGCGCTGCAAGATTTCTTGCATCTCACTGCACAGCGGGTCAGGGTAGATATGATACCTGCTGAACGAAGCCAGCGCTCGCTGCACTTCGGGCGAGCAGCCATAAGGGTTCTCGTTAGCATCGAGCTTGATCACTTGTTCCACCGGCACCCCAACGCGAGCGGCCAGCCTCTCCACCGGTTCCACGGCAGCGTAAGGGTCTATATCCCAGATATCCGGCCTTATCAGACCACGGATTCGCGATTCGTTATCCATTTTCGTCAACCTCACCAGCACGACAGCGCATCGCCTCGGCGTGCGCCGTCAAGCCCTCGGCTTCGGCGATGCTGATCGTCGCCCGACTGAGTCTCTGCGTCGTCTCGCTCGCCAGCGCGATGAGGCTGGTGATCTTGACGAAGTCAAAGACGTTTACCGGCGACGAGAACCGAGCCGTCCCGCTCGTCGGCATCACGTGACTCGGGCCGGCGCTATAGTCCCCGATCACCTCAGGGGAGCCTTCTCCCAGGAATATGCCGCCCGCGTTGCGAATCATGCCGAGGTGAGCCCATCCATCCGCGACCAAAAGACACAGGTGCTCCGGAGCGTACTCGTTGGCGAGCTCGACGGCCTGCCCAACGCTTTCCACGACCACAATGGCGCCGTTTGACGCCAACGACTCAGCGGCAATTGTGGCTCTGCTGAGCCCCGTCAACCGCTTCTCGACTTCCCCCCGCACCGCCTCCGCCAGGTGCCTGCTCGGAGTGAGCAAAAGTGCCGAGGCGAGCGCATCGTGTTCCGCCTGGGCCAGCAAGTCCGCCGCGACCGTGGCCGGGGTCGCCGTGTCGTCGGCGATAATAACCGTCTCGGTCGGACCGGCCACCTGGTCGATACCCACGGTGCCGAACAGCTTCCGCTTGGCCAACGCGACGAAGATGTTGCCCGGGCCGAGTATCTTGTCGACCTTAGGAATCGACGCCGTTCCAAACGCCAGGGCCGCGATTGCCTGAGCCCCGCCAATCGCAAAAACGCGGTCGACCCCGGCGATGCCGCAGGCTACCAGGGTTAAGTCCGACGGCGTCCCGCCGTTCCGCGGTGGGCTGGCGACGACCACCTCTTTGACCCCCGCCACACGGGCAGGAATCGCCTGCATTAGGATCGTGGAAGGGTAATCTGCCGTTCCACCAGGGGAATAAAGTCCGACCCGCTCCAAAGGACGTATAAGCTGGCCCAGGGCCCCGTCCTCGGAGAAGTCCACCCAACTGCGCGGGATTTGTTTTCGATGAAAGTCTGCGATGCGGTCTCCGGCGACATTCAGCGCGTCCACCAGGTCGCGAGGCACGCGAGAGTACGCGTCCTCCATCTGTCTCCTGCTCACTTCAAGTGATGCGAGCTCTACGCCGTCGATGCGGCGCGCCAGATCGAAAAGCGCGGGATCGCCTTTCTCCATTACTTCGGCAATTATCGCGTCGACGACCTGTTCGGCGGTGAGGTCCTCGCCGAACACTTCGCGAACTTTTTGGGCAACGCGCGGCGGGTGGGTTTGCGTCGCCAGCGGCTGGCGACGCAAGACCGTATTTCTGGCTTCTTTCAAGTCGTCGATAATTCGTATCGTCAAATCACACACTCGCGCACATACTCACAGCCACCAGCCGTGGAGCGATTCGGATCAGGTTGAAGAGAGCTTCCAGCGCTACGTCAAGATTCCAACGCAGGCGCGGACATGATAACACATCTGCCTGCTACCTACAACGTTGGCCGGGTTGCAACAGATCATAGCATCCATTATACTTGGTGCCAGAGCCATTCAGTCGGGCAAAGGAGCGTGAAAAGAAGTTGGCGGTTCAGGCACAAATCCTGAAGGGTACTCGGGACTTTTTGCCCGAGCGGATGATATTGCGACAATACGTGACAGGGAAGCTGCGCGATGTGTTCGAGAACTTCGGTTTCGAGCCGCTGGACACGCCGGCGATCGAATACGCCGAAGTGCTCGAGGGTAAATACGGCGATGAGGCCGATAAGCTGATCTACAAGTTTGAGGATAGGGGGGGCAGGCGCATCGGGCTGCGCTACGACCTGACGGTGCCGCTGGCGCGCGTGATCGGCACTCATCCTGACCTCGCCCGGCCGTTCAAGCGTTATCAGATCGCGCCCGTCTGGCGTGCGGAGAAGCCTCAGAAAGGCCGCTACCGCGAGTTCTGGCAATGCGATGTTGACACGGTTGGCAGCGCAAGCTCGCTGGCCGATGCCGAGGTCGTCTGCGTGGCATACGATGCCCTCCGCCGATTGGGCTTTCGGCATTTCAAAACGAAGATCAATAGCCGCAAGATGCTAGCGGCCATCGCCGAGTACATCGGGTTATCACCCGACCAGGCCCCCGCAGTGTACCGCGCCATCGACAAGCTGGACAAGATCGGCATCGACGGCGTGAAAGAGGAGCTCGCGGAATGTGGGCTGAATAGTCCGCTGATCTCCAGGCTCCTGGATCTGCTCCAGGTGCGGGGCGATGCCGACGTCGTTCTCGCTCAGCTCAGGACAAAGCTGGCCGACTCTGCGATGGGCGCACAGGGGGTGGATGAGCTCGACGAAGTGGTGCGCTATCTGCGGTGGCTTGGCGTCAGCGAGTCGAACTTCGAGGTCGATTTCTCGATGGTCCGTGGTCTCGACTACTACACTGGCCCTATTTTTGAGACGGTCGTCGAGGAACCTAAGATCGGCAGCATCTGCGGCGGTGGACGGTACGATGGCCTGGTGGGGCTGTTCACAAACCGCCCCACGCCGGCGACGGGCATCAGCCTTGGCCTGGAGCGCATCGTGGACGTTCTTGAAGAGCTTCACCTTGGCGGCGTTCCCGAAATGAAGACGGTGACGTATGCGCTGGTGACTGTCTTCAGCCAGGATACGGTTGGTGAAAGTCTGAGGGCTGCCTCTGAGCTCAGAGCGGCCGATATTCATACCGAGGTTTTCCTCGGCAAAGACAAGCTCGGCAACCAGTTGCGCTACGCAAGCCGTAAGGGCATACCTTTCACCATCATTCTTGGGCCAGATGAAATTGCGACCGGGAAAGCGATCGTCAAGAACATCGCCACCGAAGAGCAGGTGACGATCGAACGAGCAGAGCTTGTGGACTGGGTGCTGAGCAAACATGAAGTGTTAAAATGAAGGTCTTCCGCGTCCTTTGGCTCGCGCAGATTGTCTTCTGGATTATCGCGCTCCTCTTCGCCTCGGTCGCGAGGGCTGACGAGGGGCACGTAGACGTCCTGCGCGTGGACGGAATCATCAACCCGGTTGTCGCCGGCTATGTCGATCGCGGCATCTCGACGGCGGAGAGGGACGGTGCTCGCGCGTTAGTCATAGAGATGAACACGCCGGGCGGGCTGGACACCTCGATGCGGGCCATAATCTTCAGAATCCTCAACGCCCAACTACCGGTGATCGTTTATGTTTATCCCTCTGGATCGCGCGCCGCCTCCGCCGGCGCGTTCATTATGCAATCTGCGCACGTCGCCGCGATGGCACCGAATACTAGCATGGGCTCGGCCCACCCCGTATTGATGGGACAAAGCCAGCCGGGGCAAGACGAGAGTCCGCGGCCAGATGACGATATGATCGCCAAAGTCACTAACGACGCGGTGTCATACATTAAGGGCTTGGCGGACATACGCGGCCGCAACGTAGAATGGGCGGAGAGGATGGTGAGGGAGAGCGTCAACGCGACTGAGAAAGAATCTCTCGACCTAAATGCCATCGACATCGTCGCCGACGACATACCATCCCTGCTTGCCCAGGCCGATGGCAGGCAGGTGAAGCTGGCGGCTGGCATGGTACCAGTTCAAACGGCTAACGCTCGCATCGTTCGGCTCGATATGAATTTTATCGAGCAGTTCTTACACATCATCAGCGATCCGAATATCGCCTACATCCTGTTATTCCTTGGGACGAATGCCATAATCTATGAGCTGGCGAGTCCCGGGTCGATTCTGCCGGGCGTCGTAGGCGTCATTTCACTGCTGCTCGCCTTCTACTCCCTCGGGACGCTGCCGGTCAACTATGTGGGCCTGGCCCTCATCGTGTTCGCCTTCATTCTGTTCATCGCCGAGATCAAGGTGCAGTCCAGCGGAGTCCTGCTAGGAGGCGGGATACTGGCCATGGTTCTGGGATCGATGATTATGATGAACACCGACGCGCCGTACCTGAGTGTCCCATGGACGACGATTGCAGGGGCAGTTGGCGGCACCTCGTTGTTTTTCATATTCGTCGTGGGCAAGGCGAGAGCGGCGTTACAGAGACAGGCGGTTACCGGACGAGAAGGCTTGATCGGCGCGATAGGCGAGGCGAAGACCGACCTCGCCCCGGAGGGCACAGTGTTGTTGCAGGGTGAGAGATGGTCCGCCCTGTGCGAAGATGGGCAGATCCCGGCAGGAACGCGAGTCAGGGTTGTCGGACTTCAGGGGTTCACGTTGTTAGTGCGCAAAGCCTAGCTGGCTGGACATGGCTGGCTTTGACATACAAAAAAACTCAAAAGGAGGAATGGTCGATGCTGGAATTGCTTTGGATCGTGATCGTTATCATCGTCGTAATCCTTCCCCTGCTCAGCGCGGCAATCAAGATCGTTCAGGAGTACGAGCGCGGCGTCATTTTTCGACTGGGACGTCTTGTCGGCCCCAGGGGGCCAGGCCTGTTTCTGATCGTGCCCTTCATCGATCGGATGCAAAAGATCGATCTGCGCGTGGTGACGATGGAAGTTCCGCCGCAGGAGGTGATCACTCGAGATAACGTTAGCGTGCGGGTGAGCGCGGTCGTCTACTTTCGAGTGATCAGTCCCGAGGACGCGGTGGTGAAAGTGACGGACTACGTTCGTGCGACCTTCCAGATCGCGCAGACGACGCTCCGCAGCGTGCTGGGCCAGTCGGAAATGGACGAGCTGCTCTCGCAAAGAGAGGCCATCAACCTGAGACTGCAGCAGATAATCGACGAACAAACCGAGCCCTGGGGAATCAAGGTTAGCGTGGTCGAAGTCAAAGACGTCGAGTTACCGGAGACGATGAAGCGCGCGATGGCCAAGCAGGCTGAGGCCGAGCGCGAGAAGCGTGCCAAGATCATTCACGCCGAAGGTGAAATGGCGGCCGCACAAAACCTGAGAGAGGCAGCGCAGATTATCGAAGTTGAGCCCGCGGCCCTGCAACTGCGCTACCTGCAGACGCTGACAGAAATCGCCGTCGAGAAGAACTCCACCATCATATTCCCGGTGCCAATCGACGTCGTGGCGGCCTTTATGAAGGGCATGAAGGGCAAGGCGTCCGGGGGCGAGAAACCGGATCAATCAGCCGGGTCGTGAGCTGAAGGCTAGAGTGGTACTATCTTCCCATTTCGAGGAACGGGTGGCGACCATATAATACTTGTCTGAAACAGCCAGGTGGTGTTGCAATGACAGGTATTTGGACCCGAGTCGCCAGGATTTGCCGCTCGTCGCCGATGGCTGCCTACACGATTGTCCTCCTCGCCGGGCTGGTCGTTCGATCGATCACAGCGTCGTTCGTAAGCCAGCCCGGCTATATGGATTCCTACTATTACTTCCACGTGGCCGAGAATCTGTACCAGGGACGGGGATTCGTCGAGGATTTCATCTGGAACTACCTGGAGGCAGCCACCGCCATCCCTCATCCGAGCAATGCTTACTGGATGCCTCTTTCGTCCGTCGTCACGGCCGCCTCATTCCAGTTGTTTGGCCTGTCATTTCGGGCGGCGCAGGTCCCGATGATCATCGCGTCGTCCATACTGCCGGTTATCGGCTACTGGCTTGGCAAGGACATATTCCCCAGTGACCGCTACGCCTGGAGCATCGCCGGCTTCCTGATTTTCAGCGGCATATACGAGGTCTACTGGATCGTTCCCGAGAGCTTCGCGCTGTTTGCCGTCTTCGGGTCCCTGGCGCTGATCCTCTCCTACAAAGCCCTCAGGGATTCACCGCACTACCTTGTTCCAGCGGGAGGCATGGTAGCCCTTGCCCAGCTAACTCGGGCCGACGGCGCGATGTTGCTTGGGTCGCTCGCGGCCGCTTTCTTCACCCTTGTGCTCCGTAAATGGCACACAGAACGATCGCGCATTCTACCTGTCCTCCTATCAGCGCTTGGCGCCCTCCTGGCTTACGCCATCGTGTTATCGCCCTGGCTCTTGCGAAACGAGCTCGTGTTCGGGCAGCTCTTCCCGACTGTCGGACTCAAGGCCGCGTTCGTGCGAGAATACAATGACATGTTCGCTTACGGAAGAGAAATCGATCTCCAGTACTATCTAGACTGGGGCCTGATACCGATCTTGACATCGAAGCTCAGGGCGCTCGGCGAGAATCTTTGGGTCTGGATTCAGATAGCGCAGTTCTTCCTCGCACCCCTCGTCCTGATCGGGCTCTGGCGCCTGCGCGCTCGGCCCGAGTACCTGCCGTTTCACGTCTACAACATTCTCCTGTATTTCGTGCTTTCGCTGGTCTTCACATTCCAGAGCCCACGCGGAACCTACGCCCATTCCGGTGCAGCCCTCTTACCGTTCATCCTTGGCGCCGCCATCGTCGGGTTAGACACCACGGTGGACTTCGCGGCCCGGCACCGCCCGCACTGGATAGTGCCCATTGCCCAGCGCAACTTCACTATGATGCTGGTCGCCTTCTCGGTCATTCTAAGCGCCGCGGCGGCGATCCTCGCCATTCAAAAGTGGGATGACCAGCTTAACAGATACCAGGAAATCGCCACCTGGCTGAGCACCAGGACCGACGAACGAGAGCCAGTGATGCTCATCGACCCTCCGCGCTACCACTACATCACCGGTCGACCGGCGATCGCCGCTTCTAACGATCCTCCTGAAGTAGTTGGGCCGCTTGCCCGTCGCTTTGGCGTGCGGTACATCGTCCTGGAGCGAGCACATACGCGGCCGATGGACAGGGTTTTCGAGACGAAGGGGGATACGCCCGATCTCAAGCTCGAAGCCGTGCTGGGAGACGCAAGAATCTATAGCGTGCTCCAGCCAGAAGTCCGGCAGTAGTACCTTTGTGCTAGTGAAGCTAACTTGCTATTGTTGTAGAATCACAGCGGTTCCACGCTTGTTTTGCATAGCAAGGAAGTGGCCAATCACATTCGATAGGTGGTCCTGCTAATGGCGAAACGACTTTCAGCCGCTACGAGCCACCCTCCACTGTCGTATCCGGCTATCAGGATATCGCTGAAGAAAACGATCGACTATGTCGAGCGTGACGTGACCCTAGTCGTCGCGGCGCTCGTGGCGGCCACTTCGATTGCGTATTCGATCGCTCTGGCAGCACACAACGATCTGGCCGGCTTTCCGCTAGACGATTCGTGGATCTACCAGACCTTTGCGCGGAATCTGGTTCGTTTTGGCGACTTTGTGTATTCACCGGGCGATCGGGTAGCAGCGATGACCTCCCCCATGTGGACTCTCTGGCTCTCTCTCGGCTATACGGTTGGCGTCGATCCCCGCGTGTGGGCATACACTTCAGGATTGCTGTGCTTTTTCGGCGTAATCTTGCTTTCACACAGGCTGGCGCTGGCGCTGTTCCCCGGACGGAAGAGGATGGCCGCCGCGGTTGCCGTTCTCGTCGGCATGAACGGTAGCCTGGCGTGGGCAGCATTCTCCGGTATGGAGACGCTGTTCTTCACGCTCTTATCGTTGGCTCTGATCTACACGACCGCCATGGACGCGAAGCCGTTGGTTTTCGGCCTGCTGGCAGGGGCCATTCTGGTGACAAGGCCCGAAGGCTTGCTCCTCATCGCTCTGGCCTTCGCTTACAGGATGTGGAAAGGGAGACCATCGTCTCGTCTGATCGACTCGGCAATCATTCTCGCTGGCTTCGCCATCTTCGCCGCACCCTATGTAATTCTCAACTGGTCGCTGAGCGGCAGCCCTCTGCCCACGACATTTTATGCAAAGCAGGCATTATACAGTCCGTCAGGTTCGCTCGGCTACGTCATATTTATCCGAGACGCCAGCGAGGTGCTCTTCGCGCAGGGCCCTGGATTGCTGTTGATTCCCGGCCTGATACTATCGATCAAAGGTGTGGTGCATAGGCGCGAGGCGCACCACGCTTTGCCGCTGCTGTGGCTGGCATCGCTCTTTATCGTTCATGGGTGGCGCATACCGCAGGTGTTTCATCACGGACGGTATCTTATGCCGCTGATGCCAATTGTCATAATCTACGGCGTCGCGGGCATCAGGAGATTGTTGATTGCCTTGCAGAACAAGCAACTGAGGAAACTGGCAGCAATCTATCCAGCTATCGCTATGGCATTCGCCATAACATTCTGGGCGACAGGGGCAAAGACACTGGCCGCAGACACGGCATTTATCAACGATCAACAGGTGAGAGCGGCGAAGTGGTTGGCGGTGAACACTCCTGAAGGGACCGTCATCGCGACACATGACATCGGCGCCATCGGTTACTTCGCGAATCGGCCGGTTTTCGACACGGCCGGGCTGATCTCACCAGAAACGGTGCCGTACATTCGCCAGCCCGAGCGATTGCTGGCGATGGCCGAGGAACAACGCGCTCGTTACCTGGCATTCTTCCCGAACTGGTACCCATCTCTAGTCGATCAGGCTGGGATGAAAGAGGTTCTGAATCTCGACCGAGAATATATGAGATCGCTGGGGTTTCGCGGCATGTTAGTATACGAGCTAAATGCCGACTAGGCGCTGCGCCTCCTCTCGATCGAGCATCGTCTTTCCTTGTTGCAATTTTCCAATAGATGTATACTAACCTTCGGGAAGGGCATGCGGGGAGAGTTGATGCAATTGAGAACGTTAAAGTTCGGCCAGGAAAGTATCGATTTGCTCGATGCTGCCGCTGAGGTGGTGCGCGAGCAGCAAGAGAAGCTTCGTGCGCTGAACGACAAGGCGAAGTCTCTCTTGCGACAATGGGAAGACGAACTGCAACAAATTCATAACTCCTCACAAAAAGTGATGGAGAAGTTGAGCGCGATGCGCGCGCTCGAGCTTTTTGGCACCGACAATGGAGCCGACATTCAGACGGCTATGTTGAGGCAGGAAGAACAAGAGCTAGCGCAGAGGTCCCTCTGGACAACTGAACGGCTTCTCGCACTGCAACGAACGATGAAGCGCATCGCCTGGCTGGAGGAGCAAACAGACATAGCTGTGAAATATCTGTACACCAAGCCTGATGCCCTGAGCCGTGAGGGGACCCCTGCGGCAAAGCTCGCCCAAATTCGAGCGCTTCAGGCTCAGGAAGGGGAGAGGGAGCGGCTTGCCAGGGAGATTCACGACGGCCCAGCGCAAGTGCTGGCAAACGCGGTTTTCGAGCTGGAGTACTGCGAGCGACTCATACAAAAAGATCCTGCACGGCTCGCTGAAGAGCTTATAACCCTCAAAAGGGATGTCCGAGACGGACTGGCCGAGGTGCGAAACTTCATTTTCGACCTGCGTCGCGCTCCAGCGCCTCTGGCGGAGTCGGGGTTGGCGGCAATGGTCAGGCATTATGCCGAGACCTACCAGTCGCGCTTTAAGACGCGGGTCGAAACGGATCTGGCCGATATCGGCCATCTACCTGAAGAACAAGAAACGGCCATCTACCGGGTCGTCCAGGAGGCGCTCCAAAACGTGAGGAAACACAGCCACGCATCCAAAGTGAAAGTGACGCTGGGACGGAGCGAGAAATCGTTGAGGCTATCGATCGAGGACGACGGCGAAGGTTTCGATATGCAGGAGCAACAGGCGAGGCAGGTCGGACATTTTGGCCTCACCAGTATGAAAGAGCGGAGCCAGTTGATTGGCGCCGAGCTTGAGGTCGTCAGCGCGCCCGGCAAGGGAACGAAGGTCGTGCTGACGGTGCCACTTGACCCCGAAAGGGAGAAACAAGACGCTAGCTATCGTTAGCGGGAGGAGGTGATGGGGTTGCTAGACAAGATTAGAGTGTTAATCGCCGATGATCACCCTATATTCTGCCAGGGCGTTAAGGGCGTGCTCGAAGCCGAGCCTGACATCGATGTCATCGGGGAAGCTGCAGATGGGAAACAGGCAATCGCCCTGGCTCGCGCGATCGCGCCTGACGTCGTCCTTCTGGATATCCACATGCCGACGACCGATGGGCTGGAGGTTGCGAGGGCCGTCAAGTTGCACCTGCCTCGCGCAGGAATAATCTTAATGACCGCCTATGATGACGAAGAGCAGCTCTTTCAAGCGATCAAGGTCGGCGCCGCCGCTTTCTATCTCAAAGACGTTCGCCCCGACGATTTGCTCGACGGGATCAGGCGGGTCAGCGCCGGAGAATACCTGATCAACGAGAGCGTATTGACCAAGCCGATGGTGGCGTCACGAGTGCTAAAGCAATTCCGCGAGCTGGCTAACGTCGGCCAAGAGATAGAGCCTCTTTTTGTGCCACTGTCGGCACGAGAGATAGAGGTGCTCGACTATATAGCCCGCGGCAACTCCAATAAAGAGATCGCTCGCGCCCTGAAGATCAGCGATCAGACCGTGAAGAACCATATCACATCCATACTTCGAAAACTGGCGGTTAACGACCGTACGCAGGCAGTTGTATACGCCCTTCGTCGTGGCTGGATCAAAATGCAGGAACTGTAGCATTCTTTACGCCAACCGCTGTAATACTTGAAGCAAGTCAGGAGACCCTATGTACGCTATGCCAAAAGCCGCGTCGGAAACCGAATCATTCGGGAGCCTCCGGGAGCTGGCGCAAGATTGCCATCGCGACCTTGAGGGCGTGCGCCGCGAGGCCACCGAGATGACCGTGCTCATCAAGCAGATATCCTCTGAGGTGGAGCGTCAGACCACTCGAGCGGCAGAATCGGCGAGCAAACTGCGCGAGGCAGAGATGGCGCCCGATGCCTATACGCGAGCTGAGGTCCGTGAGCTGAATGCCAACGCGCAAGAATCCGAAATGCGCCTTTTCATGATGAAGGAGCAGCTTGCACAACTGGAGTTTAAGACCGAGAACCTACGACGCTATCAGAAGCTCCTGGAGCGCGTCGTCGACGTTTCTCGCAGGCTGCTTGAGGGGGTTGGCGAAATTCCGGCAGCCGCGGCTGCCCCAGTCGCGGCTACTGTTCCAGCCAACGAGGTCACTGCCAGCACGATCACTCAATTCACCGTCGCAACCGCCGCTGATAAGGACGTTAGTAGGATCGTCGAGGTTCAGGAAGATGAGCGTCAGCGCATCGCGCGACAGATCCACGACGGACCCGCCCAATCCCTGGTCAACTTGATCCTTCGCGCGGAGGTTTGTGAGCGATTGCAAACCGCTGATCCTGAAGCATTGAAGCCTGAACTCGCAAGCTTGAAAGATACGGTGGTAGACACGCTTCGTGTGACGCGACAATTCATCTTCGACCTGCGGCCGATGATTCTCGACGACCTGGGGCTGGTTCCGACGCTGCGTCGATACATAGAATCCTTGGCGACCAAAAAGGGGACCTTGGTCAACGTCTCGAGCTCAGGAGCCGAGAGCCGTCTCCCCGGCCGCCTGGAAATTGCCCTGTTCCGCATCGCCCAGGAAGCGATAGATAACGCGCTCACTCACGGGCAGGCCGGCGAGGTTCAGGTGAACGTTGTGGTTCTCGATGGGCTAGTTCGACTGGCAATCGACGACAACGGCGTCGGATTCAACGTCGATAAGGCCCTCGCCGCCAATGCGTCGAGAGGCCTGCGCGGCATAAAGGGAATGCTGGAGCGAGCCCAGGCGGTTGGCGGCAAGGTTTCGCTTGATAGCGCCGCTGGCCGAGGCACCAGAGTGCGGGTAGAAATACCGTTGTAGCGTTCCCCATTCACAAACCGCAACTCTCCAACACAAAACGCAACTCTCCAACACAAACCGCAACTCTCCAAAAGATCCATCACACCGAACCGATATAGTACTTGTGTCCTAACTTGCTCAGGACCAGTTTCCTATTGTCGGCTTACCTCCTGGACGTTAGACTGTATCCACCAGATAGAACTGACAACCAGGTCAGATCTACGCGGAAGCGGCGCAAGCCGCGGGTTTACTGGCGCGGGGGCGGTGGCGGTGGCGGTCATTCTTGGAGGAAAAGGAGGTGAGAAAAGTGAAGAAATGGTTCAATCGCGAAGAAGGTCAAGGTATGGTAGAGTATGGTCTCATCCTGGCGCTCGTCGCCGTCGTGGTCATCGCTGTGCTGACAGTGCTCGGCCCGGCCGTCGGCAATGTTTTCTCCAGCGTGGTCAACAGTTTGTGATAGGTGCAAACAAAGTCAGGGGCGTGCGCGTGCACAAGAGCGCACCGTTTTGGGGTCGTGTGCGGTGGGGCGGTGGCGGTCATTTCATTATAAAGGAGGCAAGAACGTGATGAGGTGGCTTAAGCGAGAAGAAGGCCAGGGCATGGTTGAATACGGTCTGATTCTGGCCCTGGTGGCCGTCGTGGTCATCGCCGTCCTGACGGTGTTGGGTCCAGCCGTCGGCAACATCTTCTCAAGCGTCGTCAGTAGTTTGTAGCAAGACTTATCAACCTGGTATAGTTTCCAATCTTGAGAGTTATTCACCAATGACCAAGAGCCCTATCGGCTGCGGTAGGGCTCTTCTTGGGCCAACTGACGACACTCGAGCCAGCGGTAGGCTGAACTGGGCCAGCAGCGACCATCATTCACTAAAAAGCAAAGGATTCGTGTTACGATGGCAAAGCGAAGGGGTATGATATTCGTTGCGCTCGGCGCTTTGCTCGCCGTGGCAGTAGGCGTGCTGGTTTTCATCATCACGCAGAGTGCGGCCAGCAGCAAAGTGGTCACTGGCGATGTCGTGGTAGCATTGCAGGACATCCCAGATAGAACGGTAATTCAGCCGGCAGCCGTGGCTGTGAAGCGAATGCCGGTCTCGGCGATCCCCAACGGGGCGTTTACATTGACCGACGACGTGGTCGGCAAGATGACGCCAATCAAGATATTCGCGGGAGAGATCATCCTCGCTTCAAAATTGATCGACTCGAAGGGACAGACTGCCCTGTCGTTCACGATGGAAAAGGGTAAAGTTCTCTTGACGTTTCCGGCCTCAAATATCGTCGGGCTCGGACTCATCAAGCCCGGTGATGCAGTCGATGTCCTCGTGACATACCGACCATCGAAGAACAAGAACGCTCCCCAATCAAGCACGGCGGAGACGCAAACGCCAGACACGACACAGGCGACCATGCAGAATCTAAGGGTAGTCTCAATTGGTGGTCAAACGGTAGCTCCCAGCAACCCGTCTCCGCAGCAACAGCAGCAGCAGAATCAGCCATCGTTCGTAACGTTCGCGATCGATCCTCAAGACGCGTTGACCCTCAAGTCGTTGAAGGACTCGGAGGATCTCGCAATTGAACTCGCGTTGCGTGCCGCGGGTGATGATAGCATTTTCAGAACAGAGCCGGTGACCCTCAGAGGAGTTCTCGAACGTTACGGCATACGCGTTAGTCCTTCGTCGCCGTGAAACACTACTGCCGCTCACAACGCAGGTGGAGACAGTGAACAACTATGCCCAAACCAGATAGCATCACCGTTCTAATAGTCGACGACATCTCCGAGACGCACGAGAATTTGAAAAAACTGCTCTACTTCGAGAAAGACATCAAGGTCATTGGCACTGCGCTCAGCGGCCAACAGGCCATTGAAACGGCGGCGCGGCTCGCTCCCGATGTCATCTTGATGGATATCAATATGCCTGGGATGGATGGCATCGCTACGACCGAGGCCATAATGGCGAAAGGAATCAAGAGCCAGATCATAATGATGTCCATACAGGGAGAAACCGACTACCTGCGGCGGTCGATGCTAGCCGGAGCTAGAGAGTTCCTGATCAAGCCTTTCGGTGGCGAAGAACTGGCAAACAGCATACGACGAGTTCAAGAGCTGCGCATCGACCGTGGATGGGCTCCAGGTGAGGTGCGATCGAACGGTCACGTCACCCCTGCCAGCGCTGCTGTGCACGAACGTGGGAAGATCATCGCGGTGTTCAGTCCCAAAGGTGGCGTCGGACGGACGACGATTGTGAGCAATCTCGCGGTGGCGCTCGAGGAGAAAACACGCAAGCGCGTAGCCCTGGTCGACTGCAATCTTCAGTTCGGCGACGTGGCGGTGCTCTTCAACGTTCATTCGCAAAAGACCATCGCGGATCTGGTGCCACACGTCGCGCACCTCGACGATGACCTGCTCGACGAGGTGCTACTTCGCCACTCGTCAGGGGTCAGGCTGCTGCTGGCGCCACCGAAACCTGAGATGGCAGAGCTTGTGACCGGGGATGCATTAGTCGCGATTCTTAAGAGGCTGCGAGAGAACTATGAATATGTTCTGGTGGATACGTGGCCGTCTTTCCACGAGCCGATGCTTTCAGTGCTCGACATCGCAGATCATATTCTGGTCGTCCTCACCCTCGAACTGCCAGCAATCAAAAACGTGAAGCTGTTTCTAGAAGTAGCCGACGCACTGGGCTATCCTAAGGACAAAATCAAGCTGGTGCTAAATCGCGGTGATAGTGGTGGCGGCATAAGAGTATCCGACGTTGAGGGCAGTCTCCAATGCCCGATCCAGGTAAGTATCGTGAGCGATGGACGGGTAACGACACAGGCCTTGAATCAAGGCGTTCCATTCGTCCTGCAAAATAGGAGCAGCATGATCGCCAAGAACGTTTTCAGTCTGGCGGCGCTCATCGCCGAGGCCGACGGCAGTTCAGAAACAGCGGGCACGGCCACCAGTAAGATAGGCTTGCGGCAAATCGCCGGCGCCAGGCTTTTCAGACGCGGCTAGTATCAGGGGGTCAACAACTATGTCTTTGCTCAGACGAATCGAGGGTAATTCTGTTCCAGTCGGCGAGGAGGGCAGAAGGCCGCCGGCGCCTATGATAAAAAAAGACGTGGTGCGAGAGCTCACCCACGACGTCAGAACGAGGGTGCAAAACAAGCTGATCGCCGAGCTCAACCCCAAGATGGACCTGAGCAACACTGCCCAGGTTCGTCGTGGGATAGAGGATCTTTTCAATCAGATTCTTGAACACGAGGGCATTATCCTGACGAGGGCTGACCGGATGCGGCTGTTTGAGCAAATAGCCGCAGAGATCCTTGGCTTCGGCCCGCTTGAAGCCCTTCTCAACGACGAGACCGTTACTGAAATCATGGTCAACGGCCCGAACAACATCTACGTCGAGCAGAAGGGAAGGATTCACAAAGCTGACGCGGCATTCGAGAACGACGACCACGTGATGCGCATAATCGACAGGATAATCTCACCGCTTGGCCGCCGGTGTGATGAAAGTCAGCCGATGGTGGATGCAAGGCTGCCAGATGGCTCGCGCGTAAACGCGATCATCCCCCCGGTTTCCCTGATCGGCCCGGTCCTCACCATTCGCAAGTTCTCGAAGTCACCGCTAACGGTCGAAGACCTGATTCACTTTGGATCGTTGACCCCAGAGCTTGTCGAGTTCCTCAGGGCTTGTGTGACGGCGCGGCTCAACGTCGTGATATCGGGTGGCACGGGCTCTGGAAAGACGACGCTGCTGAACGTCTTGTCATCATTCATTCCTGACGACGAGCGCATCGTCACGATTGAAGACGCCGCCGAGCTTCAACTACGCCAAGAACACATTGTTACGCTTGAGACCCGGCCGCCTAATATGGAGGGTAAAGGCCAGATTACGATCCGAGAGCTGGTGATCAACGCGTTGCGAATGCGACCCGACAGAATCGTCGTCGGCGAATGCCGTGGCCGCGAGGCGTTGGACATGCTCCAAGCGATGAACACAGGGCACGATGGCTCGCTGACGACGGCGCACTCCAACGGCCCCCGCGACACGGTCGCCAGGCTTGAGACGATGGTCTTGATGGCAGGAATGGACTTGCCGCTACGCGCTATCCGAGAGCAAATGTCTTCTGCCCTGGACCTGATCGTACACCAGGAGCGCTTGCGCGATGGCAGCCGTCGAGTGGTCAACGTCACCGAGGTGGTGGGGATGGAAGGAGACGTGGTGGTGCTGCAAGACCTGTTTGTATTCGAGCAAACAGGTATGGAAGACGGGCGAATAATCGGTAGGATTCGGCCGACCGGCATCAGGCCGAAGTTCACGCCCAAGCTCGAGATGGCAAACATTTACTTGCCTTCGAGCACATTCGGATTCGAGAGCACTCTCGGCACGAGGATCAAAGATAGATGGTAAGCGTGGCAATCCTGGCAGCGGTATTGTCGGCAACGGCGATATGCTTGATCTTCCTCGGCTTACACAGGCTCATGGCGAGTGAAGTGGACATCGCCGCGAGACTGGGCTCCGCCCCTGCACCCAGACGACAGCAATCCCTCGAACAGAGGGCGTCGCCAATCAGCGCTAAGATGGATAGGGCGATAGCTCGATACGACTTCGCTTCGCACATTCAGCGAGAGCTGGCGAGAGCAAACCTCAGGATGACGGTGTCAGAATACCTCGTCGCTAACGCCGCGTGCATAGTTGGGCTGGCCGCCTTAGCGCTCATAATCACTCGAAGTCCAGCCGGAACGCTAGCGGGGGGCGTGGTTGGATTCTATCTGCCACGCCTTTACATCGGCCACCGGCAGAAGGCGCGCCTGAAAGCCTTTAACTATCAGCTCGCCGACACCATCTTGTTGATCGCCAACGCCCTGCGCTCGGGCTACAGCTTGCTGCAGTCCCTGGAGCTGGTGTCGCGCGAGGCCCCCGAACCTTCTTCAGAGGAGTTCAGTCGGGTTGTGCGAGAGGTGAGTCTGGGACTGACGCCAGAGGAGGCCCTGGCCCACCTGGTTCGTCGCATCGACAGCGAGGACCTCGATTTAATGGTCACCGCTATCAACGTGCAGCACGAAGTTGGCGGCAACCTTTCGCAGATTCTCGACACGATCGCCGGGACGATTCGCGAACGAGTGAGGGTCAAAGGGGAGATCAAGAGTCTAACCGCACAGCAGACCTTGAGCGGATACGTGATCAGCTTGCTCCCTGTGGGGCTTGGTTTCATTCTTTATTTGATGAACTCCAAGTATATGATGCAGCTTTTCTCGACGGAAAAAGTCATCTGCTTCCCGGCGATCGTATTGCCGATCTGCAGCGCAGTTCTTATCGTGCTCGGCTTCATGGCGATGCGAAAGATAACAAACATCGAGGTTTAGCGGTGATTCTGCCTCTTATAATATCAGCTCTTGCAGCGCTAAGTGTCGCCTTGATCTTCGTCGGCATCGCCCGAATTCGTCAACCTGACCAGGTCCAGAACAGGCTCGCCAGGTACGCCGTTCCGGCTCGCAACCTTGAGGAGCTCGAGCTTCGTCAGCCTTTCTCTGATCGCATGGTAAAACCGCTGATGCAGCAGATGTCCTGGCTCATTCTGAGCCGGACGCCGCCAAAAACGGTCGCCGCTATTCAGCACAAATTGATCCTGGCGGGCAATCCTTACAACATAGATGTTCGAGACTTCCTGGGAATCAAAGGCTTCGTGGGGTTGATACTTGGCGCCGTTTGCTTCTTACTCCTGGTGAGAGTCGGATCTTTCTTGAACGCCGTGGCATTCTCGGCGATCCTGGCGGTGCTCGGCTATTACATCCCGAACTACTGGCTTAGCTCAAGGATCAGCGCCCGGAAGAAGGAGATCTCCAGGGCGCTGCCAGATGCGCTCGATCTCCTCACGGTCTGCGTCGAAGCGGGACTTGGATTCGATGCGGCGCTGGCAAAAGTGGCGCAGAAATGGGAGAACGCTCTTTCCTACGAGTTCGGTCGCATACTATCCGAGATTCGTATGGGAAAGACAAGGCGCGAGGCGCTACGGGCACTCGTTTCTCGGACCGAGGTGCCAGAGGTATCGACTTTCGTTAGCGCGATCATCCAGGCGGACCAGCTCGGCGTCAGCATCGGCAAGGTATTGCACATTCAGTCCGATCAAATGAGGATACGACGCCGCCAGCGCGCTGAAGAACTGGCCCACCAGGCCCCGTTAAAAATGGTCTTTCCGATGGTGATACTGATCTTCCCCTCGATCTATGTCGTCGTACTCGGTCCGGCCTTGCCCACAATCGTGAACAGCCTTGGGGCGAGGTAAGGTATCTGATGTCGAAGTCATTAGACTATAACACCGAGTATGAAAACGTCGCCGCCTCCGAACGCCGTAAACATTCATTCCAAGAAATATCTGGGACTGGACAGAGGCTCCCACCTGTTGTAAAATGCCAGGGAAGTTGGCGGACGTGCCAACGCACGCAACATCCTAAAAACTGAAGGTATCAATATACACCTCATCGTGCTGAAACGTCTTTCGCTATCAAAGCAACTACGCCTGTTTCTGGCGCTGATGATCGCCATCGCGATTGCGGGGATTCAGTGGCCCACTTTCCCGGCGGGCGCTGCGCCTGAAGTTCAAGGCGATAACCATTTCGGCGTCAATTGGATCAACCCGCCTGGCCTGCCCACCTCACCGGAGAGACTGCGCCAGGCAGTAGATATTGGTGCCCGCTGGGACAGATTCCCCTTCTACTGGAATGAGATACAGCCATCGCAGGGCGCCTTCGATTTCAACAAGTTGGACAAGGCCGTAAACTCCGACATCGCCAATGGCCTCCAGGTGCAGGGGATATTGCTGGGCGCACCCGCGTGGGCCGTCGCCGGGGGAAACATTTCGCTAGATGCCTGGCAAAGATACGTCTCCCAGACTGTTACCCACTTCAAAGGACGAGTGCGCTACTGGGAAATCTGGAACGAGCCGGACCTCACCAACTCCGACGGCACCGGCGTTTTCTGGTATTGGTCGGTGGCCGATTATTACCAGCTTTTGAAGGCCGGGTACAAGGCGGTCAAAGCCGCCGATCCAGGCAGCCAGGTTCTGATGGGAGCGCTCGCCTTCCCCGAGAATAACGACAAGTTCTTCCCCAAGCTGCTGGACGAAATGTCCAGGGATACTTCGGCCAAGCAGAATAACTACTACTTCGACATTCTGCCTCTACACATCTATGGACGCGCCGGCACGCTATACGATCTCCCGATCGGCTACGTGGGCACACCGAGTTTCGTCGGCTTCCACAAACTGATGCAAAACTACGGCTTCGACAAGCCGATCTGGGTGAATGAGGCCGGAATAGGAATCTGGGACACGGAAACGGGCGAGAAAGGTCCAGGCCGGGCCACACAAGCAGAACACGCCGCCTATATCATTCAATCATTCGCAAACGGATTGGCCGCTGGCCTGGACAAGATCTTCATCTTCCAGTTGTATGACGATGGGGCTGGCGCCATCAATCCCGCTACTCGCAACAAGGCGGAGTATTTCGGCCTGGTTTCTAACGCGGGAGCACTTCGGCCCGGATACACCGCTTACCAGACCGCCGCGAAGTACTTCTCGAACGCTCAGATGGTTACCCGCGTGAACCTTGGTCGGACCGGCTGGGCCGACGCGAAGGGCATCGACATCATCACGATGTACGGCACGCCGAATGGGAAGGTCACGGTGGTTTGGAACAACGATGGCAATCCTAACCAGCAGGTTCGTCTGGTCGCAGATACGGAGCGGGCGAGGCGCGTCGACAGGCTTGGGCAGCAACAGCCGATAGCCGCGGTCGACGGAGCCTACACCGTCGGGCTTGCGCCGGCAACGAACAACAATAACTTCACTTGCTACACCCCGAATGGCTGCAATCTCAATGACTTCATTGTCGGCGGCGAGCCGATGATCCTTGTCGAGCCAGATTATCGGGTGCCGACCACGGTGGTGAAGCCACTTCCATCGGGCGTCGAATCGCCATTCACTGTGAGTTGGTCCGCAACGTCGTCGCCATCAGGGCCGATCAAGTTCGACGTCCAATATATGGATGCCGCCGAGGGGGTCTGGAGGGACTGGATCACCGATACCGTGACAACCTCGGCGCAGTTTGGCACCGGTTCTACATTTGCACAGCGTAACCACACCTATGTTTTCCGCAGTCGCGGCCGCGATAGTGCTGGTAACCTTCTCGGAGGCTACGACTATCCTTCGAACGGGATAGCCAGTACGATTGTGCTCTCTGGAAATGTGGTGAGCAACCCACCTCCGCTTCCTGTTCCAGCGCAACCAGCGGCGGGTCCGAATGAGGTGGACGCCAAGATACAGATCGTCTGGCCTCACGAGAACAAGCCGGTGGCTGAGGCCATCAGAGCCAACCTGGGCGCCTACATTTTCAAACGAAACGGTCTGGTATCGGTCAGCCCGGGATTCGATCGACCGGCAAAACTGTTCAGGGCCCGCAACAACGACGTGGAAGAAGAGGTCGCGGTGGGCACGAAGTCCTACTCCGTCCAGGGATTGCTGAAGTTCCCCGTCTGGCAGTTCAACGACATCGACGTTAGCCAGGCCCGCGAGCCACTCAACAAGCTCTTCTTCAGAGTCGTCGCCGAAGGCATCAGCAGCTTTGGAAACATCTGGAGCCACGGAACGGACGCACGCACGAGCTTCCCTCGGATGGACGTGCCAACAGGCGTTCTCAATGCCCCCCCTTCGATGGTAGACGCGAAGATCGAAATCGTCTGGCCACAGGGCAATCTGCCGGTTGATCAGGCAACTCGGGCAAACATAGGCGCTTACCTTTTCGAGCACGGAACCCGTAACTCGGTCCCAGTGAATTACGATCGCCCGGTGAGGTTGTGGCAGGCTCTGAACAATGAGATCGGGCGTCAAGTAACGGTGGGGATCAGAACGTTGAAAACGGAGAACGGAATCACCTTTCCTGTCTGGCAGTTCAACGATGTCGATGTTAGCACCGCCCGTGATGGAGCCAACAAGCTCTACTTTCGACTGGACGTCGAAGGGGTCCGCTCGTACAGTAACGTGTGGAGTCACGGTGCCGATGCCCGAACCTACTTCCCCAAACCCGACCAGCCCACCGCCGCCTTGCCGTGAGCGGAAGTTCCGTTCAACGCCTGAGGCAGTCCTTCAAGGCCGCTTCAAGCGATGACCAACGAAACCGGTAGCCTGTCGCCTCCGCCCTGGCAGGCAACACCCGCTGGCTGCTCAGCACCATCTCCGACGCTTCGCCCAGGACCAGCCGCAACATACTGGCTGGCACCGGCACCATCGCCGGTCTCCTCACAACGGCCCCGAGACTCCTGGCAAACTCCCTGTTGGTTACTGGCTCCGGAGCCGTGGCATTCAGGGCGCCCATAATCTCTTCGCGCTCGATGGCGTGCAGGATCAAGCCTACCTCGTCGTCGAGGTGGATCCACGACATCCACTGCCGACCGCTGCCCATGGGTCCACCCAGGCCCAACAGGAAAGGCGTAAGCATCGCCGCCAGCACCCCGCCTGATGGACCAAGAACGATTCCCGAGCGGATTAGCACGACCCGCACCCCAAGGGCTTCCGCCTTTACGGCCTCTGCTTCCCAGCCCTTGCAAACCTGCGCGAGGAAGCCATTACCAGGCGCAGAACCTTCGTCGAGGCGCTCGTCACCGCGATCGCCATAATAGCCGATGGCTGAGCCGCTGATCACGAGGCGGGGACGACGTTTGGCCAGTTCGAGGCCGGCGAGCAGGCCGTGCGTGCCGAGCACACGGCTTCCGTAGATGGCTCTCTTGCGCCCCTCACTCCACCGGCCGGCGAGTGACTCGCCGGCCAGGTGCACGACCGCGTCCACATTCAAAGCGTCGAAATCCAGCGTGGCATCCGGCTCACCCCGCCATTCAAGCAGCCGGGTATCCGGTGGAAGTGAGCGTCTTGCGCGCACCGCGTCCCGCGTGATCGCGATGACCTCATCGCCTCTCTCGGCCAGGGCATAGCATAACCGTCTGCCGATGAAGCCGGTCGCACCCGTTATCGCGATTCTCATCCATCAGCCCCCTCGTCGATCTCGAACGCTACGGCTATTATAGCAGAATAAACAGGGCGTTTTCCTATGGCCGACCCGCAATGTGTCTGACCGTGCACAGGGCATTTTCCCCCGACCGACACGGAACCTGTCGAGCTATGCACGGGGCGTTGCACGGGTTTCCGTCCTGTGCTGTGGAACGTATGATATAGCTAGGGCCGAACGGCAACGAGGCCGAATGGCTCAACGTAGACGGCCCGACGAAGGGGTCGGGCCGATCACAAATCCGCAACGATTGCGGAAGGAGGCAAAAGCTATGTTAAAGAGGTATCGTGGTGGAACGTTTGTCGGCGAAGGAACTTATCTGAACATCAGGGAGGGGGAGTTCATAGGAGTTCCCAAAGAGGGCAATTACCTTGGCGAAAACAAAGCTCAGACTTTTGTCAAGGTCCCGCTCGCTCTGGCGCTTTTGCTGGGGCCGTTCTTCGGCTTGCTGTTCATACTCTTCCTGCCGATGGCGGTGCCACTCGTCGTCGCGATGCTATTGATCCAACGCTTCAAGCGCCGTATGCCTGAATTGCGCGACTCGGTGCTCAAGGCCACGACGCATAGCCAGCGGCCAGGACTGAGCTATCTTCACACGAAGGGGGCAAGCGGGAAAGAGCGGCAGACGAATGACGCAAAGCAAAGACCCCGGGAGATGCTCTCTGGCAACCTGGATGACGTAATCGCCAAACTGGAAGAGGATGTCGCCCGGAGACGCGAGACAGAAGATAATTAGCCTGCCTTCGATTCCGTCGTCGGCGGTAACGCGATAAGTGGTTCTTTCGATACAGCGCCAGTGAAAACCGCATAGTCCATTTGCTCCATCGGTACTAAGCGCCTGGAGAGGCCCATCCTGAAAAGGGGTGGGCCTTTTTTGGACCCCAAAATGAAGCCATCGAACGATGGAACAAGGCATCGCGGACAAGTACTATTAGCACGTAAGGGGAGCTAACGAAATCGACCCGAGCTGGGAGAAAGGGTGATCACTTTGTCCAGACATATCTCACGGGATGCGGCAATCGTGCTGGCAGGCGCGGCGCTGATCGTGGCCATTCTAGGATTCGTGGTGGCGCTGGGAGTATTCGATGAACCCAAGACGGTGCAGGCCCAGCCGATCTCACAGCCACAGATGCCCCATACCTTGGAGGGTCGCGTCGATTGCCTCCTGTGCCACGGGCCTGGCGGACCCAAGCCTATTCCCGCCAGTCACGCCGGCCGACCGGCTACGACGTGCCTTGCCTGTCACCCCGCAGCCACAGCTACCGACACGCGTTCTGCCCCCGCTCCAGCGGCGCCTTCTCCCGCGAGCCAGACGGGGGATGCTTCGAAGACGCCAACACAGGCTGGGGCCAATAACGAGGCCTGTCTCGCGTGTCATAGCACGCAGGGTATGACCGCCAAGATCGGCGAGGACGCGCTACCACTCTACGTCGATGCAAGCGCTTTCGCCGCGTCGGTGCATGGCAAGCAACTAGCCTGTGCCGACTGCCACGATGGCAAGTCAAGCGTTCCGCACGAGAAGACAAATGCAGCCGATGCACGTAGCTACGCCGTCGAGGCGTCAAAGGCATGCCAGGAATGCCACCAGTCCGCCTACAATGACTACCGCGACAGTGTACACGGGTTGGCGGTGTCAGAGGGTAAAAGCAGTGCAGCCGTGTGTGCTGACTGTCACACAGCCCATAGCGTCGTGCCAAGCGCGAATCTTAGCTACCAGGCGGACACCTGCAACAAATGTCACACGAACGTCGTCTCGTCCTACAACGACAGCGTACACGGCAAGCTCGTCGCGTCGGGGAGAAATGACGCGGCTGCCTGCACAGATTGCCATACTCGCGATGATTCCGCACATAAGCTGCAGGGCGTGAATGCGCCAGAATCCGTCACCCTCGGTAAGAACGTGACCGAAACGTGCGGGAAGTGCCACACAGAGGTTGCCGAGAGCTATGCGTCGACGTTCCACGGTAAGGCAATGCGCCTCGGGGTCTCGGGCACCGCGCCGACGTGCGTCGATTGCCACGGAGCATACGGCATCCAGAGGGTTCACGGGCCAGAGGCGCCGCTGACAGAGGCCAAGATCGCCCAGGCCTGCGCGAAATGCCACGAAGGCGCCAACCAGAACTTCGCCGGAGGGTGGATCGGCCATGAGGAACCCTCGCCATCGTGGTTTCCCGTCGTCTTCGTCACTGAGCGGTTTCTGTTCTACCTGACCACGATAGTGGTGGCCTTTGCCGTGCTCCACGTCGAGCTCGACCTCCTACGGTGGTTCGTCAACGGGAGGAAGAAGGGCAAGAAGGATCAGGAGGTGAATGACAATGGCCCGCAACATTGAACAGCAATCAATCGAAAAGAAAACGGAAGAGCCAAAGGGGCCCGACCAGCAGCAAGCACAACGCTTTGCCCTGGCGCTCGCGACCCCTCTCATCAAGCGCATCTTGCTGGCGGTGCTGCCAATCAGGATGGGACCCGTCAAGGAAGCGACTGGCATCGCGGAGGCCGCGGCCGGGTCCACGGAAAGCGTCCCTGAACGGCTGAGCACAGCTCCTCTTCAACCAGCAGTGACGGAGGCCCCTTCGCGGCCGCGACCGGACCCGCTAGACTTCCTGGAAGGGAAGCTGCCGTTCCGTGTAAGAACTGATCTCAAGCTGGAAGGAGACAACGTCGTTCGGTTCGACATCCACCAGAGGATCCAGCACGTGTTGATGTTTACAAGCTTCCTGACGCTGGCGTTCACAGGATTGCCCCAAAAGACACACGCGTTCGGACCGAGCCAGTGGATCATCGCCACTCTTGGTGGGCTGGAAATGACCCAGACCATCCATCGTACCGCCGCCTTCGTGATGCTGTTCGATTGTCTATATCACGCCATTTATATAGTTCTCGGCGTCTTGTTCTTCAAGAAGCTGGCGCCGCTGCAAATCATCCCGAATCTCAAAGACTTCAAAGATGCCATCCAGCAATTCGGCTACTTTCTAGGCCTGAACGATAAGCCGCCGAAGTTCGATCGCTTCAGTTATCTGGAGAAGTTCGATTATTGGGCCGTATTCTGGGGCATCGCCGTTATCGGCGGCTCGGGGCTTATTCTGATGTTCCCGGTGTGGGCGACGAAGTTCCTGCCGGGCCAGATAATTCCAGTTGCGTTGGTGGCCCACAGCGACGAAGCGGTGCTGGCGATAGGCTGGATCTTCGTGGTCCATTTCTTCTACGCCCATTTCGTTCCGCGCATCTTCCCATTTAACACTTCGATCTTTACGGGCCGCGTTGCCAGACACAGATACGAGGAGGAGCATACGCTGGATTGGGCGCGGATGATGGCGCGGAGGCAACAGGCGCAGTTTGTGGCACCACGGAGAAGGCCAATCCCGCCGAGGGGGACACATGCGGACGGGGCTGCTCATGTCGTCAAGATCGTGGGCGTACCATCGGGAGGAGCAGATCTGGAAATCCAGAGGGTACCAAGCGAGCGCGTGGAGCCTACAAAGTAACGTCGCGCCTAAATCCATCTGATAGAAAAGAACGCAACAGTTGGGAACGGTGCCCTCTATTTGGTTCTCGGTGCAAAATACCTCCCGTAGTGGTCCTTCGGAGGCGGGTCTCTGGCCGCCTGGGGTGAGGTTGGGGGCGACATCCATTTTCGCACCAGAAACTATTTAGGGCGAAACAGGGCCGAAGGGCTTGTCTGGGCAGCGCCCGGCAGCCCTGGGAGACATTCAACGCCTTCGGCTCCGTAGGCTTCTTTGAGATCATCCATAGGTCCGGCTTTCAGCGCCCTGAGGGGGCAGGTGGCCACACACATCGGCTCCTTCCCCTCCTGAAGCCGGTCCTCGCAAAGGTCGCACTTCTCCATCTTCGCCTCCGCCGTGCGGAACTGCGGGGCGTCGTACGGGCAGGCGTGCAGACAGCTACGACAGCCGAGGATGCAGAGCGACTGATCGACCACCACGATCCCGTCCTCGTCTCTCTTGTGAATAGCCGAGGCCGGACAGGCGGGGACGCAGGCCGGCGTGGCGCAGTGAAAACACGAGAGCGATATATGCGCCAGCCAGGGCCTGGGAAAGCGCCCTTCTTCGATGGTGATGAGGCGCCGCCAGAAGGCGGTGCCGGCTGGGATGCCGTGCCATTCCTTGCAGGCGATTACGCACGTGTAACAGCCGTTGCATCTGCGTTGATCGAAATAAAATCCTAGCTGCATCTATACCTCCGTGATCTCCCCTCACCGCCTCGACGGGCTGACCTCCACCAGCACCGCGTTAGTGGCCGACGCCTCACCCGGCGATATCGTGTCTTTACATAAAGTATTGACGCAGCCGCCGATATCCACGCCTCTCTCGTCAGGCCGATACCACGCTCCTTGGTTGATGCTCACCACCCCGGGGATGATGCGCTCCGTGACCCGGGCCGTGATCTCGACGATGCCGATGTCGTTGTGGACCTGCACTACGTCCCCGTCTCTGATGCCACGGGCCTGGGCGTCGACCGTGTTGATCCAGACCGCGTGGGGCTCTAGCTCTCTGAGCCAGGGCACATTGTCGAAAGTCGAGTTGACCCTCAGCCGACCGTGGGCCGTCACCAGCAGCAAGGGATATTTGCGCGCCAGGGGATGCGAAGGACTTTCCCAGCCGTCCATATACTTTGGCACCGCCGGAAGCCCCGGATTCTGCCGCTGCGCCAGCGCCTGTGAGTAAATCTCGATCTTGCCCGAGGGAGTGGGCAGCGGATTCTTATCCGGATCGGCGATGAAGTCCGCCAGCGGAACCTGCCATTTCGATAGATCGATGCGGTGGACGCTCGCATCCCGCAGCGCCTCCGGGGTCACCGGGGCCTTGGCCATAAGGATATCCAACCACTCCCGCTCCGACCGGTCGCCGAATTCGGTGGCGCCCAGGCGGCGCGCCAGCGCCGCGAATATCTCCAGATCGGACTTGCTTTCACCACGAGGCTCGATCGTTCTTCGATTGTAGATCAGGTAATCGCCGTGGATGTGCGGTGTCTGGATATCCTCCCTTTCCAGATGCGTGCTGACGGGCAATACGAGGTCCGCGAATCGCGCCGTGGGGGTCAAGAACTGATCCTGAACCACCACAAACTCCACCTTCTTCAGCGCTTTCACCCCGCTGTTAGTGTCGGCGCATTGATTCAGACGGTTTCCGCCCATCGAGTAGATCATCTTGATATCGCTCGGATAGCCCCCCGCCTTTCCCTTGATCACGGCGTCGGCCCACTGCCATCCGACGATGGATTTCCGTGCTGGATTCTCCACGGCTGGAGGGTAGGATACCCCCAGCACTTCACGATGATTCTGAACAATAGAGCAGCCCGGACCGCCGCCAGGGATGCCGATGTTGCCGGTCATCGCCGCGAGTGCGGCGCTGGCCCGATAGGTCTGCTCGCCAAAAGCGGTTCTCCCAGGCGCCCACCCTGGCCTGAGGTCCGCCGGCCTTGACCCGGCGAAGGTGCGCGCCAGGTCCGCGATAACTTCGGCCCTGACCCCGCAGATTCCCTCCGCCCAGTTCGGCGTCTTCGCGATTCCATCCTCGATCCCCAGGCAGTAGTCACGGAACTTATCGAAACCGTAGGTGTACCTGGTCAGGAAAGCCTCATCGTAAAGATTCTCTTCGATCAGCACGTGGGCCATCGCCACCAGCATGGCCGCGTCCGTTCCTGGCAGGATAGGGATCCATTGATCGGCCAGTGCGGCGACAGAATCGGTGAAGCGCGGATCGACGAAGATGAACCTCGTCCCTCGCTCCCTGGCCAGGGCGAATTCGTAGTTTGTGTTGGTGGCTTCTACGGTCTCCGCCGGGTTCATCCCCCATACGATCACCAGCTTGGAATGCAGCAGACTTTCCGGCCCCGGCGGCGCCGGCGCAAAACCAAACGTGTGCCTGGCGGCAAACAGAAGTGCTTCGAACGAGATGGTGCCCCGCGCCCCCGTGTACCCGCCGACGCTGCCGAAAAAGCGTTCGGCCATCAGCGCGGTTCGGTGTATGAGGCCATCGGTGTTGGCGGAGCCCTTCAGGTTGAGTATGGCCTCGGCGCCATACCGCTGCTTGATCCGCCGCATCTCCTCGGCCACCGTATCCAGGGCTTCATCCCAGGAGATGCGCTCGAATCGACCCTCGCCGCGCGCCCCTACGCGCCGCATTGGATAGAGCAGCCTGCCGGGGTGGTGCACCCGCTGCGCCTGCGCCAGGCCTCGGGCACACGGCCTAAGCTGAGGTTTTTCGGAGGAATCCGGCTCCTCGAAGGGCCCGATTCGTCTGACTTCACCGCCATCGACGTAAAAGGCGAGCGGGCAACTGCCGCCGCAATCGTAAGGACAGCCGCTAACAATCATCGCATTCCATCCCATCCGTTCCCAGGCGTAGTTTCTCGAGCGCGGTGCCGGCGAAATGATTCCCTGGCGGCTATTCTATCCGTTGGCCCTCGGCGCGTCAATATATTTGGAGCGGCTACTCGTCTTGACTTGGTAGCGAATAACTGGTAATATGGCTGTGTGCTAAATATGCCTGACATCTGCCGTCAGCATGATAGGCGCCCTCTCCCCCGGTGGTCCATCTATCCATTGTTTGTGCTCACTTTAATAATGGAGGTTATCGATGATGAAGCGCCCCAGTTGGTCGAGGCAAGGTAACCTGACTTCCATTCTCGTCGTCGCCCTCTCCATGGTGTTCGTCATCGGCTGCAGTCAGTCAGCCCCAACCCCAACACCCACACAGGCGCCCAAGAAGGAGATCGAGGACAGCGGCATTATCAAGAAGATCTGGGAGTAAGCTGGCAGTTACCTTCCATCATAACTTGACTCAGTCGCTTCCTCTAAGTAGAATCCTTCCAAGGGCTTCGCTGGATTTCTGCCCGGCACAACCCACACCGCGAAGTCAGGCTGGCGAACCTGGCCTGAGGAAACCGAGGACATCGTGCGTCTAGCTATTCGGTTTCGTCCGTTGGCGGGCGAGGTGACAGTTCCAATACACTACAACCACATGCTTCAGGCGCTGATCTACCGCCACATCGAGCCCGAGCTAGCCGGCTGGCTGCACGATTACGGGCACGTGGTCGAGGGGAGATCGTTCAAGCTTTTCGTGTTCTCCCGCCTGTTCGGCAGGTTCTCTCGGATTGGCGATCGCCTGGTTTTTCGAGACCCATTCGAGCTATTTGTCGCGTCTCCCGTAGAAGAGTTTATCCACGGCCTGGGCCAGAGCATGCTCCGCGCTGGGGTTGTCCAGATCGGTGGCGGCGAATCGCAGGTCGAATCGGTGTCACCCCGGGAGCAGTCCGTTTGCCAGGAGCGCCTGGTGGTCACGGCGATCTCGCCCATCACTGCGTACAGCACTTTGCTAGCGCCGAACGGCTCCAAGAAAACCTATTACTACTCGCCGTTCGAGAACGAGTTCGTTCAACAGCTTGGGCGCAACATCCGCAAAAAATACCAGGCGCTATCCGGCAGCCCCGCGCATCCTGATTGGGACCTCAGGATAGCACCGCTCGGGGTGCGGAGCCAGAACCAGGTGATCGTCACCTTCAAGGGAACTGTTATCAAAGGGTGGACCGGCCGCTACGTGCTGGAGGGTTCGCCCGACCTCATCCGCCTGGCGTTGGACGCCGGCCTGGGCAGCAAGAACTCGCAGGGATTTGGCATGGTTCGACCTGCGTGACGGGAACGGAGGCAACGAAATGCTTGAGGCAATCGCAGAACTTGGAGCACTAAGAATTCGCCAGCAAGAAGCGGATGATCCAATCGAGATCATGATGGAGACGCCGAAAGCGACGCATGTCCTCGCTTTGACCTTCGGCCTCGATCCAGTTACCTATCGGGACATTCAGGTCAGCGAATACGATCCAGCGCGGGCCAGGGATTACTTCTTGACGACGGGCCCTTCTATGGGATCGCTCGGTACCCCCACGGCAATGGTCACCGAGCCGGATAGGACCTTCAATATGAGATTGGTCGGATGGTGCAACAAGGTGAGGGGGAGCCAGGGCAAACTTAACCACTGCTTACCCCAGGCCCAGGCCGCGTGGCTGGACAACTTCCTGGGTGAGTTCGAGCGCAAGAAAGATGAGTTGCAGGCGGATTTTGCCCGGGCGGTAGGCCCTGTGGCGGGCGCCCGTAACCGAATTATGGTTACGGTGCGCTTCCAGGCCGAAGAGCGCGCGCTGTGGCCGGGCAACCCGGGCCTGCCATTCCGGCAAATCTATCGCTTCCTGTTTGCACAAGATATATTTGCGCGCTCTTCGGCCGAAGGGGTCTGTAGCGTCTGCGAGGAGCGAACGCTTGTCTCGGGCCGCGTGGGCTCCGAAGTTTTCCCTTTCGCCACCTTCGACAAGCCGGGCTTTATCGCGGGTGGGCTCGACCAACGTTACACCTGGCGCAATCTCCCGCTGTGTATGGACTGCTATATCAAGCTCAAAGCAGGGCGCGATTACGTCGATGGTCAGATGACATTCCGCTTTAGCGGTTTACAGTATTGGCTGATCCCGAAGTTTATGGTGGATCTGCGGCGGAGCGCCGAGGCGCTCGATGTCCTCGGGTTCTGGGAAAGGCGCCAGTCATTAAGGGAAACCGTGGCCCGTCGCATAACGGGCGACGAAGATGAGATCCTGGAGATACTTGCCGCCCAAAAGGACTTCCTTACCCTGAGCTTCGTCTTCGTCGAACGGACGCAGGCTATGGAGCGCATCCTCATGTGCGCGGACGACGTTCTCCCGTCTCGTCTCAGGCGCATTTTCGAGGCGAAGCAGTGTGTAGATCGAGCGCCTTTTCTGCAGGAAAGAGGACTGACCTATGACTTTAGCCGCCTGCGTCCGTTCTTCGTGAAGCAAAAGGGCCGTGGCAGGGATGAGGTGATCTGGAAGCCGTTTCTCACCGTCGTGGCTCACGTGCTGCGCGGCCAACGCCTTGACCGCGATCATTTTCTGGCGACCCTGACCGAACGAATCAGGCAGGATGCGGCGAACATCCGCGCGATCCGGTCAGCACACCTGGGCGGCCTGGTAACCTGGACGGAGGCCGATCGTGGACAGCAGCTCTGGCTGATCCCCGTCGAGGCCTGGATGAATCTTGTATTTCTAGAACGTCTCGGCATTTTGATTAATAAAGAGGGGGGTGAGCGACCGATGGATCGTGGTGCGCTCGGGCAGAATGATTTTACGCGTGCGATGGACGACCTGTTCGCGGAATATCCAGGAACTTTTTACGACGATGCGACGAAGGCTGCCTTTACGCTTGGCAGCCTGACGCAAATGCTGCTCGACGTTCAGTACAGCGACCGGAAGGCAACGCCGTTTCTGAAACATCTCAAAGGATTGCGACTTACGCCGCTGGATCTGCGTGAGCTGCTGCCGAAGGTGCAAAACAAGCTTCAGGAGTACGACCAGTTCACGCTTTCCCGCCGCAAGCTGGCTTCGGCCACATCGGAATATCTGGTCCGTGCCGATAGGCGCTTCCCGGCGATGTCTTCTGACGAGGCCAGCTTCTATTTCGTTCTCGGCATGAACCTCGTGGGCATCGTGTGGGATCGGCTGCGACCGCAGAGCGACGAAGTAGAGCAGGTTGGCGAGGTTGCGGCAAACGGCGACGACCGACAGGACGTGGGGGCTTTCGCCGTCTAAGTACGGTGCAGCAAGTGTGGCATGCGTTTCACCGCGAAGCTCCGATACATCGCAGTAACTGTTAGTATCGGGGCGAAGAGGGCAAAGAACAGGAGGAGAGTGGAAAATGGCGACACCCGTAAGGAATCGTTCGGAGATCTTGTTCCTTTATGATGTTACGGACGCAAACCCCAATGGTGACCCGGTGGACGAGAATCGCCCGAGGGTCGACGAGGAGACGGGACAGAATATCGTCACGGACGTAAGGCTCAAGCGCACCATCCGAGACTATCTCATCGACTACAAGGACCAGGAGGTGTTCGTCCGCGGTATTACGGAGGCGGATGGCAAGCTGCGCACCAAGGAGAAGCGGCAGGAGGAGCTGGGAGCGACGCCCGAAAAGGTGTTGGAGAAGTGCATCGACCTGCGGCTCTTCGGGGCGACAATTGCGGTCAGAAACCAGAACCTGACGGCGACAGGGCCGGTCCAGTTCAAGTTCGGCCGATCGCTGCACCCGGTCGAGGTCATGCACGTCAGGGGAACCACCGTGATGCCATCGGGCGAGGGGCGAGCCCAGGGCACTTTCACCGAGGTCTATGTGGTGCCCTACAGCCTGATCGGATTCTATGGTGTGGTCAACGAGAACGCCGCGGCGCTGCACCGCCAGTTGGGGTGGGAAAACCGTGAGGTCTGGCTGACGCAGGAGGACGTTCGCCTGATGCTGGAGGGTGCCTGGAGCGGGACGAAGAACTTGATCTCGCGCTCCAAGTTCGGCCAGATGCCCCGCCTCCTGCTGCACGTCGTATACAAGGGCGGCAACTACCACCTAGGAGAACTGGATCACCTCCTCGATCTGCAAACCAACGGCAAAGACGGCCGGCAATTGCGGAGTGTTGGCGACCTCACCGTAGACGTCACCAGGCTGGCCGAGCGCCTCGGCGCCAACGGCCGACGAATCGGTAAGATAGAGTGGGCCTGGGACCGGAGCCTCAGGTTGTCGCTGCGGGGCAAACCGTTGGAGGCGATCGAGCAGATTGCTGACGGGGTGGAGTATGAGCAGCTCCCGCTTTGACGTCTCGTCCTGGCCTGACCACGCGGTGGTCTTCGAGATATGGGGCGACTACGCCTGCTTTCGCCGATTTTATACTACGCGCTCGCCCCTCACTTTCCCAGTGCCGCCCCGTCCTGCGCTGGCCGGCATGCTGGGGAGTATAGTCGGCACCGACAAAGGCCAGGTAGCCAGGGTGTTTGCTGGGGAAATGGCGCGGCTTAGTGTGGCGTTGGTCGCTCCGCTCAAGACGATTCGCCTGGGTATCAACTGGGTGGACACAAAGGAGCCGTCGGCCCTGAGGGTTGGCCTCGTTAGCCAGCGCACTCAGATCAACATCGAGTTCCTGAAAGAGCCTCGCTTTCGCGTCTACGCGCTTCTCAAGGACGAGCGACTCCGTGCGGACCTCTCGCACATGTTACGAGAACACTCGAGCGTGTATACCCCTTGCCTGGGAATGAGCGAGATGCTCGCCGATTTCGCCTGGCTCGGCGACTGGGAAGCCGAGCCGCTGGGCGCGGGCGTGATAGACGTTGCGACGGCCCTGCCCGTCGCCGCCGTCGTCTGGCCAGAGGAAGGTCAGGGCGTCGCGTTCGAGGACGGACAACATTACGACAGGAAGAAGGTGCCTCGTGTCCTCGACGACGACCGGGCGGTTCTGGAATGGCAGGATATCCTGGTTGAAACGTCGGCGAAGACCATTCGGGCCCATGTGGCGGAAGGATGGAGGGTTGGAAACGACCACCTGGTCTGGCTCTGATCTTCATTCCCATCCCGGCGTGCCACTGAAGGATCATCTGCTCGCGGTCGCGGAGCGATCTCGCGAGGCGGTGGACGCGCTGCACCTTGCCCAGGGCTGGATAGATAGTGACCTTCTGACTCGCCTGGCAGGGGTCATCGGGGCTGGACACGACCTCGGCAAAGCCACGCGGTTTTTCCAGGTCTACCTCAACAGCGCCGCCGGCGAAAAGGCAAGGCTGCGCGCGGATCCACGCGCCCACCACGCCGAGCTGTCGGCGTTCATCGTGGCCGACTGGTGCCGCCGCCTTCTCGCCGGCCGGCCTCTGGCCGGTCTGCCCAGCGACCTGATCGTCGCCCTGGCCTTCGAGGCCGTGCGCCGCCACCACGGGAAGCTTCAGAAGCTTTATGACGACATGGCCAGGCTGACGCCGAATCAAGAGAAGCTGCTCCGTGAGCAGTGGCGCTCGGTGCCTGCGCAGCAGTTTACCGAGTTGCTGTCGGTCGTAGGTTATCCGGGGACGATCGATGACATCGACTTGCTCATCTCCAGACCCGATGGTGTTCTGCGAGCGCCGGAGAAAGCGGTTCGCCGCCAGATGCTGGACACCGCTGGCGCGAGCCAGGAGCTCGATGCCTTCCTCCTGATGGAGCTACTGTTCTCCCTCTTAATAGACGCCGACCGCAAAGATGCGGCCGGGGTGCCACGTCCGCTGGCGCGACCCGTGCCGAGGGTTGACGCCATTGAAAGCTATCGGCTGAGGCTCGCGCAACAAGGGCAGGCCGAACTGGTAGGAGACATAAGGAACCGCGTCTACGAGCTTGTGATGAGCCAGGCTGCACGCGTGCAGCGTCCCTCGCTAATGACGATCACGGCGCCAACGGGATCAGGCAAGACGCTGGCCGCGCTCGGGATGGCGCTGCGACTCCGTGATCGGCTCGCGGTGGAGCGTGGCGGCCGCACACCCCGGATCGTTTACGCGCTGCCATTTTTGAGCATCATCGATCAGACGCATCGTGTCTTCCAGAATGTGTTCGACGCCCCTGGTTCCGATCTGCTCCTGTCCCACCACCATCTGAGCGATCTTTCCTACAGGACAAGCGCTGACGAGTTCGCTCCGGACGTGGCTGAAATGCTGGTCGAGGGATGGGACAGCGAGATAGTCGTTACTACTTTCGTCCAGCTTTTCCACACGCTGATTGGCCACCGCAGCCGCCCTCTGCGGCGGTTTGGGCGATTATCAGGCGCGGTCGTGGTGTTAGATGAGGTGCAATGTCTGCCCCATCGCTACTGGCTTGTGCTTAGACGTGTCGCCCAGGTGATGAGCCAGCGGCTAGGGATGGTTTTTGTGCTAATGACCGCCACCCAGCCGGCCGTGTTTGACGCGACTAACTCGACGGAGTTAGTCGCGGATGGGGCCGATCTGTTTCGCGCGCTCGATCGGCTCGATTTCGAGCTCGACACCGAGGCTGCCATAGATATCGATACCTTCGCCGAGATCGTCACTCTGGATATGGCGCGCTATCCAGAGCGAGACGTGCTCGTCGTACTGAACACCATCGAGTCCGCCCGCTCGTTTCACGATCTCCTCCGCCAGAGGGCGCCGGAAGCCGGCGAATATTACTTCCTTTCGTCGCACGTGGTTCCCAGGGACCGCCTCCGTCGCATCGATCTTATAAAGTCCAGCGCCCGGCGGAAGGTCGTCGTCAGCACCCAGGTGGTGGAGGCTGGCGTCGACCTGGACTGCGATCTGGTTTACCGTGATTTCGGCCCACTGGACGCGCTGGTCCAGGTCGCGGGTCGCTGCAATCGGCACGGGGCGAAGCCCTGGCGCGGCCGAACCAGGGTCGTTCGGCTTCGAGATGTCAACGCTGGATCGTCCCGAGAGTACAGTGGCTACGTTTATGATCCTTTCCTGCTCGACTGCACGCGCCGCGCCTTCGGCGTGGCCCACCGCTTTCTCCGTGAGATCGAATTCCTGGATGTCGTGCGCCGCTATTACCAGTTGGTAGCGGAGGGGCTCTCGGATGATAAATCACGGGACTTGCTGCGGGCGATGGGTCAATTGGATTTCGACGGTGGAGAGCAGAGCGTTTCGACTTTCGATCTGATCGAAGGCGGTGGCCACGCGGACGTGTTTGTCGAGGTCGACCAGGAGGCAGTGGAGGTCTGGGCCCGTTATCGCGAGTTGCGGCAGGTGCGAGACCTGCGTGAGCGGCGAACAGGCTTCGCTCAGATAAGAGGCAAGTTCTCGAGTTACATCATCGGCGTTCGCCGCCACACCATCGAAAAGAACCCGCCGCCAGTGGAGGGAGAGCTGGGCTATGTGCCACTCGACCAGTTGGACAAATACTACGACCGGGCCACTGGCTTCCGGCCGGTGCGCAGCGCCGTGGAGATCTGGTGACTGATTGGCGTCGGATAAGATACTGTTGACACCTTGCCTGCGTGTCGGATAACTTGGAGGATCGGAAATGGAAAAGGGCATCGGGGGAACGCTCATCTGGTACTACACCATTTGCCCGCGCCAGGTCTGGCTGTTAGCCCATAATGTCCTGCCCGATCAGGCGGATCACAACATCCAGGTTGGCAGGCTGATCGACCAGTGGTCGTACCCGCAGCAGCGCCACCGTGGGATCAATCTGGATAACACCGTGGTGATCGACGTGATCACCGGCGAGGGCGTGGTCGCCGAGGTCAAAAAGAGCTCGGCCTCTCTGGATGCCGCCCGGCTACAGCTCGCTTACTATCTCTACTATCTAAAACACAACAAGGGCGTGACTACAAAGGGGGTTCTGCTGGTGCCCGAGGAGCGGCGGCGCTATCCGCTGGAACTGACACCCGAGGTCGAGAGCCAGCTTGAAGAAGTGCTGCGTGAGGTCGAGAGCCTCCGCAGCCAGGATAAGCCCGTTCCAGCCCGACGAATTCACTATTGCAAGAAGTGCGCGTACGCCGGCGTTTGTTGGGGGTAATAGTCAATGGCAAAGCCGATCTACATTTTCTCGAATGGAGAGCTATCGCGACGTGATAACACGATCTGGCTCAACCGGGAGGACGGTACTCGTCAGGCGATTCCGGTGGAAGCCATTACAGACCTTCACGCCTTTGGGGAAGTCAAAGTGAACAAACGGTTCCTCGAGTTCCTGACCGCTTCCGGCATCGCGCTGCACTTTTTCAACCATTACGGCTACTATGACGGGAGTTATTATCCTCGGACGCGTCTCAATTCGGGCTACATGATCCTGCGCCAGGCGGAGCATTACCTCGACGAGCGCAAGCGCATTTTCCTCGCTCGAAGCTTCGTGCAGGCTTCGATACAGAACGCGCTCCGCAACCTGCAGTACTATCGGCGCAGAGGACGTGACCTGGACGCCGAGATCGCGGAATTGGACGGGTATCTGGAAGGAATGAAGGAGGCTAAGGATATCGCGGCGCTCATGGGATACGAGGGCAGGTCACGCACCGTCTATTACGCGACGTTCAACAAGATAGTCGAGGCAGAGGGATTTGCCTTCACAGCGCGCGAGATACGCCCGCCAAGCAATCCCATCAACGCCCTCATTAGCTTCGGCAACTCCCTGCTCTACGTGGCCGCGTTGAGCGAGATATATCGAACACAGCTTGACCCCCGCATCGGCTACCTGCACAGCAGCAACGAGCGCAGTTTCAGCCTCAACCTGGATATCGCGGATGTGTTCAAGCCTATCCTGGTTGACCGCGTGATCTTCAGTGTCATCAACAAGCGGCAGATCAGTGAAAAGGATTTCGCCGAGGAGATGGGGGGTGTGTATCTCAACGACAGGGGCCGCCAGGAGTTCTTGAAGGCCTTCGAGGAGAAGCTACAAGAGAGCTATCGCCACCGTGGGCTGCAGAGGTCAGTGTCGTACAGGTATTCTTTGCGGCTCGAGTGCTACAAGCTGTACCGGCACTTCATCGGAGAGGAGGAGTATCGAGGATTTGTGTCGGATTGGTAAATGTTGGCCAGCACTGACACGGCAGGGGGGCACGCCAAATCCTGAAAAAAGCGCTGATCGCGTGCCACAGCAGATATGGGCAATGGGTCGGTGAGCGATGTTTGTGATCGTTGTGTACGACGCTAACGAGTCGCGGGTTGCCAAGTACTTGAAGACGCTAAGAAGATATCTGACCTGGGTGCAGAACTCTGTCTTTGAGGGTGAAATTGAAGAGCCCGGTTTGCGAAAACTGAAGGCGGAGCTCGCTCGCTATCTCAACAAGGACGAGGATTCGGTCGTCATCTACAAATTCCGCAGCAGGGCGTACTATGAGCGTGACGAGCTTGGCCTGCCGCGAGAGCAGTCGGATAGACAGATCTTCTAAGCAAGGAGGAAAGGGTGGTTATCGCGTTCAGCAAGACTGCGACCAGGCGGATAGGAGCGAACGTGTTCTGTCGATCTCCTGGGGAATCAGCGCTACCGGACCCCGACAGCGCCACCCGCCAGAAAAACGGAGCCCGGGGCCGAAAAACGGACTAATAACGAGAAATCTCCAGGATACGGAGCCTACCTATGAGGGATCGAAACCCGCATCCCAAGCCAGGCCCGGCCGGGGCGCACCTACCAATACGGAGCCTACCTATGAGGGATCGAAACAATACAAGGACATTGCCAGGTGATTGGCCGGTCAGGATACGGAGCCTACCTATGAGGGATCGAAACTGGACATACTAGCGTGGACATATGGCGATGTCAACAATACGGAGCCTACCTATGAGGGATCGAAACAGCGATGGAGAGCCGATCTGTGTATCAGTAACATCATACGGAGCCTACCTATGAGGGATCGAAACCG
>JACPRP010000050.1 GCA_016189905.1 Chloroflexota bacterium | reverse complement strand
CATCAGCAACGCCACTTACGCGCTACAACTGGCGGCAGCCGCCTGTGGGCTGGGCGCACAATGGGTAACACTGCTCGAGGATTCCGATGAGCGGATGAAACCGATTCTGGGGGTGCCGCCGATCATAAGAATCCACAATATGGTCCCTATTGGCTTTCCAGCATTCGAGGTCAAGACACCTTTTCGGCGTGAGCTGGAGGAAATAGTACACTACGAGCGCTACGATATGTCGAAGTATCGCTCCCACCAGGACGTTCAGGATTTCATTCTAAAGCTGAGGGAGCTTTCGAAGCCGAATTATCCTCTGAAATAGGGCCTGGCATTAACGCAGGATTTCGTCGTCGTGTTCGCCAAGGTCTGGGGGTGGAAGGTAGATTTCATCCGCTGGCGTTAGCGAGAGCTTTATCGGATTGCCACTAACCCCCAGACAGGCGCCGTCGACGTCGATCTCCCAGATCATCTCGCGGGCTTTTACCTGGGGATCGGCCACCATTTGAGCGACGTTGTTGATCGGCCCACAGGGCAGCCCCTCCTTACTCAGCAACTCCAGCCATTCCGCGACGGATCTGGCGCTGAAAAGCTCGTCCAGGATCGGCCTGAGCTGCTCCCAGTTCTCGGTCCGATCGCTGTTGGTCTTGAACCGTGCGTCGTCGGCCAGGTCTGGACTGCCAAGCATGCGACACAGTTTCTGCCAAAGGACATCGTTGCCGGCGGCGATGATAATGTAGCCATCGCGGGCGCTCACCGAGGTAAAAGGCGTGATCGAGGGATGTCTGTTGCCTATCGGCTCGGGCGATTCGCCGCTCACGGTGTAACGAGCGATGGCGTTCTCGAGGATAGCCACCTGGCAATCGAGCATCGAGATATCGATTTCCTGTCCCAGGCCTGTTTCGGCCTTCACTCGCAGCGCGGCCAGGATGCCGACGGTGGCGTAGAGGCCGGCGGTTATGTCCGCGACGGAGGCCCCCACTCGCGTTGGCACGCCAGCGGGCTGGCCGGTGATGCTCATTATGCCGCCCATCGCCTGCGCGATGATATCATAGGCGGGACGGTCTCGATAAGGGCCGGTCTGCCCGAACCCCGAGATATGACAGCAGATCAGGCCGGGGTTGATCTCCTGCAAGCGCGTCCAGGGGAAGCCCAGCTTATTCAGGGTGCCTGGACGATAGTTCTCGATTAAAATGTCCGCCTCGGCCAGCAGCCGGGACAAGGCTACCTTGCCTTGAGGTGTCTTCAGGTCCAGGGCCACGCTCTTCTTGTTGCGATTCAGGCTCAAGAAGTAGGCGCTCTTCCCGCCGATGAAGGGGCCATAAGCTCGCGCATCATCGCCCTGTCCCGGGGTTTCCACCTTGATCACTTCAGCCCCCAGGTCGGCGAGGATCAAGGAGCAATATGGGCCAGCCAGGACCCGCGTAAGATCGATTACCCTAACTCCATCGAGCGGCTTCACAGCATCCCCCAATTATTATGTTAAGTTTCTACGTTGCAATACCGATTGGTCATAGACGAGCCCTATTTAAGAACTCTTGGGCGAATCTCTGCGCGGTTTCTTTGTCATCAGGCGCGAGCTCGCCGTCGAGCACCTTCGACAGCAAGAGGTCCTTCACATCTCTGATCCACGGGCCGGGCGGGCGATGGAAAATGGCCATCAGGTCATTGCCATCGAGAGGGCTCTTGATCGCCTTGACCTCTTCCTGCTCTACGAGGCTCTTGATGCGGTCTTCGAGCTCCAGCAACTGCGAGAGCGCATACTCGACCTTGCGAGGGCGCCTACTCGTGATGTCGGCGCGCGAAAGCGATAGCAGCAAGCCAATTTCGTCGTCGGCATCGCGCAGCAGCCGCCGAACCGCGCCATCCGTCCACGAGCTTTCGTACAGGTTCACCCGTTGATGCATCGACACCAGCTTCCGCACGATATCCGTCGTCTCCCGGGGCAACCGCATCCGCATAAGGATAACCCTTGCCATTTCTGCCCCGACGACGTCGTGTCCGTAGAAGTGAACCTCACCATCGGCGATCACCTTGGTCGCCGGCTTGGCGATGTCATGCAGCAGCGCCGCCCAGCGCAAACGCAGGTCGGCAGGCACTCGATCCAACACAATCAGTGTGTGCTCGAAAACATCTTTGTGATGGTATTCGTCCGACTGTGTGCCGCGCAACTCCAGGAACTCAGGGATGATGAACTCCATCAATTTGAGATCGCAGAGCAGGCGAATTCCTCGGCCGGGACTCGGCGAAGCAAGGATCTTATTCACCTCGTCGGTGATGCGCTCCTGGCTTACCAGACGCAGCTTGCGGTGATTACGCCCGATGGCCTTAGCAGTCTCCGCCTCGATGTCGAAACCTAGCTGCGACGCGAATCTGATCGCGCGGAGCATCCGCAGCGGGTCCTCGCCAAACCGCTCATCCGGCATCCCGACCGCTCGAATCACTCTGGCCGTGATATCCCCCAATCCGTCGAATGGGTCGAACAGCTCCCCCGTAATCGGATTCTGAGCGATGGCGTTGATGGTGAAATCTCGGCGGGAGAGATCCCCCTCCAGCGAGGTCCCGAAGGTTACAGTCGGCTTGCGCGAGTATGGCTTGTAGCGCTCGGAGCGAAACGTCGTGATCTCCAGCACGTAGCCATCGACGATCGCGCCTATCGTCCCGAAGCGCTCGCCCACCGTGTAGATCGCCTCAGGCTGGACCTCCGCGACGAGAGCCTTGACCAGCTCTGGGCGCGCATCCGTCGCCAGATCGATGTCGATGTGCTCCCGCCGGAGCAGCACATCGCGCACTGACCCGCCGACGATGTAGAGCTGCTTGCCGTGCCGCTCGAACGCGCCGATCAATATCCTCAGTTTCTCATGGGTCGTCAACAAATCGATCATTATCTGCCTTCGTGCAAATAGTGTGCCCTGGTGTCCATCCTACAGAGCCGACTCCCAGAGCACATCACCACACAGAGACCGCGGCCTTGGGCGATTTAAGAAGGCGTCGAAGAGCGGCCATTCGGCGCCGATGGTGGTCGAGGTACCGTGGCCTGGATGGACGCGGACGTCGTGCGGGAGGACGAATATCTTTGTGGCAATGGCCTCGATTATCTGCGCGAAGCTTTCGGGGGACTTCGTGCGGCCAGGGCCGCCCGGGAAGATCGTATCCCCGGCAATGAGCTCACCCTCGCCATACAAGCAAACGCCGCCCGGCGTGTGGCCGGGCGTGTGTACAACCCGCAACTGCACTGAGCCGAACTTCAGGACGTCGTCCTCGGCAAGGGCCACATCGGACTGGCAGGGAATAGCGCCAGCATCAAACGGGTGATAGGCAACAGGCGCGTTCACCACCGCGCGAACGCGCTCCAAAGCGCCGACATGGTCGGAATGGCCGTGCGTGATCACTATCAGCTTCACGTGAGTATCAGCCGCGGCGTCGATGATGCTTTGCGCCTCCGCACCTGGATCCACTATGAGGCTCTCGCCCGTCCCCTGACAGACCAGGATGTAGCAGTTCTCTTCATAAGGCCCAACGACCAGCTTCCTAATTTCCATGATCCATCCCCTCATTCTGACGCGGTCCTTCGTGGAAGGACGCATTATATTGCTGACGCAGTCCTTCTGTGGAAGGACGCAGTCCTTCTGTGTCTGTGGAAGGACGCAGTATCGCGACCGTCGCATCGGTAAGGGCTACACGGTAGGCAAACAGCGCTCGCCCCGAGCTGAGCAGAATGTCCCGAATAGGACCCTGCAACTCCTTCAGGGTGACGAATCCCGCGTCCTCTATCTCGACCGTGTCTTTCGGCTCCAGCTCTCCCCCGACAACTCGGGCGCTGAAGATGTGCGTCACCCAGTTCACCACTTCTGGTCCGTGCGTGAACCTGGCACGAATCCGCAGAAGATACCTCTCGAGCTCGATGTCGAGCCCGGTCTCCTCATACGCCTCTCGTCTGGCTGCGGCCTCGACCGCCTCGCCCGGCTCGACACCACCGCTCGGGGCCCGGTATGCTCCCGTCGGGAATCCCGGCTTTCTGATAGCGGCCAGTGGCGTGTCCCAGATGTCTGAGCCGGGCGTGAACCTGTCGAAGATGAACATCGTGACGTCGTGAGCCCGGCCGTTCTTCATACTGCCACGCACGGTCGCGAGCTCGATCGCGTCGATCTCGTATTGCATGTTCATTTCCTGTGGGATACCGAACCTGGCCTCCACTACCCGCAAAATATCGCCGTTAACGTACAAATATCACCCCATTATAGACTATTCGCCGAAACGCTGGGCGCACTCCTCCAGGATGGCGAGGGTGGCGGAGGTTCCGAGGCGGTCGGCGCCGGCGTCGAGTAGCTCAAGCGCGGCATCGAGGGTGCGGATGCCCCCCGATGCTTTGACGCCGTAGTCTGGGCCGACGACGTTGCGCATCAGGCGAATGTCTTCGACCATCGCCCCAGAAGGTCCATAACCCGTCGTGCTCTTGACGAACTGAGCCCCTGCCGACTGAACCACCTCGCAGATTCTGAGCTTCTCTTCATGGGTGAGATAGCAGGCCTCGATGATGACCTTCAGTATGGCCTTTCGATCCCGTGCCACCATCGCAACACCGGCGATGTCCCGCTCGACGAGTTGCCAGTCGGCAGACTTCACCACGCCGATGTTGGCCACCATATCAAGCTCCTCGGCCCCGTCGTCGAGAGCGATCTCGGCCTCGCACATCTTGGCCTTCGGCGAATGACCGCCGTGGGGAAAACCGACGGTCGTTCCAACCGGAATGCCTGAACCCCGCAAGGCCTCGACGGCCTGAGCAACATGATAGGGCTTAACTATCAGGCAGGCAACAGAGAATCTCCGGGCGATTTCACAGGCATTCCGCAAGTCGTCGTCGTTGGCGAAGGCCGTTAGCAACGAATGGTCGATTGTCCTGGCAAGTTGTTTGCAATTCACTTGTGTGCTCCTCACTTCTATGGCGCGATGTTGGGTTTATGGCGGTTTTTGTTAGCGTTTTTTGGTCGGCCCCCCGGGGAGGGCGTCCTTCCGCTGAAGGACGCCCCTACGATAGGGTCAGGTCGCTAGATGTTATCGCAAACCGCCGTGGTCAGTGCGCCGCAGGCAAAAGCTCGTGCAGCGGTTTATATGGTAAGCCGAACGCATCGGCCACGGCTTGATGGGTGACGTTGCCCGCGAAGGTATTGACCCCTCTGGCGAGAGCCGCGTCCTCGGAAACAGCCTTAACGAAACCCAGGTTGGCAAGTCGCAACACGTAGGGCAGGGTCACGTTGGACAGCGCCGCCGTGGATGTCTCCGGCACTGCGCCCGGCATATTCGTTACCCCATAATGAACGACGCCATCTATAAGAAAAGTTGGCTCGCTATGCGTCGTCGGACGCGTGGTCTCGACGCAGCCGCTCTGGTCGACCGCGACGTCGATTACCACGGCCCCCGGGTCCATACTTCGCACCATTTCTCTCGTGACTAGCGTCGGCGCCTTGGCGCCGGTTACGAGCACCGCGCCGATCAGCACGTCTGCGCCCATCAGCACCTGCGCGATGTTGTAATGCGTCGACGCCAGGGTCGTCAGGTCACCGTGCAGCACTTCGCTGAGATAGCGCAGGCGATCTACGCCGCGATCGATGAGAATCACCCGCGCCCCCATGCCCAGCGCGATCTTCGCGGCGTTGCTGCCAACAACACCAGCGCCGAGCACCACAACGTTCGCCGGCGCGACCCCGGGCACGCCTCCCAACAGCTTGCCTCGTCCTCCGTTTTTCTTTTCCAAATAGTGCGCCGCCACCTGCACCGACATCCGACCGGCAATCTCGCTCATCGGCGTCAGCAGGGGAAGAGCACCGCCTGGCAGCTCGACCGTTTCATAGGCCACAGCCGTTACCTTCCGGTCAAGCAACGCGCGGGTCAACGGCTCCGAGGCCGCGAGGTGCAAGAATGTGACCAGGATAAGCCCCTCGCGCAGCAGATCGTACTCTTCTGGCAACGGCTCCTTGACCTTGACCATCATGTCCACACGTTGGAAAGGGTCGGCGTGCGTCGCAACGATCTGGGCCCCGACTCTGGCGTACTCCTCGTCGCCGAAGCCACTTCCGTCGCCGGCGCCTTTCTCGACGATGACCGTGTGACCCGCCAGGACGAGGGCCTCGGCGCCTCCTGGCGTGATCGACACGCGATATTCGTTATCTTTGATCTCCCTGGGAACGCCCACGATCATAGTCAATCTCCCTTGAGCCTGGCATAGAGCAGGAGTCCCACGATGCTCTTGCCATCGCAGATCTCGCCAGACACGACCATGTCCAGGGCACGCGCGAGCGGCGTCGGCACCACCTCGATATCTTCATCTTCGTCGGCACTGCCGGCGGCCGGCTGAAGGCCGGTGGCCGCGTAGACGTGCAGGAACTCGGTGCTGTAGCCTGGAACCGGAAAAAAGCCGGTGAGTCGCTCGATCCTGCTGGCGCTAAAACCCGTCTCCTCCGCAAGCTCACGATGGGCGCAGGCGAGAGGGTCCTCACCGGCCTCCAGCGTACCTGCCGGAATCTCCAGCAACTCCTTGTCGGCAGCTTTGCGATATTGCCTGACCAGGAGAACCCGATCGTTCTCGTCGATGGCCACGAGGGCCACCGCGCCTCGGTGATCCACGATCTCCCGCTTGGATACTTTGCCATTACCGAGGCGCACGGTGTCTACGCGGACTTTTATGACACGGCCTTCGTAGATATGCTCGGTCGATATCGTGACTTCGGTGCTCAATTCTTGGTCCCCCCTGGCCATTCACAGACTGAGAGCAGCGCACAATAACTCCGCCGATCGAACGAGATCGGCGATGACGACATATTCGCTCGGCGAGTGTGGATCTTCATATCCGATGCCGAGGTTGACCGTCTTGATACCCCGCTCATTGAACACGTTGGCATCGCTGCCGCCTCCGCCCGCTCCCAGATGGACGTCGATCCCCAGTTTCTTTGAAGCCACAGCGACCATGTGCACCACCTCATCGTTCTGGCTCAGGTTGAAGGACCGGTAAGCGTATTCGGTGCTTACATCCGCGACTGCGCCATGGCGAGCGGCAGCCTCTTTGAAGGCCCTTGTCATCAGATCGACCTGGGCTCTGAGCCTGTTCTCATCCCGACTCCGTGCCTCGGCCAGGACCGTCGCCTTTTCGGGAACGATGTTCCTGGCCGTGCCGCCGTGAATGACGCCGACGTTTGCCGTGGTTTGCTCGTCGATCCGGCCGAGATGCATCCCGGCAATCGCCTCCGCGGCGGCGGCTATGGCGTTGATGCCCCGTTCGGGCGCCATGCCCGCGTGCGCTGCCTTGCCGGTCACTGTAATGTCGAGCGATATCTGCGACGGCCCCGAAACGATCACAGTGCCCACCGGGCCGGAGCTATCCAGGCAAATGCCTCTCCGGGCCGTGATCTGGCTGCAATCAAGGGCCTTTGCGCCGATCAGGCCGATTTCCTCGCTGAGCGTGAAGACCACCTCGACCGGCGAGTGACGTACTTGCTTCTCTCGCAGGCTTCGAATAGCCTCTAAGATCGCGGCGACGCCGGTCTTGTCGTCGGCGCCGAGAATAGTCGTTCCATCGCTGCGCCACTTGCCGTCGCTCTCCACTATTCTGAGTCCCGTCGTCGGTAGAACGGTATCCAGATGCGCGCTGAGCAAAACAGGCTCGCCTTCACCGGCGAAGCGGGCGATGACGTTCCCCGTCGCGTCGACGACCACCTTGCCCCCCATTGCCGTCAACTCGGCGACGACATAGCGAGCCACATCGGCCTCTTTCCCCGAGGGGCTCTCGATCTCCAGTAGCTTGCGGAGGGTGGCCAACAGCCGCGCTCGGTCAATCAGCATCATCAGACTCCTTTGCACTATGGCATTTTACACCAAATATGCTGGATCGAGTCCTATATTTGGGCGATCGCCGGTCGCCCCTGCAAAGACTCTGGCTCGCCGAACTTAGGGTTTATCAAAAGCATTTAGTCTTACGTCGGAGGCGGGCGATACCCGCTCCTTCCGGGAACTGGCTTCGGCAAGCATCTCATCGGCGTTGCGCCGTGCCACCTCACTGCCGACGACGCCACCGAGCATCGCGGCAATCTCATCCACTCGTTGGTCATCGCGCAGCGCTTTGACAGAAGTCATCGTTCTATCCCCGACAACCTCCTTCGCAACGCTGAAATGAGCATCGGCGAAGCAGGCGATCTGCGGCAGATGGGTGACGCAAATCACCTGGTGGGTGCGCGCGAGGTCCCATAGCTTCTTCCCGACCACATGGCCGCTTCTGCCGCCGATCCCCTGGTCTATCTCGTCGAATATCAGGGCATGAACAGGATCGATGGCGGCGAGAACGCTTTTCAAGGCAAGCATCAACCTGGCCGTCTCACCACCCGAGGCGATTCGGGCGAGAGGCTTGAGAGGCTCGCCGGGATTCGGGGAAACGGTAAACTCCACCCTGTCCACCCCCGTTGGACCGAACCCGTAGCGTTTTCCGTCAGACAACACCACCCCATCCGCCGCCTCGGTCTGTTCCAGCGACACGGCGAAGCGTGCCTTGGCCATGTTGAGGTCCGCCAGCTCGAACTCCATCGCCTTCGCCAGCTCCGCGGCAGCGCTTGCACGGGCAGCAGTCAATTCTTCGGCCAACGCGGCAATCTCGTTCAGCAACGCCGATTCCTGACTCTGGAGGTCGCCGATTCGCTCCTCGCTGTGGCTCAGGGATTCCAACTCAGCCGCGGCCTCCGCGCAGAACCGGAGAATATCCTCGATGGAATTACCGTATTTGCGCTTCAAGCGACGAATAAGGTCGAGACGTTCCTCGGTGGCCTCAAGTCTGGCCGGATCGAACTCGATCCTGTCGCGGTAGGCGCGCAAGGCGCGGGCAAGGTCCTCGATCTGAATCAGGACGCCTTCCGCGCTCGTCGCCTCGGCCTGCAGGCTGGCATCGAGACGCGCCATTTCGCCGAGCTTCAGGCTGACGTCGCCCAGCAGATCAGATACCGAGCGCTGATCGTCGAGGCCCTCGTATACAAGCTTGTATATGTGATCCGCTGAGGCGGCAAGCGCCTCGGCATTACTCAGGACACGCGCCTCCGCCGCCAGGGTCACTTCCTCCCCCGGCATCAGCGCCGCCGAGCCTATCTCCTCGACCTGGAAGCGCAGCAGGTCCGTGCGCCGCGCCAGTTCCCTCTCGTCCTGGAGCAAGCTGCGCAAATCGCGCCTGACCTGCCGCAACTGGCCGACCAGAGCGCCGGCCTTAGAGCGTAGGCCGACGAGTCCCGCATACTCGTCGAGCAGGTCGGCGTGCTGTGAAACACGAAGAAGGGAGAGATGCTCGCTTTGCCCGTGGATATCGACGAGCAATGCGCCGATTTGCTGCAAGATTGCCGTGGGCACGGCGCGGCCATTGATGCGGGCGACGCTTCGGCCGGAGGCGCCGATTTCGCGACGCAGAATCAGCAGATCTTCACCATTGGCCAGGCCATTCTCGTCCAGCAAGCGCTGAACCTGCTCAAACTGTCCGCGCTTTCCGTTCTCCTGTTCAGCAACCAGAAAAAGCCCTTCCACGTACGCGTGGTCCGCCCCGGCGCGCAGGTATTCCGCACCCAGCTTGCCACCCAGCAGGCCGCCGACGGCATCGATGAGGATAGATTTGCCTGCCCCAGTCTCTCCGGTGAGGACATTAAAGCCCGGTGAAAGCGACAAGGTCACGCGGTCGATGATGGCGAAGTTAGTGATGGTTAGCTCAAGTAACAAGCCCTATGATACCTCGCTGCTGGCTGGATTCGCGGCGCCGGGGGAAGGCAGCGCAGAGCGATGATTATGTTCATTTTTCTTGGTATTTCGCCTCAGCCTCCTGACCAGGGTGCGATAGAAGTAGGCGGAAGATTGCGTTCTGAGAAACCCGGCCTTCTGCGGCGCCGCGAACGCTCGGACCAGGTCTCCATTATAAAGAGGCGTCTCGATCTGCCCATCGATGGTCACGCTGGCCTGATGCCCGGTGTGAACCTCGAGCTGGAACTCCGTCCCCGGGGGCGTGACGAGTGGATAGGCGTCGCTGAGATGTGGCAGGATCGGCGTCAGTAACAGGTTTTCTAGACTGGGGTGAAGGACGGGGCCGCCGGCGGCGAGCGAGTAGGCGGTAGAACCGGTCGGCGTAGAAACTATTGCGCCGTCGGCGATGTACTTAGCGAGGGAGACGCCATTAACCGAGACCACAACTTCCACAGCACGAGCCAGAGCCGCCCGGCCGACGACAATCTCGTTAGCGGCAAAAAAGCGCTCGACATGACGCTCGCCAGGGGCAACCCAGTCTCCCGCCGCCGGTTCCGCGCGCCGATGGATCTCGATGGATAGCATGATCCGCTCCTCGGTCCAGCAGCGTCCGTGGAGCAACTGAGGAATCTTGCGGGCGGCCTCTTCGCGTCCCAGCTCGGTGAGGAAGCCCAGCTTCCCCAGGTTGACGCCGACGATAGGGATACCAAGCGGCGCAACAATCCTGGTCGCGCGCAGGACGGTGCCGTCACCACCCAACGTAACCACGAAGTCCGATGACGGAGCGATTTCCCTGATGGTGGCCTCATCCCAGACGGAAGCGACCTCCATTTCGACAGCGGTGTCAGACAAGATTTCCACCAGGTGGGTAGCAAATCCCTCGGCGTCCGGCAGCCTGGGGTTATATAGGAAAACGATCTTGCTCAACGATCAGAAACCTGCCTATCGATCAGTCTGGACCGGTGCTCACCGCCTCATCGATCGCCTGAGGGACATCAACCTCTTGCCCAACCCGCGAAAGATACAGCAGGAACTCCTTGTTACCCGATGGGCCTTTGAGCGGCGATGGGATCAGGCCGAGCGCCTTGAGCCCGATGGCGTGCGCTTGCTCGATCACCCGCTGCAAGACCTGTCGATGCACCATCGGGTCTCGCACCACGCCCCCCTTGCCAACCTGGGCCCTTCCCGCCTCAAACTGAGGCTTGACCAGAGCGACGATCCATCCGCCCGACTTGACGAGCTTCGCCGCGACTGGCAACACGAGACTTAACGAGATAAATGATACATCGATGACGGCCGCGTCAGCCAGCTCAGGCAGGCTCTCGACGAAGCGAATATTCGTGCGCTCCATCACGACCACGCGAGGGTCATTCCGCAAGCGCCAGTCGAGCTGACCATAGCCCACATCAATAGCATAGACTCGCCGAGCCCCACGCTGCAACAAGAGGTCGGTGAATCCCCCGGTCGATGCACCGATGTCAATCACGACAGAGCCGCTCATCACCAGACCAAAGTGATCGAGCGCCCTTTCCAGCTTGACGCCGCCGCGGCTCACGAAGGGCGGCGCGGGCCGAATCTTGATTTCCGCATCATCCGGGACCGAAACCCCTGGCTTATCCGCGGGATGCCCGTTGACAAGGACGTTGCCCGATAGCACAAGGGCTTGAGCCTTAGATCGGCTCTCTGCCAGCCCCTTTGCGAGGAGAAGCAAGTCCAGTCTCGTCTTGCCCATAGGCTGCAAGTATCCCCGAAACATAGGATAGTGGTTGAGGCTGGAAAAGTCAAGGCTGTTTGGTATTGGCGTCAGTAAGGCAGAGGAATAGGCCGGCCCCTCTCCGCATCGATGGTGATGGCATCTACTGGACAGTCGATCTCGCAGAGATAGCACGGCATGCAGTCTTCGGGATTAGAGAGATAGACCCTTCGTCCAACCTTCCCGAAGACGTCCATAGGGCAGATGAGGTAGCAGCGGCCACAGTCATTGCATTTTACGCGGTCGATATCTCTTATTGCCATTGTTATCGTTCACTCCTATCACTTGGGCGGATACTTGCCAGAGGGAGCAGGCAGGTAAGGCGTTGGGAAGTTCTGTGCCCAGACGCGCATCGAGCCCTGCTCGTCTCGCTGCACCATGATCCACTTCAACCAGTCATCGTTGTCCGTGAGTGGATAGTCCGTCCGGTAATGGAATCCGCGGCTTTCTTCTCGGTAAAGACAACTGCGAACTATCATCTCGGCGATACGAATCATCGATCTAGTCTCCAGCGCTTTCACCAGCTCGTGCGAATTCCTGGCTTTGACGCTCGGCACGGCCTCTTCGCGGATGCTCTCGATCTCACCAAGCGCACGGCGCAGCGACGCATCGCTGCGGATGTAAGCGACGTCATTGGCGATCAAGACCTTTTGCATACGGTAGATGACCTCATCTGGGGTCAGTCCCACCTTTGCATCTAGGGGAGCGAGTCTACTGGCGACGGTCTCCTCGACATCGCTTTTCTGAACGCCGCTCGTCGCCGCTTCCCTGGCGTAGCTGGCCGCCGATCTGCCGGCGATATCGCCAGAGACGATGGCGAAAGTGAGGTTAAGACCGGTGATCGACCACGTGCCGTGCTCAGGCGTACAGGAGCAGTCGCCGGCAGAGTAGAGACCAGGGACATTCGAGGCACCAGTGATGTCAATGTGAATGCCCCCACCGTGCATCACGGTGCCCTTGAAGGCAGGCATCCACTCCACCTTTTCCTTGAACGGATCGATCTTCAAGCTAGCGAAGGCCTTGAACGCCTCGGGAACGATCTTCCGCATCAGCTTCTGGTCTTCCTCGGATGTCGCGGTGAGGTCCATGTACACCGGGCCACGGCCAGCGGCAATCTCGCGAGCGATCGCCACGGTGAGCTTGCTGAGGCGGGCGCGGTTGCCGATTTCAGGCTCGTAATTCCACATGAACTCCTCGCCGAGGCTGTTGAGGAACCTGCCTCCAGCCGCGGCCATCAGGCTCATCCCGTGATTATCGGCGGCCCTGGCGGTGGTATTGGACATCGCCTGGTCGATGTTGCGCAGCATCGCCCCGGCTTCGTAGGCCATCGCCTGGCCCTCGCCTGTCAGATTGCGATGCCCCATGCCGAACAGCTTGAAGCCACAACCCGACGCCGAAAGGACGACTGACTTGGCGCGCAGGAGATACACCTTGCCATCGCGGTAGCCGAGTCCGATAGCCCCGACCACTCTTCCCTGATCGAGCACGAGATCGGTCACCATCACGCGTTCGAGCAGCGAGACCTTGCTCTCGATGACCTTCGCCCGCATCGTGTCCATCGCCGGAATGGCGTTGATGACGCAGGTCCTTGTGTTGATGTTGCCGCGCGCTTTCTTCCTGAGAAGATTCCCCTGCTCGTCGCGCTCAAAGATCGTGTGGCCGAAGGCTCGTCCCCACTCGTCGAGCTCCATCGCGAGCGGATAACCTCTTTCCAACTGGAGCTTGACCCATTCCTGGTCGTTGATATACTCGCCGCGTTCGACAATCTCGCGCAGCCACACGTCCTTGTCGTCTTCGGGCAAACAGACGTTGATCGCGCCGGCCGCGAAGGGGCTGGCGCCGCTGCGACTCACGTATCCCTTGTCCACCAGCAGGACGCTGTTATGCTCGTTCTTGGCCTTAATGGCCGCTTCGCAGCCGGCCAGGCCGCCGCCGACCACGAGTACATCGGTATCTATCGTCTTGTTTATCACTCGCTTCTTCTCCCCAAACAAAGCGTTTTGAGCTTCTGGTTGATAACTTGCAGACTGATGACTTTGCGCTCACGACTAGCATATCAGTCCCCTGTCGTAGGGGCGACCGGCCGGTCGCCCCTACGACAGATAGGTCGTCCGCTCTCCACAAGCCACATATCCTTCCGCAGAAGAACGCCAAAGATGTTACTCGCGTGAAGCTAACCTGCTCTACGGCAGCCTTGTCTCTTTGGCGGCGTTTTGGCCGGCGATTTTGCCCGAGGTGAAACACTCGCCGATGTTGCCGCCGAGCTGGTACAGGTGGCCGAAGAAAGAGCCAAGCTCGCCCACGGCGTAAAGCCGCGGGATCGGTTGTCCGAAGGGATCCATCACCTGCTGTTTGGCGTTGTGAACCGGGCCACCCTGGGTGTTCGTGATAATCGGCCACACCTGGGCTGCATAATACGGCGGGGTGGCCAGGGCCATCATCGATCCTGGAGGGCGGTTGAATCTATCTTTACCGGTCTCGACGCACATGTTCCATTCTCTAACGGACGCTTCGAGCTGTTCGGCGTCCATTCTCCCCTCGTTCTCAGGGAAGCGCTCCTTGATGGCATCCGCAAGCTCCGCGATGCTATTCGCCTTGATGATCCAGCCTCTCTCGATCTCGGCGCTGTTATCCTCGCTCCAGTTATATTCATAGCCAGGGAAGGCCAGGGGCTGGGCGATGGCTTCGCGCTTGCGGCCAACCTCGTCGAAGATCATGAGAGACGGGATGCGCGGATAGCCGGGCAGGTCGGGGTCGAATATCTCCATTGCACGGTGCGGCAAATCCTGCGGCGCCGGCGGATACTCGTTCATATAGCGCGAGCCCATTTTGTCGACCACGATCCAGGACATCTTACGCTTGGGATTACGGTAACCAGAGAAAGGATGACGGAAGGCGAGCTGGTATTCTGGGAACTTGAAGCCGTAGGAGCCGTGGACGAGCCACATATGCCAGAGCGCGGCCCCGACCTTCTGGGACATCATGATGCCATCCCCCGTGTGCGTGAGCGGAGCCATCGAAAAAAACGGCATGCCCTGCAGATACTGCTTGCGCATCCATTCGCTCTGTTCGAATCCGCCCGTGGCGAGGACCACCGCCTGGCGAGCTCGCACGGCGAGCTCTCGCCCCTCTTTTTCGGCGACCGCGCCGATCACCACCCCTGAGTCGTCCGTCTCCAGGCGGCGAACCGGCGTGGAAAGCATCGCCGGTATGCCACGGGACTCGACGTTATCCATCGCCAGCTTGATGAGGTTCACGCCGGCCGGACTGAGGAAGCACCGCATCCAGGGAAATCCTTCGAAGCCCGGGATCTTCGCTATTCGCAGGCTATACCACGTTTCTCGGCCCGGATAAGGATAGCTGCCCTGCGTGTTCGGAATTCGCTTGAGCTCGGCGCCGTTGACCTGGGCTAACTGGCGGATGAAATCCTCGTTTTCCGCCAGGGCCTGCGCAAAGGCGCTGATGACCTCGTCGTCCACGCGTCCGGCCGAGAGAACCGTGAGGTACTCCCTGGCCGCCTCCGCGTCCTCGACACATTTAGCCGAGCCGCCGGCGAAAATGGAGCAGCCGCCAGGGTACTCGTTCTTCTCCAGGATGAGCACGTCGGACCCGCCGTCGTGCGCTATCGAGGCCGCGACGCCGCCGGCCAGACCGTAGCCGATGACCAGGACATCAGTTTCCAGATCCCAGGTTGTCCGCACAAGGCACCTCCTCAATTGTTGTCAGGCTTAATCAGTGGTGAAATCGTTTACACCTTGATCCTGTTCTGAGCTAATTTCTCACCTGTTATGTAATGCTCGCCCCGCAGAGCCAGCTCAGCCTCTTCCTCGATCTCGGCCGGCCAGTAACCCAGGGATGAGCCGTACCAGGGCATCTTTGGCGCCAGCTCGGGCAACCCTTCTTCCTGCCAGATTTGCTTTGCCCGCTCCATAAACTCTCTTCTCGGCAAAGAGGTCGGCGGATAGCCCCATTTTCTGGTCGCGTCGATCAGCAGCGACGAAGTGGGTGGGTCGATGAGCATCTGTCGCTTATCTTCCGGGGGAGCGGCCGATGGGTCGAGGGAGGCCGCCTTACCCTCGGCGATGTGAATGTCGCGATGAGGCTGCATGCGGTAGCACAGGGCCCACGCCACGGAGTCCATATCTCGCGGGTCTATGTCGTCGTCGACGGCGATGATGATCTTGGCAAACCTGGTGCTGGCGGCGCTAACCCCATACAGCGCCTGCCAGACCTGCGGCGTCGTGCTGTTCTTCAAGCAGATCACGCACAACGTCCGTCCGCCGCTCTCGTTATGATAGGCCACATCCACCACACTGTCGATGCCGAGGTCGTGCTTCAGGAGCTTGTAATCAGTGGCCCCTTTGCTTATCTGGGTCATGAGGCTGCTCTCGCTCGGCGGGAACTGGCTGAGATACACATTCCAGATAGGATGTTTGCGATGGGTGATGCACTTCACGTTGAGGAAGAGATTGGACACACCCATTCCCATGTATCCGGTGTACTCGCCGTGTGGACCTTCTCGCTCGAGATAATCGGTAGGGATCTCGCCCTCGATCACGATCTCGGCGTTAGCCGGCACCTCAAGGTCGATCGTCTTGCATTTGACGAGCTCGAGTGGCGCGCCGGCAATGCCCCCCGCGACGTCGTATTCGTCGGTGCCGAAGGGAATCTTGGTCGCGCCAACCACACCGACGTTCGGCGTCGGGCCGATGACGATAGCGGCTGGCATTGGAAGGCCCAGCTTTTTGTACTTCTGCCAGTGCTGACGCAGGTGCTGCGGCATCTTGGCGCTGAGCCCCGCCTTGACCGGACTCTTGATCATCGCTCGATGATTGCCGACGTTCCTCACGCCGGTCTCGGGGTCGCGAGACACTACGTTACCGGCGGAGAAATAAGGCGCATTGTCGAAACCAGGGGTCGAGATCGGGACGGCAAACTCCCCCAAGCCCCCGTGCTCCACCAGGCTATCGCCCACGTGCACTTCTTCTTGTGCCGGCCCCGAGGCGACGACGATGGGCTTGATCGGACGAAGCTGGGCCTCCTCCCATTTTCTAACGATCTCCTCTGGTTTGGTCATCATGGCCAGGGCGTAGACTTCCCTGGATGGGGCATGGCAGCCCACCAGCACCCAGCCATCATACGCCTTGCCCTTGGCATCGATGACGTTTTCGAAGAGAAAGGCTTTGCGATCTTTCTCTGGCAACCCGCGAAACTGCCATCGCACCAGCGGCATCAGCTCGGTGTCCTTGTTGATCTCTCGCTTGATCCTCACCAGCTTGCCGTTTTCTTCGAGAACCCCGACGTATTCTCTCAAGTCCCTGTAATAGCCCATCGTCTATCTTCTCCTGATCTGTGACCTTTGTGAACTTCTGAAAAGAGGATTGATAACTCAACTCGCGAAGATCCGGTGGCACAATAGCTGGATGCCAGCCAGGGATTCCACCATCACTTTGATGAGACACACGACGTTCACGGCTGCGGTTCCCTGGTTGGTGCCTAACTACCTGTTTGCGATGGGTACCATATCATAGGGGGGGCTTGTTGTCAATAACAGGATGGTCAGGGGCAAGCGGCCGCTACGGCCTGCGGCGCCGCACTCGTCTGGACCGCATCTCGGGCAGCACGGCGTGGTAAATTATGCGTCCTGGCTCGACGACCTCGGCCACATATCCGCGCCGCGACAAGGCCCTCAAGGGCCCCTCGAACGACCATCGAGTCCAGGCCCGTCCGTTGGGCCACCCGCTCCGACGTCGATTCCCCCATCTCCAGCAGCGACTGCAGTACCCTTCTATCCTCTTCGCTCAAGCCCACGCCTAACAGGGCGAGCGGGGTGGTCGGCGCCGGCATTCCCGACAATATCGCGCTGTAGTCCTTGAAAGGAACGCCGACCTCTATGCCCTTGTCGGTTATGGCATACTCGCGCAGCTCACGCGAGTGCTGGCTGGTGCGCATTTTCACCACCACTGTGCCCAGGGCCAGGCTGGAAGCTATCTCAACGTAGCGCAGCAGGACGATATTGTCGGTCAGGAAAGAGATGTTGTGGAAGCTGAACTGCAGCTCGCTGAAAGATTCGGGAACCTCCGTGGTCATCAGCAGGTTGATGCGCCGACCGGATAACCCTCTGGTCAGATGGTAGAGCGCCTCGCGGAAATCTTCACGCTCCGTGGGGGCGATGGCCAGCTCGAAGCCGGAGATGCTGTTGAGGACCACTCGCCTCGCCACAATGCGACTGACCGCCGTCTCGATCCGCTGCAGAACCTCCTCGACGGTAAGGTCCACCGGGCGCATGTAGATCAGCTCGACGCGGTTGTCCTTCACCATCTGCCCCAGGTCCCAGCCGAAGGTCCTGGCCTTGCGGATGTGCTCCTCCGGCGACTCTTCGAAGGTTACCATCACCCCCGGCTCGCCGCAGCGCACGCCCTCCACCAGGAAGCTCAGGGTCAAGATCGTCTTGCCCGTGCCGGGGACGCCGGCGATGACGTGCATGGAGAGCTCCGTCAGGCCACCGCCGAGCACCACGTCCAGGTTGGGGACACCGCTCGGCAAATGTCTGATCTCGACCCGTCGCTTATCGTCCATATTTATTCCTCCTCGCGCAGAAGCACCATCGCCAGGTTTCTTCCCACCAGGCCCGCCAGTAGTTTCAGGAAAGTGACCAGCAGGTCTTCAAAGGCTTCTCGCACCTCTTCGTAATCGGCGTCCGAATTGTGCGCCAGCACCTCGCCGGCGTCGAGGCCGTCCTCACAGACGACGACATTGCCCAGGAAGGAGTATCGTTCCGCCGCCCGGCGGATTGCCAGCGCCATCAGAGTGCGGACGCTCACGGAGCCCAATAACGGGTGCCAGTCGATCCCACAGCAGGTGGCTCGCGACCTTCAGGCCGGCGACGAGCGACGGGAGGGTGTTGTCCTCTAGCATGGCGGCGTCCAATATGTTTTTGGCGATTGACGTAAGTTCATCTTCAGACACGTAATGCTCTCAGTCAATGGTGGCCGGACCCCTGGCTGCCAGTTGCCCCTACAGTTGCCCCTCGGCTCTCTCTGCGATCGCGCCCATTTCTATGCCTATGGGTTGCCGGTTTTCTTGCCCTGGCGCTTGCCACTCTTCTCTTGTTCACCATGCCCTCTGGGAGCCGGAAAGGCGGTGAGAATGTGCGAGTACTGCTGCAGCGAGAGCACCGGCACCGCCGTGCTTGGATCGATGGGCAGCACCTGGATGCCTCCCCTGGCGATCACGTACTCGCGAATGTCGTTGGCGTGGCCACCGCCCCGCGTTTTCAGCACGATTATCGCTCGCCGCAACGTGTTGGCCAGCTCGACGTACCGCAGCATTATGATGTTGTCCAGCAGGTAGGATGTGCCGTAGGTGGTGATCCTCTCCACCACGGTCAGCTCGCGTATCTCGGTCGTAAGCAGGGCGGTGACGCCGGAGCTCTTGATGAATAACAGCAATGAATAAACGTAGTCTTTGTACTCGACTTCGGACAGCAGATCCTCGTAGTTCGACAGCGAGTCGAAGACGAGCCGCTTGACGGTACCGTTTCCAATGGCCTCGCGCACCTTGATGATCTGCTCGTTTATGTCGGTCTCCAGGGGAGACATGTGCAGGATCGCCAGCGCCCCGCTCTTCAGCAGGTCGTCGACGTCCGGCGCTAGATTCCTCGCGCTGGCAACAAGCTGCTCGACCGGCTCTTCGAAGGAAATCTGGTGGGTGGAGAACTTGATCTCGCCGAAGATCTCTTCGATCTCGGTGGTCATCAGCACCGTGACCCCCTCGGACGTCAACCAGGACGCCAATCGGTAGAGGGCTTCGCGGAAGTTGGACTGGTCGGCCGGGGCGCGCGCCAGCTCGAAACCGGAGATACTGTCCAGCACCAGCCTTCTGGCGCCCGTGCGCTCCACGGCCTTGCGCGGGTCGTCGATGACCTCGTCCACGGTCAGGTCCATCGGCCGGCGGAAGACGAAAGCCAGCTTACCCTCTCTCTCCCAGCGGCCGAAGTCCCAGCCGAATCCCTGAGCCCTCTCGGAATAGTCTTCGGGGGGCTCCTCGAAAGTAAGGAGCACGCACGACTCGCCCTGCCTGACCCCCTCGGCGGCGAAGCTCTGGGCGAGCACGCTCTTGCCCGTCCCCGAGGCCCCGGCGACGAGGCAGACCTGGCCAAGAGGAATACCCCTCCGGTGATTCTGTCCAGGCCAGGTACGCCGAAGCTGGCCCGACCTCGCGGCCTGGCCCTGGGCTTCCTGAGTTGAGGCACCAGCCGCGGGAAGACCTAAACGCCGTGCTGGTCTAGCCTGAAGCTGTGCAGCCCCGGCACGATCGGCATACCGCGCGATTTGACCACCTGCAGCTTGCGCACGACCGAGTTCTGCACCTTCTCCATAGCCATCCAGATGATGCCGTCGGCCATGGTGAACTCGGGCCCGGAGCGGATCTCCGATTCCTCGTACTCGCCGATCATGAAGCTGGTGGCGTTCCAGACGACGGCCACCTGGGCCAGGTCGTGGGTGAAGGTGCGCAGACCGTAGTCTCCCCCGCCGCAAGCTATCTCGCGGACGGCCCGCACGGAGTCGATTATCACGATGGCCGGGGAGTAGCGCTCGACACGCGAGACGATCACCTCCAGACCGCCATCGAGCCCCTCCTTGCGGATGACGTCGCCGATGTCCACGTAGCGAACGGCGGTTTTTACCCTGGAAGGGTCGAAGAAGGGGAAGCGGCTCTGGTAGCGCAGCAGCTTGACCACTGGCTCGCCCAGGACGGTGAAGTGCAGGGCCGGGTTTTCGGGCGTGGCGTTATGGAACATTATCTGCTGTGAAACGATGGTCTTACCGACCCCGGGCCCACCGGCGATCAGGTTGAAGGAGCCGACGGAAACTCCTCCGCCTAAGACGACATCCAGGTTGGGCACGCCGGCCTCAAGCATCCGCACACTCTCCCAGCAGGAGAATAGGACCGACATCGTAGCTTGAGGGAGCAGCGCCCGAGGGTAGAGTTAGCGTAACACAATCTCTTCGAGCGCGGGGGGGGGGGAGCACACCGACCGCCGGAGCAGGGCCCGCAGCTAGAGGCTGAGTCTTCTTGATGGTGCACGTCCGGTCCACGGGTAATCCTTTCTGATGGGCAAACGAGCGAGAACGGTACCACTTGAGCGCAATGCCTGGGCGCAAGGTCTGTTGAATCATAACACAGCTAATCGTTAGGTGCATTGGTTGATCTTGTCCCAATCCACAACCAACCGTGGCACGGTTCTTGCGATAAAAAAAGCCACAATGCGCTCGCGTCTTATCTCCCTCAGAGTGACGAAATCCTTCTGATCAGCAGGCGACTGATAAGATCATAGTATGTCGCCCGCCGCATGGCGGGACCGGGGCAGGGTCTCAACTGCCGAGTAAAACGACCACAACTCTTTTGCTCACCTTAACGCGCCAGGATGTGAAGGAATGAGAAGAATACTACTGATCTTGTTCTCGGCGTTCTTGATTTCCTGTTCTTCGCAGCTTCCGAGGGTTGAGGGTAGAGGGTCGAGGGTAGAGGCAACAACCCCAACGAATTCGCCTATGGCAACACAACGGGCTCCCAGACCACCAACTCCAACGAATTCGCCTGTGGCGACACAGCCGGCACCTGGACCGTCAACACCCACAAATTTGCCTGTGGCAACACAGCCGGCACCCGTGCCAGCGACGCCAACAAGTTCATATGGCGTGACACAGCCGACACCCGGGGTGGCAACAGTCACCGAGGAACTCAAACCGTCGGTACCTGTGCCTCAGCTCGAGCAGGTCAACCTTCCGCCTGCCTCTATCAGGACATATGTTGACCGGCCCCTCAGGCCGATTAATCCGCTCTGGTTCAATGGTGAGAACGTCGACCAGCGGGAATGGGCATATGCGAAAGGAAACTACGGGGATGATCCGGCGACCTACCAGTTCGGAGTAGTACGCTTGTGGGACGTTCCCTTCTGGTCGGGCACGCCTGACCAGGTCGACGAAGCCGTGAAACGTGTCAAGAATGCCGGGCTGGAGCCGATGCTGATAATCATGAATCCCAAGATCGACGATCCAGCCTGGGCCGCAGGCCGCGTGCAGCATTTCAAGAATATCGGGTACCCCGTCAGGTACTTCGAGATTGGCAACGAGAACGACATTCGTGACTCCTCGACACCCGATGGCCCTTTGGACGGCAACGCGCCGCGCTACGCCGAGGCATTCAACGCCGCTTATGACGCTATGAAGGCGGCGGACCCTTCGATAAGAGTCGGTGGGCCAGCCGTCTCTGGCCTGGGCGGTTTTTTCGAGACGTTCCTCAGGAGATCAGGCGGTCGCACGGATTTCGTCTCATATCATAACTATGCGCCCTGGGGCGATCAGGATGGAGAGCAGGGTTTTCGCCGTCTCGCAGAGTATGCCCGGAGTCTTGTCGATCAGTATGTGACCGACAATCGTTACCGCAAGAAAAGCGAGGTTTTTCTGTTCCTGGGCGAGTGGGACCACGCGTCGCAAAACGTTCCAAACGCTGTGTATTTCTTGTCAGCGGTGTATTGGCAGATAAAGGCTGGCGTGGACATGGCTTCCCGCTATCAGCACAACGATTACTGGCGCGAGGAGTTCGGTAAGCCCTGGAGCTATAGTCTTTACAATCCAGACGGATCGAGAAAGAGCGCTTTCTATTACCATCAAATCGTCCGCGACTACCTTTGCGACGAGATGGTTACCAGCGAATCCGACGACGATCAGGTGCTGGCGCTGGGCACGCGGCGGTCGTCGACTGGCGATGCCAACTTGATAGTGATGAATTTGAAGGGAGCGCCGATTTCGAAAAGCATCGAGATCGATGGTGTGTCGCCCGACGCGCCCGTCGAGGTGGTTCTCTGGAATGACCAGGTGTATCCCCCCAGAGAACAGGACCTAATATCGCTGAGTCAGAACCGCATGACTTACACCATACCGGCGAAGTCAACAGTCGTGTTCTCTGTAAAAGGCGGACGGTGAACGGGGGCACGCTTAACACGGAGTTACCCATCCTTCGCGAGGAAGGACCACCAGGGATGAAAATCTATTTTCAGAGCAGACACGGAGAATTCTTGTGGGGGATGCTTGGCGAGACCTTCTTCAATGGTAGAGGAGAGCCGCATTCGGACGTGGCCGTATGTAGCGAGGGATGGGACTACCTTGTGCTTTCAGTGCGTACACATTCAAATCGAGGGCATTCGAAGTGAATACGCGGTGTGTACCGCCGGACAAGCGACGACGAACCTGCTGTTGGCTGGGTTGATGCTCGACGGCACACACGCTAAGCTCGCCTTTATGATGGAGCTGCGATTCACACCAAATGCCCAGCGGCTGTCAAAGTTGACAAGCGCCTGGCCGCGTGTTATATTTTTGTCGATTTCAAGTTACAGCGACAGTTTCTAAAGGAGATTGAAAGTGGATGCTCTTTCCGCAATCCAAAATCGTCGGGCGACAAAGCGCTTTGTGACGGAGCCTCTGCCACAAGACGCACTGCAGAAGCTGCTCGAGGCGGCGTACGACGCTCCTTCCGGAGCCAACCGCCATCCACGCCAGTACGTGGTGGTGACGGCGCGTGAGGACCTGGATCGTTTAGCGGGGCTTCACGCCTATTGCACATGGTTCAGGTCAGCTCAGGCAGCGTTAGCCGTGCTCGGCGATTCGATTAAGAGTCGCTACTGGCTGGAAGATTGCTGTGTGGCGGCGGAGAACGTGTGGCTGGCGGCGACCGCCATCGGGCTGGGTGTCGGCTGGGCCGCGATATACCAATCGGATGACGCGCAGGAGACGGCGCGTCGGGAGGATATGGTGCGCGAGATACTGGGCGTACCGGGCACGCTGCGCGTGCCCCTCTTACTGGGGGTAGGCTATCCGGCAGGCGCGCCGCCAGCGCGCAAGCGGCCGCCGTTGGCGGCGATGGTACACTGGGGCAGGTTTGGCACGGCGGACAGCTCTGTGACTTATACTCTTTCCTGATGGTGGTTTCGTGTTAGGGTGACCCGTCCTTCACTCATTTACCATTGCGGGCGAGTGAAGGACCACCACGGGCTGCATTTTGCACCAAGAACTATGCTAAGACCTCGTCGAAGACCTGTTTGAAGAAAGTGGCGACCTTCGTCGCCACTCGGCGTTCGAAGCCCTGCCAGAAGTGATCGGCGAAGCGCACCAGCTCTATCTGTCTGGGTTCGGGCAGGTCTTCGCCCAGCTTGAGGAACTCATCACGAGTGAGAAACTCATCGTGCTCGCCGGCGAGGAGCAGCTTGGGAAGCCTGTATTCACGGAGAAAGCCGTAGTCGTGAACGACCAACGCAGGGGAGATGCCCGCCACGGCTCTAACACGCTCGTCGCCGGCCGCCGCTCGCAGGCCCACGTACGAGCCGAAAGAATAGCCGGCCACACCGATGCAGCAAACCTCGCTGCTGGGAAGAGAGATAACGTAAGAGACTGCCGCGCGAACGTCCTCGATTTCATCCTCTCCTCCACCATACGCCCCCTGGCTGAGCTCGACGCCGCGAAAATTGAAGTGGAGAGCCGAGATACCCCGGTCGGCGAGCTCTTCGCACACGGAAACAACCACGGCATTGTGCATCGAGCCGCCGCGAAGCGGGTCTGGATGGCAGACGACCACGGCTGGATGGAGTCCGGGCCGGTCAACCGTATGAAGGATACCCTCCAGCAGTAAACGGCCACTTTGAAATGTGATTTGCTTTTTCAGAACGTTCGAGGCGTGCCCGTGCATCGTCCAGCTACCTACCTCTTCCCAAGAAGCTTGGCGAGAAGCACAAAAAGGCCGAGAAGCGCCCCGAAGGCCGCACCAAATTGAACGGCCGTACGCTGCGACACGATAGTAGTGACATCACCGTGGACGTTGCGAGCAAGCAAAAAAACCGCTCCAGCTTTACTGGCGGTAACAGAGTTGGCCACAATGGCCACCGCGCCGCCCTGATTGATCTGCACTTTCTTCGCGAATATCCACTGCGCCCCACCCTGGTGCACGTCATAATTCCCGGCCACGATTGCCATGGCGCCACCCTGCATCACCTGGGCCTGGTCGGCCTTGATGAACAGGGCCCCGGACTGGGTCAATCCCAGGGTCTCCGCCCGCATAACGAGCGCCGCCGACTGCAGCGCGTCGACGTTCTGTCCTTCGATCGATTGAGAGAGGCTCTGCGTTATCGTGACATCACTGCCGTTGACGTTGCGAACCCTGCTCTGCGTCACCTCGATGTTATCGCAAGCAACATTCTGGAAACCCTCGCCCTCGGGGCTTTCTTCAAACTCAGCGGCCTCCGAAATGCCCGCTTCAACCTCTTCCATTCTCTCAGCCCGGTCCATTTCTTCACTCACAGGACCAACCTCCATCGCCTTTTCTGCGATCGCATTGCCTTTCAAACACCAGTTTACCATGGTGCTGAGGCAGTCGCAACGTTTCGTTATCGGAGGGGTGCGCATCAGGATTCTGCGCCGCGGGCTCGCGTTAACAAATGCTACGTCGCCTTTCGAGCGGCGCGCGGCGCCGATGGCGTTAGAGAAAATAGTCGGGCCTTTATGGCATGGTCGGCCCTACCTCAGAATCGAGCTGGATGCATGAGTCGGAGTAATTTCTTTATGTTCATCAGCCCCGCGCACGGCTGCGGGTGAGCGTTCTGATGAGCGCAATCCCGACGGTCTAGCCTTATTTTCGCAATCCCGCTTACACTACCTCCTCAACTTCCCTATTGACGACCAGGTTAGCGCGTGATAACATAGCCTCCGCACCGAACGTTTGGTGCAGATTTCTGTGATTCGCTCTCGCCTGTTTTGCATCTTTACAGTTTCTAGATATGACCTTGTTCTGGATATGCCGTTGACCGCGCCCGCCAGGTGCTCTTACTGCGCAGACCCCTGAGTGCGGGTATCTGCCCGTGGCGGTAACACGAGAACGGGAGGAAATGAATGCAACTGCCAAGATTCGATTTTATCCAGCCAGCTACGATCGACGAGGCTTGCTCTCTTCTGGACGAGCGCAAAGGCGATGCTACCGTCCTCGCTGGCGGTACCGACCTCCTGATTGAGCTGAGACGCAGGCTGCGCAAGCCTGGCTGCGTAATCGGCCTCAAAGAAATGCGAGGCCTGGATTACATCCAGAAGGATGACGGCGGGGACCTCAGAATCGGCGCTCTGGCCAGGCTCCAATGGATCGAGAGCTCCCCTATCATTGCCGAGGAGTATCCTGCCCTGGCTCAGGCAACGCGACTCGTCGCCGTGCCTCCTATCCGCCGCGTCGCCACTATCGGCGGCAATCTCTCTCTGGACACTCGCTGCATCTATTACAACCAGTCGGAGTTCTGGAGAAGCGCCCAGGCGGATTGTATCAAGCTAGGCGGCGATATCTGCCACGCCGTTCCCAAAGGCCGCCGCTGCCTGGCGGTATGCCAGTCTGACCTCGCCCCTGTCTTGATGGCATTAGGAGCCAGCGTGAAGATCGTCTCGGCCGAGGCGGAAAGGACTGTCGCCCTCGCGGACTTCTTCACCGGCAAGGGCGAAAAGCCAAACGTCCTCGCCCCCGGGGAGCTTCTGGCCGAAGTCATAATCCCGAGCGACGGCCAGAGGGCGGCTGTCTATGAGAAGCTTCGCATCCGCGAGGGTATGGATTTCCCGCTCGCCGGAATCGTCGTCTCGCTTGGAACCGACGGCCAGGGCGCGGCCGCCGGCGCCAGGATTGTCCTCAGCGCTGTCGGCCCTGCCCCCACGCGGATAGTTGAGGCTGAGGGCCTGCTCGAGGGGAAGCGGATCGACGATGACCTTCTCGAACAGGTCGCTCAGGTGATGTTCGAGAGAGCGCATCCAGTCGCTAATCTCGCGATGGACCCCTGGTACAGGCGGAAGATGGTCAAGGTCCTGACGAAGCGAGCCGTGCGCCAGGCTCTGGAGACGGCTAAGGCGAACTAGTGCGTCACCAGAACGGAGGCTTGGGACTTTTTTAAGGAAGGTCCTTTATCCGAAGCGACTGGATGGCATCAAAATTCAAGAACGTGTCCTGATTGTGCACTGGGGAAAGGAGAGCAATGGAACAGGTTCTTATTAAGCTAACAGTCAATGGACGTGAGGAGGATGTCAGAGTATCTCCCCACAAGACCTTGCTCGAAGTATTGCGGGATGATCTGAGCCTGACGGGCGCCAAGAACGGGTGCGAGGACGGGTCGTGCGGAACCTGCACTGTTCTGCTCGACGGCGCGGCAGTCCGATCCTGTCTGCTGCTCGCGATGGAGGCCCAGGGCCACGAGATCGTGACGATAGAGGGTCTTTCCGACGGACAGAACATGTCACCGCTCCAGGAAATATTTGTCAATCAAGGCGCGGTTCAATGTGGCTTCTGCTCTCCAGGTATGATCCTGACGGCCAAAGCCCTTCTGGACAGCGCCTCTTCTCCAACTGAAACAGAAATTCGTGAGGCTATCTCTGGTAACCTGTGCCGCTGCACGGGTTACACCAAGATCGTGGAAGCTGTGATGGCCGCCTCCGGCCAGCCCGTCCCGGTACGTACGCATCCCTACGAGGGCGACGTATCTGAGCGGGCCGCATCATAGCGAAGGGGTGAGCGTAATGACAGATTTCTCGGTAGTAGGCAAGCGACGACCACGGCTCGATACCATCCCGCGGGCCCTTGGCGAGGCCAAGTTCTCGGCGGACCTGGGCCTGCCTGGCATGGTCTATGGCAAGGTGTTGAGAAGCCCTTACCCTCACGCACGCATCCTGAACATCGACACCAGCCAGGCCGAGAGGCTACCTGGGGTCAAGGCGATCATCACGAGCAAAGACGTGATGCCTTACAAATGGGGTGTTTTCGCTTACACCAGGGACCAGCAGCTTCTTCCACTGGATAAGACGCGGTACCTTGGCGAGGAGGTCGCCGCCGTCGCGGCGGTCGACGAGGATACCGCCGCTGAGGCCGCGGCTCTGATAAGAGTCGAATGGGAGCCTCTCCCCTACGTTATCGACCCGTTGGCAGCATTGGAGGAAGGCGCTCCACTCGTGCACGAAGATAAGCCAGGCAATGTTAGCGTGCGGATTTTCGTCGACGAAGGCGACGTCGATAACGCGATGGCGGATGCCTATCTGGTCGACGAAGGCGAGTTCACCTCCCCCGAGGAGAACTACTGCATGCTCGAGCCTTACGCCGTTGTGGCCAACTATGAAAGCACCGGCGTCGATATCTGGTGCCCTAACGCGGGCCCTCATATGAAAGCCAGGCCCATCAGCAACGCCCTGGGCATTCCAACCTCGATGGTGCGGGTGCGGAAGGTTCACATCGGCGGCCACCATGGTGGCAGATCTGAAGTGTCGCCCGCCGATTTTATGGCCGCTCTTCTGTCGAAGAAGGCCAGACGCCCGGTAAAGCTCGTCTATACGCGCGAAGAGAATATGAACTGCGTCAGACAGGTCCACGGAGCCAGGACCTGGGTGCGGGCGGGCGTCACTAAAGAAGGCAAGCTCGTGGGCCTCGATTTTAAGCTCATTATGGATGGCGGCGCCTACGCCAGCACGGGTCCCATCGCGGCCTCGGTCGCCTATCAAATGATCGAGGAAACCTACGCCATGCCCAACCTGCGCTACGAGGCCATTCGAGCTTATACCAATAAGCCGCCGCGCGGCATGTATCCACACCATCCTCGCACAACCTACGGTGGACTCGAGATGGTTCTCGATGCGCTGGCCGAGAAGCTGGGGATGGACCCCATGGAGCTCCGCCTGCGCAACAGCGTTTACGAAGGCTATGTCACGCCTACTAAGACCGTCATCAGCTCCTGTGGCCAGATCGAGACGATCCAGCGGGCGGCTGAGAAAGCCGGTTGGAAGGAAAAGTACGGCAAGCTGCCACCCGGCCGCGGCATTGGCATGAGCAGCTCCGCCTGCCTCATCGGCTTTCCCATGGGCATTCGCGGCGGCTCGGGCGCCTTCGTGCGCTTCAACGAGGATGGCGATGCCACCGTCATCTCAGGGGTCGTCGACAACGGGCAGGGCAACGACGCGATGATCGCGGCCATCGCCGCCGAGGAGCTTGGACTTCCTATCGAGGCCATCAAAGTAGTCACCGCCGATACGAGTATGACCCCCTCGGATCAGGGCGCCTACTCTCAGGCGTCCACGATCCTCTCGGGCGGCGCCGTCAAGGCGGCGGCGGCCGATGCCAAGCGCCAGCTCTTCGATGTCGCGGCGGACCTGCTTGAGGCGAACAAGGAGGACCTGGTTGCCAGGGACGGGAAAATCTTCATCAAAGGCTCGCCTGAAAAGTCGGTCTCGCTGGCTAAGGCTGCCAGAACGGCGCTCGGTCGAGACAAGGCGATTCTCGGGCGAGGCGACCGTTGGCCCAAGGGTGATCACAAGCGTGAGTGGGTGTCCAATCCCCGCGGCCAACTGGCTTCGGCGTTCTCCTATGGGACAGCTATCGCCGAGGTCGAGGTTGATATGGAAACCGGGCGGGTGAAGCTGCTCAATATGACGGCGGCCCACGACTGTGGTTATCCCATCAACCCTCTGTCAGTCGAGCAGCAGATGCACCGATCGGCGCTAGAGGCCGGACCAGCCGGCGTGATGCTCGAAAGGCACGCGTGGACCGCGGCCGGCCAGAACATCAACGCCAATTTCACCGACTACTGGTTCCCGCTCGCCACGGACGTCCCCAATATCGAGACGATTATCGTGACGACCAATGACAAGTTCGGTCCCTTCGGTGCGAAAGAGGGGGGCCTGTCCATCTCGATCGCGATGATCGGCGCGGTGGCGAACGCTATCAGGAACGCCATCGGCACAACCGTCCACGATTTCCCGATGACACCCGACGTCGTCCTGCGCGCAATCGAGGCCAGGAATGAATCTGAATCAGGGAGTACAACCCACGAGTAAGGTCGAAACCGACGCGTCCTTCTGCGGAAGGATACGTCCTTCCGCAGAAGGACGCGTCGGTTTAGCACACCTCTGGCAGCCTCACAACGTTATCCGTCGCGATCTGATATTCGTCGCGGCACGTGAACAACAACACCTGATTCCTCTCCGCGATGCGCTTACAGAGCGCGAGCACAGCCGCCGTTCGGCGATCGTCGAAACAAAGGAACGGATCATCCAGGATTAACGGCGGTCGCCGATCCTGCGCCAGAAGCTTCACCATGGCCAGGCGGGCGGCAAGGTAAACCTGTTCGACCGTGCCCGTGCTCAATTCCCCCTTGAGCCCAACCGCGATAGGAGCGCCACTTTCCGGCGACACGAGCGCGATGCTCAAGCTGGTTGGGTCCACCTTCACCCTGCTGTAGCGCCCGTATGTGATCTCGCCGATCAGACCATCTATCTCTTCTTCGAGGACATCTGTGGCGGAAACGGTCGCCGCCGCCCTGGCCTCCTCCAGAACCTGCCGCGTCAGGTTGAGAATCAGGTGGCGCTCCTGGGCTGCGGCCAGTCGGTCGCGCCGTTCCTGAATCTCCTCCTCCAGGGCGTGAAGCTCTTCGATGCCGATTTGACCGGCCCGCACGGTGACCCTGATGTCCTCGATTCTTTCCCTCAGCGCCTGGATGTAGTCTCGTAGCCTTGCGACGTCCTTTTGCAGCCGCAGATATGTCGCCTGGTCGATCTTCGCCAGCCGCATTTCCGGCTCATCGAGCCGCTCGCTCAGATCGCGCGCTTTTCTGCTCGCCATCTTTCGCGCCTCGTCTACCTGGCTCACGGTTTGTCCGGACAGAAGTCCCTCAAGCCGTGCCATATCTTCGCCGATGCTTCGCTGCAGAGCCTCTCCCAGCTTGCGCAACCAGTTGAACTGCTCGATTCCCGTGCAGTTCATGCGCGTCAGCATCTCTCGCAGGCGTACATTGGCTTTCTCCGCGGCCTCTGTTCGCTCCTGGGCCCGCATCCGCTCGACCAGCGCTGTAACATCGCCGGCGTTGCGAGAACGAAACACCTCCCACACGACGACGGCAGCCCCGATGACAAACAGGACGAGAAACGGGACGATCAGCAGTGGATTGAAAAATGCGGCTGCGAGACCGGCCAACGCCAGGGCTGCGCCAGCCATAACCAGGCCTCTCCGCATGCCCTGCGGCGCCGCATTAGGCACGGCTAAGCGAGGCTCATCCATCGCCATTTCAGAAACCTTCATCTCCAAAACCCTGATCTCGTTCATCTGTTCGTCCGGCAGGCCCAGGACCGCGGCGTATTCTCCTAGCTGTCCCTCTGCCTGGGCGATAGCGCTTTCGAGCCTGCGCGCCTCCTCCCCCTTGGCATCGAGGGCGTTCTCCTCTGCCCGCGCCCTGGCAAGCTCGTCCTCGAGATGGAGCCGCTCTCGGCAGCTCCGCTCGGTCGCTTCCTTTTCCTCCAGCTCCCGCTGTGCAGCTCTCAGCGCCTCCTCGGCCGCGCTCAGTTCCTTACTGGCCTCCCCAACGCGTGATAGCGTTTGCCGTTTGCTCTCGAGGGCTGTTTCCTTTAGCTCGATCTGGCCGGGTAGCTCGTCCAGCGGGCCTGGGCAGGCCTTCGACCTCGTGGTCAGCGCTTTGACCGCCTTGTCGAGCTCCACCAGCACCTTGGAAGCCTGAACGTCCTGCCTTCCCCCCGTCACCAGCTCCTGCAGGCGGTCCGCGATCGTCTTGCCGCTCTTGATGTTGGTTATTTCCTGATGTGAGATGCGCGCCGTGCTTTCGAAGACATCCTGCGATGGGATGCCGAGCATCTCTTTAATGCGTCGATCGATCACCTTGGCATCCTGAAGCGCTTCCCCTGTAGCATCGTCCCGCAGCCGGCCCGTCTTCGTCTGGAAATCCTTCATAAGCGTGTAATGCTTGCCATCCTCCTCGATCTCCAACTCGATGGCGAACTGCTCGGTCGCACCCCAGCGCTTCAACCCCAATAACTCTCGCTTTGTCGTACTGGGGTCCGCGAAGAGCCCCAGCGTGATCGCCTCACGCAGCGTCGATTTACCCTCCTCGTTCTTGCCCACGATCACGTTCAAGCCGGGCGCAAAGCTAGCCTGAAAGTTGGCGAACCGGCGGAAGTCCCTCAAGAAGATGCGTCGCAGATTCACCGCAGCACGTCCCTCCCCTGCAGCAGCGCCACCCCAATCTGGAGCGCGTTTTCCCGGATTCGCCGGTCCTCAGGGGTCGCTGCCTGGTCGATCAGCGCCATCATTCGTCTCACGAACTGCCCGATAACCAGCTTCTCGGAAAACCCCGTGATATCCTCCGGCGATACAAGGGCCTGGGAGCGGTCTTGCACCTTGACGTGGAAGAAGTATTCAGACAGCTCCCGCGCTAGCTCGGCGGCGTCGACGACGAGGTCCAGTGACCGCAGGCCACTCAGCGTGACGGAAAGAACGAGGTTCTCATCGCCCAGGCGCTTGATGCGCTCCCGAATCTCCTCGACGCTACGCATCCCGTCCAGCGCGACGTCTAAGCTTGTGTAGCTACGTCGTCCCACATACCGCCGCTCTACCGTGGCGCCGTCCTGGCCGAGCTCCACCAGCAGAGCGCAACCAGACTGCCCTTCTGCGAGAAGCTCTGGAGGACCACTGTAGAAAGCCTTGGTGGCTGCGGCGGAGTACTCCTGACATGAATGCCAGTGGCCCAGTGCAACGTAGTCCATCCCCGACGCGCCGATCTCCCCGCGCGTCAGGGGGAAGTCATCCTCCGTCCCAGGCATCGCCATCGACCCGTGGGCCAGGGCGACGTTGAAGCGCGCTGCCGCGCTCTTGCTGAGTCCGTCGAGAGGGCTCCGCCACGACGTTCTTGTCACGTTGGCCCGGCCGTGAACCGTCAGGTCGAGGTCGTTCACCTCGAACGAGGTCTGCGAGGGATCGAAGATATGAATGTTGGACCCAGCGATATTCAGCTTGCGATACACCGAGCTGTCGTCGAGACAGTCGTGCGTGCCCGGCAGCAAGAACACGGGCGTATCGAGCCGTCGGAGCTGAGTCTGAACCAGATCGATCGTTCCCTGTGACGGCGAGTTGCTGTCGAACAGGTCGCCAGCCACCAGAAACACATCGACCCGTTCCTCCAGCGCCAGGTCGATTATGCCTCGGAACGTCTCCTTGAGTTGCCCCCTTTGCTCTTTTCCCCTATCCCCCAACCACCGAAACGGCGCATCCAGATGCACATCGGCGATGTGAAGAAGTCTTATGGACGCCAAATTACCCCCTGTTGTCTTAACAGCTTCGTCGCCTTGTAGGTGGCGCTTCTTGCGTATACTACCACTCAACCAAACGCCAGTCAACTTCAACCCGCTGCTCGATTTCTTCGGCAACCTGTCTTGTCGGCCATATCCATTTGCCCCTACCAGGCATAGCTGCCATATGGCCGCCCATCTCGTAGGGGCGGAGCATTCGCGCCCTCCCCCTAAGCCCTCTTAATACCGCGCGAATGCTTTGCCCTGTCCGGGGCTGAGAGGTTGCTATCATCGAACCTAACAGCGCCAGAGCCGGATGGATCGGCTCTGGCCATAGCGGAACTGTTACATTATTCCTGAACCATCCCCCGTCATGCCAATGGCACGCGACGTGCAGAGCATGCTGACGTTGATACTGCTTCACCGAGCCAACACGGACTGATAGCATTCCCTCTATCACCTGGTCCAGTGGTGTGTGGTACGCGATCTTGAGGTAGGCTGATCTTGAGGTAGGCTAATGAGCGTCGGTGATCTGATCTGGATCTTTTTCCTCTTGCTGTTCATCTGGCCGATGATCCGCCAGCGCTGGATCGACGTGGCGCGACTCCGTCTCATCCGTCGCATCGAGCGGTCTCGTGGCACCCGGCTGATTACACTGATCCATCGCCAGGAATCTATTTCCCTGCTCGGCATTCCAATCGCGCGCTACATAGACATAGAGGATTCAGAGGCCGTGCTGCGGGCCATACGGCTGACGGATCCACAAATCCCGATCGATCTGATCGTTCACACACCAGGTGGCCTCGTGCTTGCCGCTGAGCAAATCGCTCACGTCCTCGCCCAACGTCCTGGCCCCGTCACCGTCTTTGTTCCCCATTACGCGATGTCCGGGGGCACCTTCATCGCTCTTTCGGCTGATGAGATCGTGATGGACGAGGGCGCCGCGCTTGGGCCGATCGATCCCCAGGTTGGGGAGTTTCCCGCGGTATCCCTGCTGAAGGTCCCTGTGACCAAGCCTCTAGCCAGGGTCGAAGACCGGACACTGATCCTGGCGGACCTCGCGGAGAAGGCGATCGCACAGGTGAGGGAGTTGTCGCTGAATCTGCTTGCGGCCAACGGCGTGCTCCCTGAGAAGGCGGAGGCGATCGCCGGCGCGCTTACCAGCGGGCGCTGGACCCACGACTATCCAATCCACGCCTCGCACGCCAGGGAGATCGGCCTTCCCGTGAAGATCGGCGTGCCAGATGAAGTTTACGACCTGATGCACCTCTATCCACAGACCACCCAGCGCCGCCCATCAGTCCAATATGTCCCCACACCCTACGACCGCCGCACCATCCCCCCGAGATCACCGAGAGAGGGCGAAACCGACCGTCGCTAGCGCCTATCCAACCCCCGCGTCCATTTCCTTCTTGAGCCTGCCTTGAAAATAGATTTTCACTATTGGTGGTCCTTCCTCACGAAGGATGGGCAACTCCGTGTTGCCGGCAAAACCCTTCCCGTGGCCCCCGACGCGGCGCAATTTGCTCGCTGGTCACGCAGTCTGCTATCATTCAATTGCCTGGCTAGGTAATTCGCGATGAGTTTCATTGCATAAGGAAGCAGAGATTCCCAATAAGTTCTTTGCGCTCTTTGCTATCTTTGCGGTGAGACTACACGGCTTAGGATTTAGATGGCGCCCATCATCGTTGCAAAAGGCTTGACGAAAGTATTTGACGGTCTGGTGGCCGTGGACCATATCGACTTCGAGGTCGAGGAGCAGGAATGTTTCGGCTTCCTGGGACCAAACGGTGCAGGAAAAACGAGCACGATGCGGATGATCTTCTGCAATTCCCCTATCACTGCGGGAGAGCTCACGATAGCGTCCATGCCTTGCAAGACGCATTCTGCCCAGATAAAGGCCTTGATCGGCGTCGTTCCTCAGGAAAACAACCTCGATCCCGACCTCACCGTGCTGGAGAACCTCATCGTCTATGCGCGCTATTTCGACATCCCAGAGAGAACGGCGCGAGCGCGGGCACGGGAGGCGCTGGACCTCTTCCATCTCCTGGAAAGACAGACGAGCCGCATCGACCAGTTATCCGGGGGAATGAAGCGACGACTGCTCGTCGCCCGCGCACTGATCAACGAGCCCAGGGTTCTCATTCTGGATGAGCCCACAACCGGCCTCGACCCTCAGGCCCGCCATCTGGTATGGCAGAAGCTGCGTTATCTGAAGGCGCGGGGTGCGACGATGGTCCTGACTACACACTATATGGATGAGGCAGCGCAGCTCTGTGATCGCCTTGTGATAATGGATGGTGGCAAGATTCTCACTACCGGTGGCCCTCAAGAGCTAGTAGCGAAATATGCTGGCCGCGAGGTTATGGAGCTAAGGCTCGCTGGCGCGGACAGGAAACTGGCGATCACTAAGCTCTCCAATCTTGACGTGAGACTCGAAGAAATCGACGATGTGCTCTATGTCTTCGCTAAAGACGGCGTGAACCTGCGTGGGTTGACCGAGTATCTCAGTTTGGATCTCAAGAGCCTGGTTTATCGGCCGGCCACTCTGGAAGATGTTTTCTTGAGGTTGGCCGGCAGGGGGCTCCGAGAGTGATAGACGCAAGAGGGTTAGCCACCCCGTTTTCAGGCTTGAGTCACCGCTTCTACCACGTCTGGCAGCGGAATAAGGATACGTTTCTTCGTCTCTGGAAAACCGAATTGTGGCCGCCGTTCCTCGAGCCAGCGCTTTATCTCATAGCGATGGGCTTCGGTCTCGGCGCACTCGTTCCCTCGATCGAGGGTATGAGCTACATGCAGTTCATCGCACCAGGGATAATCGTTACCTCCGCGATGTGGTCGTCGTCTTTTGAGTGCCTCTACGGCAGTTTCATCCGTATGGAGTTTCAGAAGACGTATGACGCGATGATAGCGACGCCCGTCAGTGTCGAAGACGTGATAACTGGCGAGATACTTTGGGGCACTACCCGGGCTCTGCTCAGCTCATTTGCCGTTTTCTTCGTCGTCGCCGTGCTGGGACTTCTCTCCCTGCCCGCGGCCTTTGGCATTCTCGTCATCTGTGCCCTGGCCGGATTCGCCTTTGCCGGCGTGGCCTTTGGCTTCACGGCGATTTCGCCTTCGATGTACTTCTTCAACTATTATGTCACGCTGGGGCTGACGCCGATGTTCCTCTTCTCGGGTGTGTTCTACCCAGTTTCCACTCTCCCCTCCTGGGCGCAGGCCGTCTCGTGGTTCCTCCCGCTCACACACGCCGTCCAGCCTGCGAGAATGCTGGCGGCGGGCCAGGTCGATCCATCCATGATCGTCGATCTACTCTGGCTGACCATGCTGGGCTTAGTCGGCTTTTACGCCTCGCTGGTGCTTATGAAGAGACGCTTGATCAAGTAATGCCGTGTTTTACGAGTCCGAACATTTGTTTTTGACAGTCTGTCTAAGTGAATGCTATAATCTCGCCTGAATATCATGTTTTCCCCGAAACGCCGTGACATATGGGGGTGGAGGTACTGTGGAAATCGGTAACGTGAGATCGATCAACATCGAGGACGAGATGCGCGGGGCGTACCTGGATTACGCTATGAGCGTTATCACCGCTCGTGCGCTTCCCGACGTTCGCGATGGCCTCAAACCTGTCCAGCGACGCATCTTGTTCGCGATGGACGAGCTGAGTCTCCATCACACCAGCCCCTATAAGAAGAGCGCCAGAATCGTCGGGGAGGTTCTGGGCAAGTACCATCCGCACGGCGATGCGCCGGTCTACGAGACGATGGTGCGAATGGCGCAAAACTTCTCGATGCGCTACGTTCTTGTCGACGGCCAGGGTAACTTTGGCTCCGTCGACGGCGATCCCCCGGCGGCGATGCGCTACACCGAAGCCAGACTCGCGGCCATCGCCGAAGAGATGTTGGCCGACATCGACAAGAACACGGTTAACTTTACGCCCAACTTCGATGGCTCTCTTAAGGAGCCCACGGTTCTGCCGGCGAAATTGCCGAATCTGCTGTTGAATGGCTCATCGGGAATCGCGGTTGGCATGGCCACCAACATCCCCCCGCACAACCTCAACGAAATCGTCGATGCGATCGTCTACATGATCGGCCACTTCGGGAAGGCCCTCGAAGGCGGCGTTCCTTTTGACTTGTTGTGGTCCAGGGTGTTCAGCACGCCAATCGAGCCGGCGGCATTGCTCTCAGGCCTGCAGGCGGTCAAGCCTGAGCTACGCGACCGCATCAAAGTGGAGGTCACGAAGCTCGGTAAGAAGGTGACCGACGAGGTGCGAGGCCAGGCCCTGCTTAACCTTCTCGACGAGATGATCGATATCCGTCCCGATAACCTGATGGAGTTTATCAAAGGCCCGGACTTTCCGACGGCTGGCATCATCCTCGGCGAGGAAGGAATCAAGAACGCTTATACGACAGGCCACGGCCGCATCGCCATTCGTGCGAAGGCTCACGTCGAGGATATGCGCGGCGGCCGCCATCAGATCATCATCACCCAGTTGCCATTCCAGGTCAATAAGGCGACCCTTCAAGAGAAGATCGCCGAGCTCGTTCGCGACCGCCGCGTCGAGGGCATATCAGAGCTGCGTGATGAGTCTGACAGACAGGGAATGCGTGTCGTCATCGAGCTGAAGCGCGAAGCCCAGCCCAAACAGGTTCTCAATCAGCTTTTCAAGTACACGGCGATGCAGAGCAGCTTCTCCATCAACATGCTGGCCCTGGTCGATGGCCAGCCGCGAGTGCTGACGCTGAAGATGGTTCTCCTGCATTACATCAACTATCGCAAGGATGTGATTACCCGGCGCACGCAGTTCGATCTGGATCGTGCCCGCCATCGTGCGCACATCTTCGAAGGACTCAAGATCGCTCTGGATAATCTAGACGAGGTGATCGCAACTATTCGACGGTCGCGAGACGCCGATACGGCGAAGGTTGCTTTGATGAAAAGCTTCAAGCTCTCTGACATTCAGGCTCAGGCGATACTGGATATGCAACTGCGACGTCTCGCAGCGTTGGAGCGTAAGAAGATCATCGATGAGCTTGCCGAGACTTTGCGCCTGATCAGCTACCTGGAGGACCTGCTGGCTCATCCAGAAAAGATCCTGAACTTGATAAGAGATGAGCTCGCCGAGCTCAAGAACAAGTATGGCGATGCCCGGCGCACCAAGATAGTAACCGAGGAGGTTACCGAGTTTACCGAAGAAGACCTCATCCCGGACGAGCCCGTCCTCATCGCGGTGAGCAACAAGAACTACGTGAAACGAATGCCGGCCGATACTTATCGTGCGCAGCGTCGTGCCAAGAGCATCACGGGCACGATTTCGCGCGAGGATGATCCGCCCCAGCTTTTTGCCGCGGCCAGCACCCTCGATCAAATGATGTTCTTCAGCAATCGTGGCCGCGCATTTCAGGTTAAAGCCAACGATTTGCCCGATGTGGGGCGTCAAGCGCGAGGCTCGCCCCTGTCGAATTTCATCACGCTGCAACCTGACGAGAAACTCGTCGGCGGCTTCGGCGTTCGTAACTTCGATCAGGCTGGTTTTGTCGTGTTCCTGACGGCCAGAGGTGACGTCAAACGTGTTGCGCTCACGGAGTACTCTTCCGCGCGATCGAATGGCGTCATTGCCCTTAGCCTGGCCGATGGTGACGAGTGTATCTGGGCGGGCCAGACCGATGGAAACTGCCAGGTAATCGCGATCACCGCGATGGGCCAGGCTATCAGATTCGCCGAGGCCGACGTGCGCGCATCTGGCCGCACCAGTGGTGGCATGAGAGCCATTAAGGTTGGCGCTGGCGACCGCGTCGTCGATGCCGACGTGCTGCGCGGAGAACCATACCTTGTCGTCGTCACGAAGCTTGGACACGGTAAGCGGACGCTCCTCGACGAGTTTCCGGTGCAGGGCCGCGGAGGAAGCGGGGTCCGAGCCGCAAACGTCACCGATAAGGTCGGCGCCATCGTCGGCGCTAAAGCCGTCGGCGATCAAGACGATGTGTTGGTGACCACGACCCTGGGCGCCGTATTTCGCAGCCCGGTCGACGCCATACCGGAAAAAGGGCGCGCGCTGCAGGTGGCGCGGCTGTTTGAATTGGAAAAGGGCGACTCCGTGAATTCGTTGCTTAGAATCCACGGAAAAGGGGAGGCCAGACCGACGCCATCTGACGGACCGGATGCTTCGCCCCCAGCCACGAAAGGCCCATCGCCGGCGGCAAAAGACCCCATCGTGAAGAAACCAACAGCCGTGGGAAAGAAGCCAGCCAAAGGACAGGCCGCCGCCAAAGAGAAGAAGACAAAACCTGCGCCAGAACCTGCCCGTTCTCAGTGGGTGCCCGTCGAGAATCTCACTCAGGCCGCGGAGGCATCTCCGACGACCCGAACCAGGCCATCGTCAAGCTCAAAACCCGTGAAATCCGCTTCCAACCCCAAGACGCTCTCAGGCTCGATCGTCGATTCGATGACGAAGGCGGGCACGAAGAGATCCAAAGACCAGGGAACGGTAAAAGGCAGCGGCGCGGGCGCTTCAACCCAGGAGAAAAATCCCTCGCAGCCATTGGCTGGTAAGGCTGGAGCCAGCAAATCCAAACAAGCATCGCTGCCCCTTTTCGGCGAAGAATCTCGGTCGAGGAAACCTCGACCTAAAACGAAGAGCTAATATCGCCACGAGTTACCACAAAGAGCGCAAAGATTCCCGTTAGTCTCTTTGCGCTCACCGTCCTTCCGCAGAAGGACGGTGAAACTACGAGCCATCCGGATATTGCTTAGATTGCCTGACACCTTCGCACCAAAGACTACCTGTTCCCCAGTTGCCTCAGTCCCGTTTTCGCCAGCTCCAGGTTCGGGTCGATGTCCAGAGCCTTGTTAAGAGCCTCGCGCGCCTCCGCGTACTTTCCAGTTATAGAGAAGCTGATCCCCAGGCCCGCCCATTCGGACGCTCTTTTCCCTTCGAGCTTGACCGCTTGTTGGAAGTATGGGATGGCAAGGTCATACTTTTCCTGACGGTACCGGCTCCAGGCCAGGTAACTGAACGAGTTGGCCCGATCAGGATCGTATTCGGTAGCCTTCTTGAAGAATGGAATCGCCTCCTCGTACTTTCCCTGTTCGTAGTAGGTGCGCCCGATCCCCTCGAACGCTTGCGGATTGCCTGGCTCTGCCTCGATTACCTTCTGAAACTCGACTATCGCATCGTCACTGCGCCCCATTCGTCTATATAGAGCCGCGAGCGTCACCCGAAAGTAGGTCACTTTGGGCTGCAGCTCGATCGACTTACGATATTCCTGCTCGGCGCCCTCGAAGTTGCCCGCTGCCTGGAGCACGTAGCCGTAGCTTCTGTGAGCATCCGCGCTATTCGCGTCCAGCGCCACAGCCTTCTTTCCCGCGTCTGCGGCCTTCTGTTTCTGGCCGGCATCGGCGAGCGCCTCGGCCAGATAACCGTAGCCTGGTGCGTACGTCGGAGCAAGCTCGGTTGCACGCTGGGCGGCTTCGACCGCCCGTGTATAATCTCCAGCCCAGTCATAGGCCAGGCCAAGAACCGCCAGATACTCGGCGTTATTCGGATCGATCTGAACTGCCCGCTGCGCCTTCTCTAACCCTTCGGCTGTCTGGCCACGGACGACCAAAGCCTTGCCCCAGTGTGCGTAGGCACTGGCGTTGTTCGCGTCCCTGGCAAGCGCATCGGCATACGCCCTAAGCGCTTCATCCACCTTGCCGTCGAGCAGCAGTTGATCTCCTTCGGCCACATAATCCGTCAGGACTTTGCTCGTCTTGCTGGCCGGTGTCGCATTGGCGGGCGTCGCAGGCTGGCCTGCGACCGAGGTAGCCAGTGGAGATTTCTTCGCCTCTATCGGCGTGGTCACGGCGGAGTAGATAGCCAGAAGACCGAGCAAAAGTACGACGGCGGACACAATCACCGCCACCAGCCGGCTGCTTAGCCCCAGCCGCATAGCATGCCTCCAGGATTCGTCGTCACGTTTCCAGGCCAATTCGGGTACTTCACGCGCCAATGTTAGCCGACGGAGACGCCAGTTGTCAACTTCGCTCCTTGTCGGCTTGAATGCCGTTCGCGTTGCAAATTGGCCTTGTCGTCTGTATAATTCCTTTGCACAAGAAGTCGCGGTAAAACTGAATAGGAGGAGAACAGGTTTTGGATGATGTCGGAAAGGCGTTCACCTATATGTTCGAGGACGAGGACTGGATCACCAAGATCGTGGTAGGAGTGGTGTTCATCCTGCTATCTTTTGCGCTGGTCGGTATCCCTTTTGTACTCGGGTATGTAGTCGAGACGATCCAGAACGTGCTTGCAGGACGGCCTAAGCCGCTGCCCGCGTGGACCAACGTCGGAGAGAAATTCGCCAAAGGCCTGGTTTTGGCCGTCGCGCTGCTGATCTGGACCATTCCGTCCTTAATCATCTCTTCTCTTGGCACCCTGGCCCAGGGGGTCGGCGATGGGCGGTCCGGTCTGCTGGTCGCGGTAGGTCTGCTGTTCACCTGCTTCACGTTTATCTACAGTATTGGTCTTGGCTTCATGATGCCCGCGATCTTCATCAAGTTCGCCGAAAAACCGGAGTTTGCCTCGGCGTTCAAGATTAATGATTTCGTCTCGATGATTACCAACAACGTGGGCAATTATGTGGTGGTGTTCCTGCTCGCGATCGTGGCCCAGGTAATCGCCGCCTTCGGGTTCATCGCCCTCTGCGTCGGCGTTTTGTTCACCATCTTCTGGTCCTACCTCGTGATAGCCCACCTGTACGGGCAGCTAGGCAGATCAATGGGAGTGCAGCCGCCTTCGCCAGCCTAGCGAAACACCAGGCCAGGAATCGAACACGGTTACCCTGAGGACACGGCAACCGTGTCCTTGTTGCTCTTGTCTCTAGCACGCCGGCAGGCCGGGGGTTTGGGGGGTGTCCCCCAACATTTCCCTTATCCGTGTCTTGAGGCGAAGTAGAAAACGCAGCCACATCCAGAGGACGTGCTGATTGTGCACTAGCAAAGGAACAGAATTAGATGGCCAATCCAATAATCGAGAATCGTCTGCAAACGCTGCCGACTAAGCCAGGCGTCTACCTGTTCAAAAGCCAGCAGCAAGAGGTCATCTACGTCGGCAAAGCCATTAACCTGCGCGTTCGCGTGCGCTCCTATTTCAGGCCCAAAGGCCAGGTTGGCAAAGTCGCCACCATGGTCTCCCACATCGCCGATCTCGATTATATTGTCACCGGGTCGGAGCTCGAGGCGCTTGTTCTAGAGTGTAACCTCATCAAGAAGCACCGTCCCAAGTACAACGTCCGCCTCCGCGACGACAAGCATTATCCTTACATCAAGGTGAGTCTGGACGAGGATTGGCCCCGCGTCTACATCGTGCGCCGTGTTGCTGACGATCGTGCACGCTATTTCGGTCCCTATACCGATTCCCGGTCGGTCTGGAAGACCCTCGAGTTGCTTCAGAAGATGTTTCCCTACCGCTCCTGCACCCAAACCATAACGGGAGAAGATAAACGCGCCTGCCTCAATTATCACATCCATCGCTGCGTCGGACCTTGCATCGGTATGGTCTCTCGGGAGGACTATCTGTCCGTCATCCATCAGGTGTGCCTCTTTCTCGACGGCCGCCAGGAGGAGATAATTAAGGAGATGCGTCGTAAGATGGAAGCCGCGGCCGAAAAGCTGGAATTCGAGCGCGCCGCTTTTCTTCGTGACCAGATAGCCGCCGTGGAGAAGGTTACCGAGCGCCAGAGGATCATTTCGACAGCCATCAAGGATGAGGATATCGTTGCAT
>JACPRP010000049.1 GCA_016189905.1 Chloroflexota bacterium | reverse complement strand
CCTCTACACTCAGTCTGTCAAACAAAGAAGATAGCACACTGCCCCAACATTTTCATCCTCGGTGGCGCGCCGCAGCGCATGGATGACTACTCTGAAAATAGATTTTCATCCCTGGTGGTCCTTCCTCGCGAAGGATGGGTAACTCCGTGTTGCTCGTACCTCGTTCGCGTGGTGCCGGTGGTGCCGGTTGGGGTGGCACATAAAATGCTACGCTTCATAGACCTGTTAAAAGGCGCCTTTAGATAAAGGGTCTGCTAATACGTCAGGTGATACTCGCCGAGGGCCTCTGCCGCCTTCGGCGAAATGAGTCTTTGGGTAAAAAAAATAGGCGTAGCTAGCGCACAGAATGGGAGGTGATTGCAAATGAAAGTGAAGTGGCTTGTAACCTCGATTACACTTGTCAGCTTAATCGCTGCACTCCTTTTCTTTTCAGCGAGCACTGCCGAGGCAGACACTGGCTGGACCGGGGTGGTCACTGTAGCAACTCTGAACGTTCGTCCAGAACCGAGCACGCTCGCTACCCCTGTCGACACGCTGCGATACGGCGACACTGTGACAGTGGAAGCCGTGGTCGAAGGCGAGGCCGTTATGGGCGATGCGACCTGGTATCAAATTGGCCCGGGGCGTTACGTTTACGGTCCCTTCATCGCCGAGGGGCAGGGCGGTGGTGCGAGTTACGGTGATGGGGAACGCTGGATCGACGTGGACCTCAGCAACAAGGTCGCTCGGGCAATGGTCGGAGATAAGGCCGTCTACGCCGCCGAGGTGACCATCGGCCGCCCAGGCTGGAACACGCCGGTTGGCACTTTCAGCATCGTCAACCGGGTGGCGAGCGAAACGATGGACTCGGCGACCATCGGCATTCCCCGCGACTCGCCCGACGGATACTATTTAACCGAGGTGCTCTACACCCAGTACTTCCTGTGGACAGGCCAGGCATTCCACTACAATTATTGGGTGCCCGATGAAGCCTTCGGCACTGCGGCAAGCAGCCGTGGCTGCGTCGGCCTTCGGCTTGCCGACGCGGAGTTCTTCTGGAATTTCGCCGACATCGGCACGCGTGTAGTGATTCACTATTAACGCGCAATTGAGCCATCAATAGCTGGGGCACTGGCTGGATCTGGGGCGCTGGCTGGGCGCCCCATACTTGACATCCGTCGAAAAACCGGTAAATTAGAGAAAGCAAATATGCAAGGAGGGCAACCGTGAAGTTGCGAGATAAGACGGCCATCGTCACCGGCGCCAGCCACGGCATCGGCAGGGCCATCGCTCTGATCCTCGCCAGGGAAGGGGCCAACGTTCTGGTCAACTATGACCACGCGGAAGACGATGCACGCAAAGTGGCTCAGGAGATAACCGCTCTCGGTCGCCGGGCCATCGTGTTCAAGGCGGATGTCTCGAACGTAAGTCAGGTCGACGCCATGGTAGCCGGCGCGCTCGCAGAGTTCCGACAAATAGACATCCTGGTCAACAATGCGGGGCTGGCCATCCGGGCTTACCTCTGGGAGCTCACGGAGGAGAAGTGGGACCGGGTCATCGACGTCCAGTTGAAAGGCACGTTTCTCTGTTCTAAGGCAGTCGCGGAAGTGATGATGAGAGAGGGCAGCGGCCGAATCGTGAACATCGCGTCGATCAGAGGGATAACCGGCTCGGATAAGTCGATGCACTACGCGGCCTCGAAAGCCGGCGTCATCTCGCTCACCAAGTCGCTGGCAAGGGAACTGGGGCCTATGGTCCGCGTTAACGCCGTTGCGCCGGGCTATATCGAGACGCGGCTGCACGCGGAGATCTCTCTCGAGCAACGACGAGAGATCATAGAGTCGACCCCACTGAAGCGATTTGGCCTGCCGGAAGACGTGGCCAAGGCTGTCTTGTTCCTGGCTTCCGACGATTCCGATTTCATAACAGGACAGACGCTAGTGGTCGATGGCGGAAAGGTTATGTGCTGAGAGAGCTGCGCCGCTGTTTCACCAGGGTGTAGACGCGTATAAGCACCACAAGCCAGAGCGCCCCGATGAGGTATCCCGCGATCACGTCGCTGGGCCAATGGGCGCCAAGGTACACGCGCGAGATACCCACCAGGGCGATCAGCAAGCCAAGGACGACCAGAACCGCCGTGCGAAGGCGCGAAGGCCGCATTTGCGTCTGAGCCAGGAAGAACAGGAACCCGTAGAACACGACAAAGTGGACCGCGTGGCCGCTGGGAAAGCCGTTTTCGGCGTCGCCCCATATGACGTTTACGAGATCCGGGCCGGGGCGGGGCCGATGAACTAGGCTCTTGATCAGGACGGTCAGCACATCGCCCGAGAGCGTCAGAAAAGTGAAAATGCCTTCCAGCCGCCGATTGGTGAGCAAAAGCGCCAAAGCGCAGACCAGGGCGATGGCGAGCCCCAGCGGCGTGGTTCCTATCTCCGATACGCCCCACATTAGCGCAGCGAATGGACGCGAGTCGATCGATTGGACCAGGTGGGAGATGGCGATATCGCCCGGGAAATAGGGATAGTGTCTCGCCAGAAACGATAGGACAAACGCAACGACAACCCCGAGGACGTAAAGCACAACCCAGACAGCGTTGTCCCCGAGGATCTCCCTTGGCAGGGGCAGGAACTGACGACGCTCGCTCATTCGATTCGCCTACGCCCACGAGCAGAGAGCAAGAAGCGCGTTCCCGAGGCGACGACGACCACGATCGCCAGCGCCGCCGAGAGCAGCGAAACGATCAGCCCGGTCTTCAAGCCAGCGGGCGCATAAACGAACTCGACGCTGCGCGCCCCCTTTTCTAATGGCACGGCCTGTAGCAGATAGTTTGCTCGCAACACCTCGACTGGCCTGCCATCCACGAACGCCTGCCAGCCAGGGTAGAACGTCTCACTCAACACCAGCAGTCCGTTTTCTGCCGAGGACGTCTTCAAGTCCATGCGGCCGGCCTGGCGTTGGACAATCGTGACCATCGTATCGGGCGGAGCGGTCTGGGGCAGCGCCAGAGGCGGCACTTTTTGCAGAACGACTTCCGAACGCGGCTCGATCGCATTAGCCAGGCGCAGCTCCTCGTCCGGGGATGTCGCAACGTTTACCTTGTAGACCATAAACGCACGCGGCAACCTCAGATTCGACACGAGCTCATAGGTGTTGATATCCCCCTCTTGCAAGGTCGGAATGAGTCGGCCATCGCTCAGCTTCCGCTTGGTCACCACATACTTCACGTTGAGCAATTGCCATCTTCTAATTTCGTCGATACCGCTCTCGAACTTTTGATGCGCCTGCGTTTCCAGCGGGCTGTTGCCGACTATGTCCTCCAGCTCGTAAATAGCGCCAGCGTTTCCGTCTCCGGGCAGCAATCCCTCGCTGAAAATCCGAAACGCCTCAGACTTGTCCGCGCTGATCTTCTTCACCGTGTTCGTCATAGGGAACAGCGCATCAGGTTTGACTAGCTGCAGGTTGTTGCGCCAGTTAGTGGAAAACAGCTCGAAGACGATGATGCCGACCACAAGCGTAGCGAAAAGGGGGAGGGTCATCCTTCGGTGCGAGCTCAGGTGCAGCACACTCAGGGAAGCCACAAACACCAACAAAGTCAGATTCGCGCGGTCCGAGAGCTCGCTCAGTTGCGCTCTCTGATCTCCGGTTGCCGACACGTAGATCAAGAAAGATACCAGGCAGAATGTGGCGATCGCCATCGCCGACCAGCCGAGCCAGTTGAGAGTTCGGGCTAGCTGTCGCCGCGCATTGCCGAGGAAATCAGCACCAATGACCTCATCGCCAATGGCTTTCACACCATAACCCGCGAGAACTGCCAGGGCGAAGGCAAACAAAAAGACCATACGCTCTTGATCGCGAAAGAACTTAAACCCCGGCACGAGCAGGTAGGCCGCCGCGTAAAGAAACGTCTGGCCGCCGAAGGAGAAGATCAGGGCCAGGCAGCCCACGACGAGCCAGAAGCCCTTCTGCCGCGCATCTATCTGGGAGAAGAATCCGACCACGGCGAGGAGCAGCGGCAGCACACCGACGTACATGTATCTCCCGCCGGACGACGTGGGGAACAGCAGGCCGATCAATTCGCGCAGGCGAAATCCTTGCTGGACGAAGTCGAAACTCACGGCCGTCCGTTGAGTCAGCTGCAGGTGCTCGTAGCTGGGAATAAGCTGAACCGCCGCGATCCCAAACGTCATGAGCACGAACAGCGACAGGCCTGAAACCACGGTGCGCACGCCGATGCGCCGCGCTTCTTTTCCCCCAAGCTTCTCGTTCGAATCGCGCGCCAGCCAAACTTTAAGGCCTGAGTAGGCCAGGGCGGCGGCGAAGACATACGCAAAGGTCTGTGGATGGCCGACCGAAATCGCCACGGCGGCGAAGATGCCGGCCGCGACGAAGGACAAGTTAGATCGTTTATCGAATCCGATGTCTATGAACAGGAGAATCAGTGGCAGCCAGACGCTCGTCTCCAGGATAATGATTTGCTGAACCGGGAATGACGTGAGATAGCTGCCATAGGCGAAAACCGTCGCGCCGACAATCGCGGCCGCGCGGCTGCTCAGGACGCGCCTGGCAAAGAGGTAGGTGAAGATACCGGCCAGTGAGAAATGTGCCACGATCTGGAGTATCAAATCGAACGGGACATAGCCATCTCGCCCGAGCAGCAGCGAGAAGACGACGTTGAGCGGATAGAAGATGCCGTGCTGGATATCCCCCAGAGCGGACTCCCCGCCATAGACATATGGGTTCCACAGCGGCAGGCGCCCGAGGAGCAACTCGCGGGTCTCAAAGAGGCGATACGGATAATGCAGATCGGTGAAATCGCCGGATGGCAGCGACGCGACGAAGCCGGCGTCAGGCCACAGGAAGCGCCAGAAAAAGGCGGCGGGCAGCGCGGCGAGAAAGGCCACCGCGATCAGGTCCAGCGGCAAGCCCCAGCGACCGGCCGTTTCCGTGCGCTTCGCCTTCGTCCCGGCGGCCGCGACGAGCTCCATCAAGCCCTCTTCCTCCGTGTTGAGATTCCTGCCAGACAATGCAAGTCCGGTTGGCGACCAATTCTAGCACAGACGGATCACTGGTACAACACGAGTCAACAATGGTCTGGGCGTATGCGTTCAAACACAGGGGAGCCATCTCAGTCCGAGTGATTCCCGCGAAAGCGGAAATCCAGGCTCTGTGGCACAACTCGCGCAATGGATTCCCGCTTTCGCGGGAATGACCATACTGCCAAGCAGCACTCGTCGACCAACGAAAGTGCTGTTTTCGGAGGAATGACGGATGGCAGAACGCACACGCCCTGATCGATGGTAGTGTTCGCGCGATTGTGGAAATTCGTGTGGATAGTCTTTAGTGGCGTCAACGGTTGGGGTTGCCCTGGTTTATGGAAAAGGCCGCGGAGCCTAGATAGTGATCTTTTACGCTCTCGTTGTTCAGCAGTTCTTTGCCTCCACCCTGAAGCACGACGCGCCCGGTCTCGAGAACGTAGCCTCGATCGGCGATCTGAAGAGCCGCGGCGGCGTTTTGCTCGACCAGAAGAATCGCCAAATTCTGTTTGCGCAGGTCCTGAATCACCTTCATTACTTCGTCCACTAGAATCGGGGCAAGTCCCAAGGACGGCTCATCCAACATCAACACCTTTGGCCTCGACATCAGCCCCCGCGCAATGGCCAACATCTGCTGCTGACCCCCACTCAGGGTGCCACCGTGTTGTCCTTTTCTCTCTCGTAGGACTGGGAACAGGGTAAAAACACGCTCCAGGTCTTCATCGATGGTCAGGCGCGCTTCTTTGCCCCTTCTCGCGTTCGTAGCCAGCATCAGATTGTCCAGGACACTTAGAGAGGCGAAGATTTGCCTGCCCTCCGGCACCAAGCTGACGCCACTACGCGCAATGCGGTAGGCGGGATGTCCGGAGACGGCCTGACTTTCCAGGTAAACCTTCCCTTCCCTCGGTTTCACAAGGCCACTGATGGTTCTCAACAGGGTCGACTTTCCCGCTCCGTTGGCGCCGATGATCGCGACGATCTCGTTAGTCTTAACCTCTATAGATACGTTCTTGAGCACCTCGACGTAGCCATAGGAGGTACACAAGTTCTCTGTCCTAATCACTCGCCCTCACCCCGCCTCCCAGGTACGCGGCAACAACCGCCGGATTGGCTCTGATTTCGAGAGGTGTTCCCTCGGCGATTACTTCTCCGTAATTGAGGACCACCACTCTGTCCGAAATAGTCATTACCAGAGGCATGTTGTGCTCTATTAGAAGGATAGTGATGCCCTGACTGCAAAATCCCTTTAGCAACTGACCGAGCGCCTCAGTCTCGGCGTCGTTCAGGCCGGCTGCCGGCTCGTCCAACAACAATAATTCGGGCTCGCTCACCAGGGACCTCGCCAGCTCGAGGAGCTTCTGCAACCCGAGAGGCAGCAAATCAGCGCGCTGCTTTGCCCTATCGGCCAGACCAACCAGCTCGAGGGCCCGCATCGACTTCTCGCGAATGGTCTGCTCTTCTTTCCTGGCTTTGGGCAGCGAGAGAACGACATCCAAGAGACCGTGGGTGACCAGTCGGTGGGAGCCCGTCATTACGTTCTCGATGACGCTCATATTACCGAACATGCGAACGTTCTGAAACGTCCGGGCGATGCGGTGCGAGACTATACGGTGAGGCGGCAGGCCCACCAGGTCGTGACCCTTGAAGAATACTCTGCCCGCGTTCGGCGGGTAGACCCCCGTGATCAGGTTGATGAGCGTGGTCTTGCCGGCCCCATTGGGCCCGACGATCGAGCAGATTTCCCCTGGATAAACGTTGAACGAGGCTGACTTGACGGCCGTGACCCCACCGAAAGCTTTCTCAAGGTTGGATATCTCTAGCACCGGGGAAGCTTTCACTTCGATTCCTCCCCGGAGGTCTTTCTCGCGGTTCGGAGTATCGAATCCAAACCCAAGGGGTGATCTTGATCGGTCGATGACGAGGCTCTCGATACATTCCACCTGGTCCATACGCCCGTCAATAGCCCAACGATGCCCCGAGGCCAGAAGATCAGCAGAAAGATCACTGTAAAACCGTTGATCAACAGGATATAATCGTTGAGAGCCGAAAAGGCCTGGGGTAAGGCCTTCAACAATGCGCCTCCAAGAAAAGCGCCGACCAGTGTGCCCATTCCGCCCACGATGACAATGCTCACGATGTTGAACGAGGCAAACAAGCCGACCATCTCTGGAGAGAGGAACCTGGCATAGTGAGCCAACAGGCTGCCACCGATGGAGGCGTAGGATACGCTGATCAAGAATGCCATCATCTTGTACTTAGTCACATCCACCCCCATCATGCTGGCAGCCAATTCATCTCTTTCAAGCGCTCGAAAGGCCCGGCCAATGGAGGAATTGACTATGAGACGGGATATTACCAGGAAAATCAGCGCGATGGCCCAGACGAAGTAGTAGTAGTGTACGTCCTCCTCAATCGCCAGGCCACCAACGGAAAACGTTGGCACACCGGCGAAGCCCGAAGAGCCGCCGGTAATGTTTCTGAAGGAGACGAAAAAAACCTCGAAAATAATGCTCAACCCCAACGTCATCAGAGGGAAATAATATCTCTGCAGCCTCAGGGTAACCAGGCCAATCAGATACGCCACGACGACGGTAAGAATCAGTCCCGCCATCATAGCGAGGATCGGCTCAAAGCCAAGTCTCGCGGTCAGATAGGCGGTCGAGTATCCGCCCAACCCCATAAAAGCTGCCTGCCCGAGGCTAACCTGTCCGGCGTAGCCCGCGAGGATGTCGAAGCCCATCGCGATGATGGCAAAAATGGCTACCAGTACCATCAAACTGACGATAAAGGAGACGTTGACGACGAAGGGGAACACGATCAACCCGACGATGAGCAGACCGATGAGTCCGATTTTCAACCGATCCTGGGCACCGTCCGAGACCACCACTATTCCCAACACCTCTTGAGATAATTTCTATGTCCTGGCCCTGGCGAATACCCCTCGGGACATAAAGAATAGGATAACCATAAGGATCATGAACGAAGTGGCGTCCTTCAGTTCACCGAAACCGACCAGGGTGCTAAAAGCTTCGGCCAGGCCGAGGGCCAGGCCCCCCAGGATGGCCCACGTGGTGCTGCCCATACCACCCATCGATGCCGCCACGAAGCCCTTCAATCCGATCATAGTGCCTCGATCGTAGCCGGTAAACGTGATTGGCGTTACGAGTAGCCCAGCAATGGCCCCCAGGCCAGCCCCTAAGGCGAAAGATACAAGCACGATCAAGTTGACGTTAATCCCCATTAGGGCGGCGGCATCAGGGTTCTCCGCCGTGGCCAGCATGGCCTTGCCAAGGCTCGTCCTACTGAACAGCAGGGCCAGAGCAAGGGCGATCAGGACGGTAAAGCCCAGGATCCAGATGTGCTGGGGAAGCATCGTCGCGCCGAAGATAAAAATGGGTTTGTCACCGGTGAAGTGGGGCAAGTAGTATTGATCTTTGCCCCATATGATCGAGGCGCCACCCTTGATGAACGTGGAGAGCCCGATGGTCATGATCAGGATTCGAGCCAAAGGAGCCCCTCGCGCCCGACGGGCTGGGGTGATGGCGAGTCGCTCTATTAGTATTCCTAGAGCGACAACGACGACCACGGAGGACAAAAAGGCGACCGGCAGAGGCCACTTCAAACTTGCTTGAAACGTGACCATCGCCAGGCCCCCAAGGATCACAAATTCGCCCTGAGCGAGGTTGATAACCCCGCTTACCTTAAAAATGATGATGAACCCGAGGGCGATTATCGCGTAAATCGCCCCCGTGGTAATTCCGGATAGAGTGATCTGCAATAAGATATCAGGGCTCACAACAGAGGTACCTCTATCTCCTCTATCGCTATGATTAGAACTTATGATGATCCTTGAACGCCGGCTACAAAGAGGAAGGCCCCAGGAGGCTCATTACTCTATGATCCGCCACTTTCCTTCCTTGAGTTGGGTTATCACGACGTCTTGTGCAGAATCTCCTTCGTGATTGTCCTTGGTGAATTTGTGCGGCATTCCGGCACCCTCCCAGACCGGCAGCGTCTCGACCCACTCCTTCATTTTCTTGCTGTCCGGGCCAACCGCGCGGAGCGCATCGTAGACCAGTTTGGCGCCGTCGAAGCCGTTGAAAGCCATCAGGTCAGCCGGTTCCCCGTACCTGGCTTCGAAAGGTTGGGCATACGACGCGGCGATCTTCTTGACCGGATCGCTGTCAGGCAAGTCGTACCACGCGATTCCTTTTGCCGAACCAAGCCACAGGACCTTGGGCTCGTTCCCTTTGATGAGACTCAAGAAGTTGTTGGAGAGATTGGCCGGGCTGGCGTAGATCGGCAGGTCGATGCCTAATTGAGCGGCATTCTTGATCGGAATTGCCGCCTGCTGGCCGGTAGCCCAGACGATGATCGCCTGGATACTCTTGTCCGCGCGGATCTTTGTCATTTGAGGGGTAACATCCACGTCGTCTCGGCCGTAACGCTCGATCACAACATCCACCCCTCCTGCCTCTTTGGCCGCCGCGCCGACATCCCTCACTGCGTCCTCGCCGGTTGAATCAGTCGTGGCCAGCAAGACCACCTTCTTGTAGCCGTTCTTCTTCAAGAACTGGAACAGCTTCTGCTGAAGGGCTGTGGTTGTGACCAGGGCCTGAAACGAATATGAATCTGGGTCGGGTTTACCGCTCGAGGTCAAGAAGACACCAAATGGTCCGTTCTTCAGCAACGGCTTGGCCGCCTTGACGTTGGCATTCATATTGGGTCCAAGCAGGGCGATCACTTTGTCCTGTTCGACTACTCGCTTGACAACGGTGATGGTTTTCTCCGCGCTGCCTTCGTTGTCGTACTCGACTAGCTCGATCTGATGGCCGTTTATGCCTCCCGCCTTGTTGACCTGTTCCGTCACCAAATACACGCCTTTTTGGACATTTCCAAGAACGCTGGCAAGCGGTCCGCTCGATGGTCTGACGTAACCCACCCTGTAAGGCTCATTACTTGCCGCCGGGGGCTTGGCTTCCGATTTGGCCTTTGCCTCGCCGCCGTCCTTTGAACTCTGGGCTGGCGCCGTGGCTTTAGCTGGCGCAGCCTTCGTTGGTGTCGGTGTGGGCTGAGCTCCAGCGCAACCGACGAGCAAAGCGACGACTAAGAGCGCCGCCACGAGAGTGATGAAGGGCTTGCCGAGCACACCTAATGGACAACGATAACGACACATTCTCCGATGCCTCCTCACAGTTCTATCTTCCAAGTATGCTTGCTCCCGAGGGTCATTTGAAGATAACCTTCCAGGCTTCCACGTCTGGTGGAATCCCATCCGCTGACTGGATATCGAGTCAATCGACGGCGTTTGCGGCTATTGTCATCACTCAGGACCTATTTCATGAACTTAGAGACTGTTCTGGTGCTGGCAACAATATAGGGAAAAGGCCATCTCTCCTCCGGGTTATCCCAACTCCAAGCCCTGCTCACTGCCCATTCGACTTCGGGCGAAGCAAACCTGGTATCTTTTCCCCTATATTGGGAGACGATTCCACCAACGAACACGTAGGTACCGTTACGAAAAAGTAGAAAACCAAAGAGGCAACTGACAGTTCACTCGATCTCGAATGAGTGAAACAATCCAGCGTGGCGGCATTGTAGCATTGTCTAACACGCCTTGTCAAGGGCTCTTGCTGTCGTTCCATCCGTTTGCGCGACAGGCAGAGTAAAGTAGAAATTGCTGCCTTTTCCCACATCGCTCTCGACCCAGACGCGGCCGCCGTGTGCCTCGACCAGTATCTTCGTGATGTACAGGCCCAGCCCCAGCCCCTCGGCCTTTCTGGCGCCCTTTACTCGATAGAACCGCTCGAAGATGTGTGGCAGGTCTTCCGGAGCTATTCCCACGCCACGGTCACTGATCGAGATGGTCACTTCGGTATCTATTCTCGTGGCTCTGATCAGGACCTGCGTTTCGGGTGCGGAGTATTTCAGCGCATTGCTAAGCAGGTTCATAAGTATGCGCTCCAGACGGTCTGGATCGGCCGCTATCTGCGGCAAATCCTGCGGTATTTCCACCTTGACCCGTCCGACATCCAAGACCCCCCTGGCTCGGTCCAGCAAATCGGCCACGTATGCGTTCAGTTGTACCGGACGCATATGGAGGTCAAGCTGCCCGGATTCCAAGCGGGCAGACTCGACCAGATCTTGAATCATCGCGTTCATCCGTTTGGCACCGGTGACGATCGCCTCGGCACTTCGCAACTCCGCTCCTGTCAGACCGGCTCTTTCCAAGGACCGTGCCAGGAGTTGGGCCTGCCCTTGAATGACCATCAAGGGATTCCGAAGATCGTGAGAGACGGTACGAATGAGGTCCTGAAGCCATTCTTGTAGCTCATGGACCTCAGTAATGTCGGTGGAAACCACCACAGCGCCCATTAATCTACCATCAGGTGCGCGAATTGGTGCTGAGCTGACGCTAAGCCACAGAGTCTTACCGGTGCGGGGCGGATGAATGGCCACCAGAATGCCGCGCACCGTCTCGCCTCGCAGGGCACGCTTGTGGGCCAGTTCTTCCCTTGGGAATGGCCTGCCATCGGATGCCTCGATGCCCAGAAGGGTAAGCCGTTCGTCGAAGGGGAGCCTAAGTTCTTCAGATGAGAAGCGCGTACTTTCTTCGGCGGCAGGATTTATGCGGGTTACCTCGCCCGTCTCGTCGAAGATTAGCAGTCCATCGGGAATTGCCGAGATCGTGGCGTCCAGTTCCGCCGCCCGCCGCTGAGCCTCCGCCAGTAGCCGCTCGCGCTCTCGCTCGGCCCTCTTTCGTTCGCTGATGTCGCGAGCGATCGTCGACACACCAATTATCCTCTCGGCCGCATCCTTGATTGGCGATATGGTGAGCGAGACGTCGATCGGCGTACCGTCCTTGCGCACGCGCACCGTCTCGAATTCCTCGATGCGCTCACCTTCCCTGGTCTTTCGTAAGATTACCATCAGTTCATCGGTCCGGTCCGGGGGAAAGACGATGGACAACGATTTCCCAACGACCTCCTCAGCGCTGTAACCAAACATCCGCTCTGCCGCAGGGTTCCAGCTCGTGATTGTGCCGTCGAGCGTCCTACCGATAACGGCATCGTTTGAGAATTCCACGATCGATGCGAGCCTGGCCATCGACTCTTCCGCTCTCTTGCGCTCGGAGATGTCAACGTACGTGGCCACTGCTCCCATCACGGCCCCGGTGTCTTGAGCGATGATTGGTTGAGCGCTCGCCAGAAGCCAGCGAATCTCCCCGCCAGGGGTTGGAACCCCAACAACTGCGCCCTGAACGATTCTCCCTGTCCGCAGCGCCACCATCAGCGGACGCTCCTCGGCCGGAAAGGGTGAGCCATCCTCGTTCATAGCAGCGCTCCAGCGCGAATCAGTGGGGATGGAGCCCATCATCTGGTCACGCGGGATACCGAACATCTCCTGCGCAATATCGTTGACCTCAATGACTCGTGCGTCAGCGCCTATCACCACGATTCCCGCCTGAACGGCTTTGTACAGACTGCGATACTTCGCCTCGCTATTCCGCAGCGCTTGCTCTGTTTGTTTGCGCCTGGTAATATCGTGGAAATAGACTGACAGGCCAGCTTCCGAGGGATAGGCGCGAACTTCGACCCATATGTCGTACGGCTGATAGAAGGCCTCGAATTCGACGGCTAATTGCTTTGACATCGCTTTGTGGTATTCGCTATAGAACGTCGAACCCAACGCTTGCGGGAACTCCTCCCATATGTTTTGGCCCAGGAGATCCTCCCGCTTCTTGCGCAGCAGTCGCTCTGCTTCCATGTTCACGTAAGTAAAGCGCCACTGGTGATCGAGGGCAAAAAACGCATCGGTGATGCTCTCGAGAATGTTGTTGATTCGTTGCCGCGCCACCTCGGCTTCAGCACGTGCAGCCTGCTCCTCAGCCAGTTTGGTACGGGCTTCCTCAGCCCTTTTGCGCTCCGTGGCGTCGCGGCCGACGGCCACGACATAGTCGACTTTGTCGTTTGTGCGCAGCGGATAATAGCGGATATCCATGTATCGTCGTCCTGTCGGGTATGTGAACCAGGCTTCGTAGTGAACGATCTCTCCCGCGAAGCACCGATCGAGATTGGGCCGAACGACGTTCTGGAAAACGGTCTCGCCGAGGAGGTCGGCTACCGTGTGGCCGACGATCTGGTCGGCCGGCCTGGCGTTCATTTCCACATACAGCCGGTTGACCGACCGGTAGACGTAATTTCGATCGACGACCGAGAACCCATCGGGCGAATTATCAACGACACGGTTGCATATTCGTAGTCTCTCGACCTCCAGGCGCAACTCACTCTCGACCTGTTTGCAACCGGCAACCGCCGCTTCGAATTCGGCTACGCGCTGGCGTAGCATGGCCAACTCATCTGCAGGCTGGCTCACGCTATTCTCTTGATCTGCCATCTGCAACTCCTCAGAGAAGGTTGCAATCCTGCCTTACGTCATCGCCAAAACCGTCACAACATCCTTTGCCTGCAATACTTATTCCCCAAAGGACTTAGATCTAACGTGGCATCTTGCCGCCATTCGAGTTGGTTGACCGAGTAGCCATCCTTGAAAGAGCAAGGGGAAGTATCTGGGCTCACAATTTAATGCCCCTAATCGCGGAGCTTCGCCCAGGGCACGGCTGTACGTCAGGCCACCCAGTACCAACTGGCAAAACGAATAAGGAAGAAGAAAAGGCCGGCTGTAAAGACGGCGATTATGCCCCAATGTGCGATTCTGTTCTTACCGATCAGGGCCAGGACGAACAAGAGGGGGAATAGCACAAGCATGAACCGCGGCATCGAAAGCAATGGTTGCGTTTCCGATGGATTGATGAGCGGAACCAGAATCACGAGCAGCGCGTAACAGGCGTAGGTCGGACGGAGCTTCACAAACGCCAAAAAGGAAAGCGCAAGACCAAAGACAAAAAAGACGAGATTAACGGCGTCACCCACAGCCAGGTTGCTGGTGTAGAGCGCCTGGTAAAGCAGCGAGCCATCCGGCTCGGTGACCAGCGGGATGTTTGTCCCATTTACGGCGCTGTCCCAGGCGATGACCAGGGTCTGCCACGGCAGATCGAGGCCGCGCTCCCAGTGGATCTGCGCCCGCACAAAAGCCAGCGGGTCGCCGAAGTAAATGAAGTTATAGAGAGCGTAAATCGCCATCCCGGCGGGCACCAGCAGCAGACTGAGCACATCGGCCTTCACCTCACGCGGGCGGAATCCGCGTTGTTGGAGATACTCGACGAGCAGCGGCAGCAGGAGGAACAATCCCGTGCTGCGCGTCAGAGACGCCAGCAGGCCCAGGATGCCTGCCGCCACCCAGTTGCTCTTCCTCGCGCTCCAGAAGGTCGCCAACGTCAGCGCCAGAAACAGGGACTCGGTATAGACCGCCAGGAAAAAGAAAGCGGTCGGGAAAAGCGCTTGATAGATCACGCTGCGACGAGCGGCACGTTCTCCAATCTCAAGTCTTGCCAGCCTGTATAGATACAGGAGAGCCACCAGGTAGGAGACCGCCGAGGTCGCGACTGCGGCGACAAGGTGCTTGACGTTGAGAAACGATGCGATCATCCCGACGAGAAGAGGATAGAGCGGGAAGAAGGCTACGCTATAATCGTAGTAATCGTAGCCCTGGGCCGCGATCTTCAGGTACCACAGGCCGTCCCAGTGCTGCCAGGGGCTAAAGAAGGTCTCTTCCCACTCCTCCAGCTCTGGACGCAGCACATAGCTTGGCAGGGTAACCTCGCCGGCCACGTGCGGCGAAGCGCCGACGATCGCGGCAAAAAGAAGAAGCGATGCTGAGACCACCACAAAGGCTGAAACAGGCACGAAGATCCCGCCGACGGCGTCGCTGATAGCGGCAGGCGCAAAGATGGAGCGTATACGGCAAACCATGCCCGGCAGGGATCGCAAACCGGGCGCTCTGCCGTAAGCCAGCGAATGTTGTGCGCCGTCCGAGCCAACCTCGACGTTCGCCGTCTTTTCGCCAGATGCGTGTGCTTTCGCGCCAAGCTTCCGCCCCCCATCAGTCACCTTCACGCGCTCGACAACATTCTCTCTCGAAGCCAACCTCCAGATCCTCCACAGCGAAGTATCCCAAGCCAGAATCGACGTCGATCCTCTATGTTCCAGAAGGCAACTCTAAATAATGGGTGACGCCCGTCGTCCTGAGCCCTTCTACGGAAAGGCGAAGGCGCTCGCTCTTCGTAAAGATGATTCCTTCGCCACACTCAAGATAACAGTCTAAACAGATACCCCAAAAGGCCTCGGAGATCCGCTTACTAAACAAACATTCTACCATCAATAAGGCTGCGAGTAAATAGACGATCTGCCGACCTTTTCTAACTTTCGCCGTAGAGTAGCAAAATCTGTGCCGCTTTCCCAGGAGGTAAGTCTAGACCGACGCGGTTTTCGAAACCGCGTCGGTCTCAGGCGTCCTAGGCCTTCAACCAGGTAGGCTTGACGGCGCCTATGCGCGTTGATATAATTCTGCCTGGCTGGCTGGATCGAAGCGTCAAGCGGGTTTTCGCGAGATTGAATCTACTGAAGGGGGAAAGGGCGTGCCTGAAATCACCATTGTCAAACGCGTATGGGGACCCGGGGGTGTAGAGCTGGAGCGTAATCCGAATCCCTTGCAAAACTATGCCGCGTGGCAGTACGAATTCCCGCTGCGGATACCCGTGACGGATGATAACGACGATCTCGTGCTCGACCAGAACGGCTTTCCAGAGTTCTGGTACTATTATGGGTCTTCCCACATCTCGCAGAACGGCATACCAGAGCTGATCGAGGACCGTCAGTTCGATTGGGAAAGCGTCGGCGCCACGGATTTCACTTTGACCGGCTGGTACGCGCTGAGCACAACCGTCGCCGACGCGGATTATCGGCCAACGGTCACGGCTTATGCTGTTGTGCCCACCGCCAGTGGCGATTGTGATATCCTGGAGGACGGTCCCATCCTCTCAGTCTCACCGCAAGACGCGATCAGGGAAGAGGGCAGAAGCGTATACACAGATGAATGGCCCGACATAACCATAACGGCCAAGCCGGATGAAGCTGGCGTGCCGTTTCACTCGTGGCGGGTCCTGCGCGGCTCAGATAACGAGATCGACGGCACGGTGCTCAGGATTCGCAAACAGGACGGATCCGGACAACCTCCTAACGTGGACTTCTGGGCCGTGGCAACGTACGCCGTTGTGGGCGAGATTACTGGGCCAACGATCACGTGGCCTGGACGTGAAATCGACTCAGGCCTCGACATCACGCCCGACGGCATTCTGGAAGTTGACATACCTCGGAGCGTGATACCCGACCTGGGCATTGTCGGCGAGCTCGGGGGAGCGGGGTGGCCACCAGGCCCATTGGGCATCAGATTCAGAGAGCTGCGCCAGAAAACAGGCGCTGGCTCAGGGGGAGTGACCTCGCACGAGATGAAGCGCGATCCGGCGCTCGATATGGCAGACGCGCTCGACGACCTGAGCTGGATGATTCGCCAGCTAGCCAGATCGAACGGCCAGCAACTCAGAAAGCTCAAGACGGCCCTTGGTGCGCGCATAGCGCGCTTGCAGGCTGCTCGGGAGGTAATTGAGTCTGTCCAAAAGAAGAGCTAGCGGTGGGGAAGCTGCCCATTATCTACATCTCTTTAGCCTCCAAAGCAGTTTGCATTTGGATGTGGCTACCTATAGCACGGGGGCTTAGCCCCCGCCCAGTCCAGCGGGGGACAATGTTTGCTGCCTTCAGGTAGCGATGATACGGTAGGTAATTTGCAATTGACGTTGACGTCCGTCGGGGATTAGACCGACGCGGTTTTCGAAACCGCGTCGGTCTTGGCCACACTACCAGCTTGACGAACATTTGGCGGCTCGGCGTAGTAGCCGTGTCAACGCGGCTTAGGGCCAGGAGGTCTCGGTGAGCGGGGTGATGATGACCTCCTGGATGGCTGAGTCGATGGGGACGGAGACGGTGTAGACGATCAGCCGGGCTACGTTGTCGGGGGCCTGCAGGTTGCGGGGATCGGGTTTGACGTCGAGCCTATCGAAGAACGGGGTTTGCATGCCTCCGGGCACGATGAGCGAGGCGCGAACGTTATGGGGCCGGCCCTCGACGCCGAGAGCGCGGGTGAAGCCGATCAACCCCCATTTCGAGGCGTGATAGGCGGCCGCGTTGGCCCAGGCTCGCTTGCCGGCGGTAGAGGAGATGTTGACGATGTGTCCCCCACCCTGGCCTTTCATGACTGATAGCGCGGCCTTGGACCACAGGAAGGGCGCCCGTAGGTTGACGGCTAACACCCTATCCCATTGCTCCGCGGTGAGGTCTTCGATCGAGAATGTGTAGTCGATCCCGGCGTTGTTGACCAGGAAATCTAGACGCCCGAATTGCCGCACTATCCTGTCCACGGCGCTGCCCACCTGAGCAGCATCGCTCACGTCGAGGGCCAGCGCGAGCGCCTCGCCGGAATCGTGGCGAATTCGCCGCGCGACCACTTCGGCGGCGTTGGCGTCGAGGTCGATGCACGCCACACGCACCTTTGCCGCGGCAAAGGCCAGGGCCGTGGCCTCTCCCAGTCCTCTGCCCGCGCCGGTAACGGCAACTACTTTACCCGCTAGATCGATCATTTTGGCCTCCATTCTCCGAAAGCTTCTGGAACAAAGATGTGGCGTTCACCTCTCTGTTATCCACCAGGGTCGGCAGCTCGAGATGATACGTCGCGCTGGGAAGTATGCCGCAGCCGCCGTGCTTGCGCAGCAACAGAAACTGGGCCATGACCTCTTCGCCGGCGTGCTCTGGGGGAAGCATGGGCCACCAGGAAAAGCCGCCGACGTCGACGAGCTTCGCCCGGTCGTACATGACATTGGCGCCGACCCAGGCCACTTTGTACCTGAATGGCCTGCCATCTGGCGCGAACTTCTGGGCCAGATGATAGGCGTTGGCGGCGTTGTGTACTTTGTGACGGTCCCATGGGATGGTCTCCCAGGTGAATGGCTCGGGCTGGACCCTGCCATCCCAGGGCTCGATGTTGTGCTGGTGCGGCCGCACGTCGTGGATGTAGCTCAGGCCGATGGCGCAGCAGCCGACAAAGCCGCACTTCTCGTCTCGTAGCACCGTGATCATGCGCTCCAGCACCTCCGGCTCGAGCAATAGATCGTCGTCGAGAAACTGAACGTAAGGAGCGCTGCTTTGAGAAAGCAGAAAATGGCGCTGCTCGGCCATCCCCTTTCGCGGCAGATGCTTCAAGAGACGGACGTCGCCGCAACGTATCTCGAAGGCACGACGAATCGTTTGAATCTCAACGCTTTCCAGATAGTCGTCATCCTGGGTCTGATCCGAGACTATCACATTGAAATCTTTGAACGTCTGTCCGAGGAGACTGGTCAGGACAATGGCCAGCCCCGTCTTGCGATCACAGGTAGGGATGAGGACGTCGAGGAGCCTTTCCATCGGCTACAGGTCCTGACCAAACGACGCCGGGCCGAAGGATGCGTATCCGGCCTCGTGCGCTCCCGGGACCCGGTCGCGGGCCAACTGCGCAGAGAGCAATTGATCGTAAATCAAGGCCATTCTCTTGGCAACCTGGCGCCACGTGAACGATTCCTGAACCCGTTCTCGGGCGCGACGGCCCATCGTCTCGCGGAGGATGCCATCGTTCAGCAGAAGCTCCAGCTTCGCCGCCAGCGCGGCCGGGTCCTTGGGTGGCACGTGGAAGCCGGTCTTCCCATCTTGAACCGTGAACTTCATGCCCCCGACTTCGGATACCACCATCGGCGTGCCGCAAGCCATCGCCTCGAGAGGGACAAGACCGAAAGGCTCGTACCACGGCGTCGATACACACACGTCCGCCGCTGAGTAATAGTATTTCAAGACGACATGGCGGCGCCGGCCGATGAACGTCAGGAGATGGCCGACCCCCAGGCTCGCCGCGATCCCGGCGAGACGCCGCACCTCTTCGTGGTTTTCGGGCGAGACGTGCTCTGTTTCTCCGCCGACAATTAGCAAACGAGGAACACGGGGCGTCCTCTGGGCAAGAATGGCCAGTGCGTAGACGATGTCGTCGATGGCTTTTCTAGGGAGCAGCCTGCCGACGTACACAAGTATCTTGTCGTTCGGATTGAGCCCAAGGGTCTTGCGCGCCTGTCTTTTAGGTACAGGCTTGAACACGTCGGTATCGACAGCGCTGGGAACGATCGAGATCCTCTCCTCGTCGGCTCCATAAAGCTCGACGAGCTCCTCTTTTTCGGCAGGACACTGAGCGATGATCACGTCAGCCGTGTCGACGACCCTGTTTTCGACGTCGATTCGATCTTCGGGGCTGGTATCCGCCTCCCCCTGATAGAGACGCTTGATCCTGCCCAGGGCGTGAAAGATCTCGACAAACGGCACCGCCCATTCTCGCCTCAGGTCGCAGGCGACAGAGCCAGACATCCAGAAGTTCGCGTGGATCAAGTCGTACTTGATGCGCTGTTTATGAGCGAAGCTGAGCAAGCTATCGTAGAACTGCGGCATATGGACCCAAAGCTCATCTTTTTTGAGGAACGTCGCTGGGCCGGCGCGGAGGTTGATGACCCTGACCCCCTTGGCCCATTCGTTGATCTCCTGCGCCTTCTCGCTGTCCTGTCTCGTGAAAACGTCCACCTGAAAGCCAAGCGCCGATACGTTCGTGCTGACCTCGCTAACGTAGACGTTCTGTCCGCCCGCATCCTCTCCCCCAAGTAAAGCGAGTGGACTGGCGTGTTCGCTGAGCATCGCGATCCGTGGTTTCTTCATTCCTCAGGCCTCCATATGTCCGCTAATACGTGATCAGACAACCTGGCGAAAGGCGTCGTCCCAATCTCTTACAAATCTGGCTATGTTGAACCTTTCTTCGGCAACATTCCTGGCATTCCGCCCCAGGCGTTCTGCCTCGCTTCTGTCTTTGAGTAGCAGGCACATGCGCTCGACGAGAAGGTTTATGTCGTTTGAGATGAAACCGTTGAATCCGTCGAAAATGACGGTGGGCAATTCGGTCGTCGCGAGTGCCACGATGGGCAGGCCGATCATCATCGCCTCGACGACGGCAAGCGGCAGGCTGGTGTAACGAATTGGATTGAAGAAGAAGCGGTAATCCGCCTCCCGAGCGAGAAGCTCACGCTGTGGGAAGTCGCCGACGCCGCCAACTCTTTCGGCATCCATGCCAACCAGGTCGACGGGCACACGCTCTCGCACCCGCTGCCAGACGTCCAGTCCCGCGATGCGGCGGCGCCGCTCGATGCCGTTGACCACGACGATCCCCCTGTCAAGCTCGCCACGATACTTGATGTCAGGATGGGGCAGCGCAGCATGCTCGATCACTCTCGTGGCGCAGTGGCCCGAGTCCCACATCAGGGCGTTGAAATGCGTCACGTGCACGAGCAATACGTTCTCTTCGGCCATCGGGTGCAGGGTATCGGTCGGGTGTCCTTTCGGCGTGTTATGCTCGAGATATATCCTGGGCAGTCGCCGCTGGGCCTCCGAAAGAATCTCGTACTGGTCCTCGAAGTAATTCTTTGGCGTCTGGTACACGATAAGGTCCAGATCGAGGTCCCTCACTGCTTCGGCTGGCACTTCGATGGCGTTGTCAGGCCATTCAAAAGTTCGTCCTCGCCCTCCGTAGCCTTCCGGTCTGCCGGTCTTGATGGGCAGGTAGAAGTCGTGGGGGGCCTGGACCATACAATTGAGATACGTTCCGTGAATGTGCCATACTAGAATTTTGAGCCTGTCTCTGTTCATCTTCACCCTCCCTTCAGTGCCTCGCGTGTCTGACCGACGCCGTTCCCGCCTGGCGAAAGCAGCGCGTCGGCCACGGCGAGTACCTCGCCGCTGCGAATCCGCTGCAAGCATCGATGATCGATAGGACATTCCCAATATGGGCAGGGGCTGCAATCGACTTTCTTATAGATGATCCGGTTCATGGTCTGATCTAAGGGCGCCCAACGGGCTGGATCGGCCGGGCCAAAGAAGACGATACTCTTCGTCCCAACAGCCTCGGCCAGATGGGCCGGCCCGCTATCGTTAGCCAGAAGCAGGTCGAGCCTGCCGATGAGCGCGGCAAGCCCGCCGATGGTCAGGCTTCCGGCCGCGCTCGCGGCCGGTGATCTCATATGCGCGCGCACCATTTCGGCTATCGATTCCTCACCCGGGCCGGCCAGGATGATGGTTCTGGTAGAGTAACGCTGGGCGATGCCGTCGGCGACGGCGGCAAACCGCTTGGGCAGCCATCGCCTAGCGGGAGGGCGCGCGCCAGGGTGGATGCCGACCAGAAGCGGCGGCCGAACGGGGCCAAGCTGACGGGAAACGGTCGATAGGGCAGCCAGGGCATCGGTGGACGGACGCGCGCACGCGATCCTTTGAGACATGGTGCTCGCGCAAAGCAAACTGTTTAGCGCTGGGATCTGCTCGAGCTCGGCATCGTCAGACTCGGTCACAGGGAATTCCAGATGGCTTCCTCGAGCCGCCACCCCCAGAAGCTCCATTAGCTGCAGATGCTTGAGCACCTCTCTAATTCCATTGGGATACAGCAGACTCAAGGAGAGACCGCCGCCAGACCGATCATCGCGCCGGTAGCCCACAGTATACTTTGCCCCAAGGCGAACGACGAAGTCGTTGCTTACCGAGCCATCACCGTGCATTTGAATTGCCAGATCGTAGCCGTAGGCCCGGGCATCGCGCAGAAAGGCATCGGTCTTGGCCACATCTATGTCAGCTTCAAGCATCCCCGGGTAGCCGGGGAACTCGACAAAGCGATCGATGTATATCGAAAAGCGTCGCACGAACTCTCTAGCCCAGGGAAGCCCGACCAGCGTAATCTCGGCGTCGGGCAGGGCGGCGCGCAGGGCACGCCAGGCCGGAACGGCGAGAAGCAGGTCACCGAGATGCAAGGCGCGCACGATGGCAACCTTCTGGATGGTCGGCTTCGGCCCGATCAAGGCAGATCTTATATCGCTATCCACGGTTCACCCCTCTCGTGCCACGCGTCTCTTGTTCAAAAGATCGAGCGCCGCCTCGACCACCTCTTCAGGCTCGATGTCGAGACACTGCAAACTGAATGGGCAGGTGAACAAATAGCAAGGCATACACGGGGTTTCGCGGCGCAAGGTGCGAGACGGCGTGTTACGCGGCCTCCATTGACACTCCAGGTCGGTCCCCGAAAACAGGATTACGCTCGGCTTGCCGACGGCATCGGCCAGATGCATCGCGGACGTGTTCCCGGTCAGCACGATGGCGGCCCGGCCGATCAAGGACGCGTACTGTTCGACTGTCGTCTGGCCGGCGAGGATGACGCTGCCATTCCACGCCGAAGGTCCCGACTGCTTCAAGCGTCGCGCATCCTTCTCGTTGCCGCTGATAACCACCGGCAGGCCGCTGTAGCTGACGAGATTGAGGACGACGCTGCTCCAGCGGGCGAACGGATAGGTGCGCGCGCTGCACGTTGCGCCGGGATGTACGAGAATAAACGGCTCACCTGGCTCGATCCCTTTTGAGGCCAGCTTCAGGTCGATGGATTCCCTCGCCGACTCCGAGATGCTCGCGAAGAGCGCACGATTCGAGATGACGAAGCCCGCCCGTTCCAGCAGATAGAGATTCCTATCAACCTGGTGCATCGCGTCGTCAGGCGCTTTGATCCAGGTGGTGAGCAAGCTTCCGCCGAACTCCTTCGACTGGCCGAGGCGCAGCGGGATTTCCGCGAGATAGCACATATAAGCGGGAGGCCAGGGGCTCTGCGAAAAGCTGGTGAAGACGATGGCCGCGTCGAAATCGGCCTCGGCGATTGCCTCGACAAGCTGCAGTTCACGCGCTGGATCGACAGGCATCATGTTCCCGACATCCTGCCAGACAGGACGCCAGGTAATGACGCGATCTACCGGCCACAACAGCGGCACGGCCTGGGTGCCGGCCGGGCTGGCCAGCAAGGTGATCTGGCAATCAGGAAGATTATCCTTGATCGTCCGCAATGAAGGACCCAGCATAATGATGTCGCCGATGTTATCCAGACGCACGGCCAGGATATTCCTGGCATTAGCCCAATCCCTGTCTAACATCGTTCTTCTCGCAAACCAGCGCTCTCGTCGAGAAGCTCGCGCGCGGCCGCCACGACTTCATCTGGCGTAACCAGAGCCAGGCATTCGTGCCCCGTGGGGCACGTGCGATTGTAGCAATAGCTGCACGGCACAGGCTTGTTGAGCAAACGATGCCGAACCATCCACGGACCCCATTGCCAGGGGGGATTCGTCAGCGCGAAGAGCACGACGACCGGCGTTTTCATAGCCGCAGCGACGTGGGCCGGGCCAGTGTTGTTGGTGACGACGATGTCCGCCGCCTTGATCAGAGCCGCCAGACACTTCAGGTCTGTTTCGCCGGCCAACGATATGGCATCCTGCTTCATCCAGGACCGAATCGTGTTTATCAAAGGACGCTCGTCTGGGCTGCCGGTGAACACTACCTGGCAGCCCAAGCGTTCGACGAGAAGGTCGGCGACGCCGACGTAGCTGCGCCAGGGGTAGGTTCGCGCCTGGAAGTTGCAGCCCGGATGAACGATCGCCACAGGGCTGGCGTCGTCGACACCCCGTCGCGACAGCTCGCTCCGGATCAGATCGACGTCATCCTGTCCTACATGCAGCACCAGGTCCGTTTCGTTGGTAACCACGCCGATGGCGGCGACCAGGTTGAGGCCGCGTTCGACCTCGTGCAGCGGGTCAGGTGGCAGCTTATGGCGAGTGGTCAGAAGGCTTCCCGCGCCGTCGGCGGTGCCACCGAGCCGCAGTGGAATGTCAGCGAGATAGCAGAGGTAGGCGGTCGGCAGCGGACTCTGACGGTACGTCGTGAATATGATCGCGCCGCCGAAGCTTCTTTCTTTCAGGGCTCGGATCGCCGACATCTCTCGGTCGCTATCCTGCGGGAGAAGCCGATGAGGATCCATCCACGACGCGTTATAGACGATGACGTCGTCCACGTCAGGGCAAAGTCGGCCAACCTGCGCACCGATTGGGCTCGCCAGCAGGGTGAGGTGTGCGCGCGGCAGCGTCTTCTTGATCGCGTGAATTGCGGGCGTCGTGAGCAACACATCGCCGAGACTATCGAGTCTGATGGCCAGAATTCGACTAGCTTGCCGCCATCGCGTATCCATATCGCTTCTCAACCGAGCCTTTTCAATTTAGAACCTATCCGGCAACCGACAACTGTAGCTGGGTCCGATGCGTCGGGCCGCTGGAGCACGGGCGGTCCGGCGTATCGGACCGCTCTGCGTTCTTGGATAGGCCCTTAAGGACGTGTGATCCTCGCAATAGTTTCAATAATGAGTGAAGATGATTTCCCCTGAATCAATGGGATAATGGCTATCTTGCCGCCGACGTCCCTGACAGCCTGGGCTTCGGGCAGCTTTTCGGCCTCGTAATCTCCGCCTTTGACGTGAACGTGAGGCCTGATCTCACGAATCAGCCGCTCGGGGGTATCCTCATCAAATAGAACGACGTGGTCGACGTACTCCAGCGCGGCGACGACGCTCGCGCGGTCCTCCTGCGGGTTGATCGGACGCTTCTCACCCTTCAGACGGCGAACGCTATCGTCGGAATTGATGCCGACGATCAGGACGTCGCCAAGAGCCTTAGCCTGGCGCAGGTAAGTGATGTGGCCGCCGTGAAGGATATCGAAACAACCATTGGTGAAGACGATCTTCTTGCCATCTCGCCGGTAATTCTCGACAACCTCGTCCAGCACCTGGGCAGGCCTGGTCGTTCCCGCGGGAACGACCAGGCTAAGTCTCTGCAACAGCTCCTGCTGAGTGACGGCGGCTGTGCGCTCCTTGGAAGTGGCTATCGCCGCGGCTTCCGTGGCGATAGCCATCGCCGTTTGCGAATCCGCGCCCGCCGCGAGCGATAGTCCCAGGGCGGCGGTGAAAGTATCGCCGGCGCCGATGGCCTGAGGGCTCTCGATGGGCCTCGCGCGGACTTTGAGTGGGGGCTTGCCCCGCTCAAATAACACCGCGCCCTCGGCGCCGAGCGTCACCACCACCGACCGAGTTCTGATTCGCGCAAGCAGGTCCCAGCCCACTTTCTCCAGATAGCCGTCGAGGCTGATATCCTCGTTAGCCTTCATCCTGACGCGCGATGCGTCGCGGGCTTCGATGTGGTTGGGCGTGACGACCGTTACGTTGGAGAACTGATGGAACTTGAGGTCCTTGGAATCTCCGACGATCAGCATATGGCCGTCTTCGTTCAGGCGCGCCATTTCAGCCAGGAATCGCGGCGTAACTACGCCACAAAGGTAGTCGGAGACGATGACGACATCACAGTCGGCAGACAACTTACGAAAGCTGGCGATGAGCCTGTCTTCTGATTCTCTGCGCAAGTCGCAGGTATCGCCCTCGTCAAACCTCACCGTGAACTGAGAATCGGCGATGATGCGGAGCTTGTTGACGCTGGTCCTCACACTGTCTTCCAGGACGCAATCAAGTGGAATCCCGTGCTCCACCAGAGCGGCTCTCAGGATTCTTGCGGTATCGTCGGCGCCGACGACCGACAGGAAATTGACCTCTGCGCCAAGACTTCTGGTATTCACCGCCGTATTAGCGGCGCCGCCGGGAAGGAAAATCTTTCGGCGGGCCTTGACCACGGGCACTGGTCCTTCAGGGCTTAGCCGCGCGGCCGTGCCCTCGTAATAGCTGTCCAGCAAGGAATCGCCGACTACCAGTGCCCGCAGCCGAGTGAACCTTCGCGCGATATCGACTGGGTTGCACATCGTCATCTTCACCTATTTCGTGGTCGAGTATTATTTTAGCCGCGTGCGTGAAATCCCTGGCCACCATCGTTAAAGAGCCAACGGCAGGATCGTCGATAGCGTAAGGACCGTTGTTAATCAGGATGGTGTTGCAGCCAGCCGCAAGTCCGGCTCTGGCGTCGGTCACAAAGTCGCCGATGAGCCATGAATCTGGTAGGCTGATGCCATGTTCCAGGCTTGCCCGCAATATGAGGCCCGGCTCGGGTTTGCGGCACTGGCACCTGAACGCGTAGGCAGGCACGCAGCCATCAGGATGGTGGGGGCAATAGTAGAAGCCTGAGATTCCGACCCCATCGTGCAGCAACAACTCGCGAAGATACCGGTGCATAGCTCTGACGTCTTCCTCTTCGAAGAGACCGCGAGCCACACCTGACTGATTAGTAATGACGAGGAGACGAAAATCGGCCTGCTGCAGCGTTCTCAAGCCTGCGAGCACCCCATCTAGGAGCTCGATTTCCTCCGGTCTGTAAGCGTACTTCTTATCGCGAATCAGCGTGCCATCCCTGTCAAGAAAAACGGCTCTGGCAATCGGACGCATCGATTCTCCTATTAAGACAAAGCCGACCAAAGGACATTTGCCTCTGGTCAACCCAAAGCTCATCCTCTTCCGAAAACGCCTACGGGGTTAGCTGTTGGGTTCGGATGGAAAGAGACACCCTATCCCGAATGAATCGGGAATTCACCCCCAGAATGAGTCCCCCGCTCCCTACAGCAGTTTGGGATAACATTTAGCTGGCGGAAAAGCGATCGAGAGCGCGCCCTACCGTTAGACAAACCCTAGCAAAAACCGCTGTGTAAAAGGGATTCAGCTTATTGATTTGTGCACGAACGAAAGGTATCGAGAACACAAACAGGGTCGAAAACGTGCCCTTGCTTATTGATTCTGCAAGAACTGTGCCAGGTTTTTGCATAAGCCTCTGCTGGAGCGGCGCAACGCGCTTCTGGGAAAGGCTGGCGAAGTGAATGAACTGTGGGGGGACGAGGCAACACGGAGACATCCTTCTGCGGAAGGACAGGCATAAGGCACGGAAAGGCGCTAGGCACCCCCGACGACGAGACCGACGCGGTTTGATATGTTTATAAAACCGCGTCGGTCTGAACCCGCATTCACGATGTGGGGCGAGGGATTTCGCGGAGCTATTCGCAGATAGCTTAGATGCCACAGATGAAGAACAATTATCTGCGTCATCTATGGCATCTGCGGATAAATTGTGCCCCACGCGGGCCAAAACAAATACGAAGTTCTCATCGTGAAATAGTATGAAACGCTCGCTCTATCGTTGGCTGCTTCGGAGGCTCGATCCTTCTTATTCGAGCGCACGCCTGGCACGGTCGGAGGGGAGGTACTCGGCGAACCCGGCCGCATCACGCAGCTTGCTGGCTTCGTAAGAATCGTGATGAACTATCTTAGCGAGTTCGCGGCGTCTACCTTCCTGCTGCTTCACGGGATATCCCACGGGCACCACCACGGGAACGTCGAAGATCGGTGGAATGTTCAGCAGTTCCCTGATCGGCTCTTGCATAAACGGCTCGGCTGAAAGCCATACGCTGCCAAGCCCCTGCGCGGCGGCGGCGAGGTGCATGTTTTGGATCGCGGCCGCCATCGAGTGCTGGTAGATGATGTGCGGGCTCTCGGCATCGATGCGCGGCATCACGCGCCGGCAGCGACTATCGCCCAGGACGGCGATGATCACCGGGATGATCTTGAGATACTCCTTCTTAGTCGGATGGAAAGTAGGATCGTTCTCTATGGTCAATCGGTTCCATTCGATCCAGAGATCAGCTAGAGCGGAGATCTTGTCGCGGTCCCGCACGACGACGAACTCGCAGGGCTGCGTGTTGGCTCCGGAGGGTGCCCATCTGGCAGCCTCGATGATCTTCTCGATCTGCTCGTCCGAAACCGGATCCTGACGGTAGAGCCGCACGGTCCGCCGATGGCGCATTACGTCCAACAGGGCATCGACATCCACTTTGAGCCCTCCTTTCGTGAGGCCGATAGGCCGCACTACACATAGTGCGGCCATTTTAGCAACGTCGTGGTAACGTGTCAATAGCCAAACCGACCAGCACATCGCTCGCAAGTTATGCTGGTCTCGAAGTAGTATTCTTGCGCCATAACTGGGCAACGCTCTATAATCCTAAGTGGTTTGAACCCAAATAAGAAAGAAGCGACGACATGACCTTGAGGACGCTCAAGACAATCGCCGTAGTGGCGCCGGCCGTATCTATCGGGCTGATCGAAGGCATCAGGCACACGTTGCTGGTCGAGGACGAGTCGATGTTCATCGGAAACGTGGCGATTCTCGTCGTCACGCTGGTGGGCGCCTTCTTCTTTTCGCGGGTTGTTTTTGGCATCATCGAGGGGATGCAGAAAGAGCTGCTGCGCCGCAATGAGGAACTCATCGCCCTGAACAGTGTGGCCCAGGCCGTGAGCGAGTCGCTGAACCTGGACGTTATCCTTTATCGCGCTTTGGATAAGGTTCTTCAGGTAACCGCAGCCGATGCAGGCGAGATATTCCTTCTGGACGAGCCGACCCAGGAACTGGTGCAAAGAGTGCGGGCAGGCGCCTTTATCGAGGCTTTGACAGAAAAGACGAGATTCCAAATAGGAGAAGGGCTGGTTGGGGAGGCGGCGGCGTCCAGAGAACCGATAGTGGTCGAGGATATTTCGCGAGACGCCAGGCTGCTGCGACCGAGGACGCGGGACGCCAGGTTCCATTCCCTGGTCTGCGTCCCTCTTATAGCGAAAGACGCTGTCGTGGGGGTTTTCAGCATCTTCACGTTGGAGCCACGCCGCTTTACGAGCGAGGACGTGCAGCTTATGTTCAACACAGGACACCAGATAGCGACGGCGATCGAGAACGCTCGACTGCACGAACGGGTGCAGGGCATAGCCACCTTGGAGGAAAGGGAAAGAATCGCCAGGGAGATGCACGATGGGCTCGCCCAGGTGCTGAGCTATTTCAGCGTCAAGACGCAGGCGGTGCAGAAGTTTCTGTCGACCGGGCAGCTTGAGCAGGCTGAGGCTCACCTCAAAGAACTGGAGGAAACAGCCCAGGAGATGTACGCGGACGTTCGTGACCTGATCCTCGGACTGCGGAGCACGACCTCGTTCCAGAGAGGGATGATACCTTCGCTCAGGGAGTATCTTGCGCGCTACAGCCAGATCGGCACAGTCAAGGCCGAATTGGAGATCGACGACCGTGCGCTACCGTATCTTCCTTCCGACACCGAGGTTCAGATTATGCGCATCATCCAGGAGTCCCTCACGAATGTGAGAAAGCACGCTAAAGCGCACCACGCCTGGGTTCGCATCACCGCCGAGGAAAAGGCCGTCGAGATCGTCGTCGAGGACGACGGCCAAGGATTCGACGTTGCCCATATCAGACGGGAGAACAGGCCTAAGTTTGGCCTGCAGACGATGAAGGAGAGGGCTGAGGCCATCAAGGGAACTCTGGAAATAGTATCCGAGCCGGACCGGGGAACCAGAGTGACCCTAAGAGTTCCACAGAATCAGGGGGCAGTGACGTGAAAGTATTGCTAGTAGACGACCACGCTCTGGTGCGCAACGGCATCGCCAGTCTCCTCGTCGCAAACAACGTCGAAGTTGTCGACGAGGCCAGCGATGGGCTGGAGGCGATCGATAAGGCCCGCAAACTGAAGCCGGACTTGATCTTGATGGATATCCAGATGCCTCGCTGCAACGGCCTGGAAGCGACACGACTCATCAAGGCTGAGCTGCCTGAGATCACCATTGTCGTGTTGACCGTCTCCGAAGACGACGAAGACCTTTTCGAGGCTCTCAAGAGTGGTGCCGACGGCTATCTGCTAAAGAACCTCAAAGCCGACGAGTTCTTCGATCTCCTCGGTGGGCTCAAAAAGAAAGAAGCCGCTATCGCTCCCTTTTTGACCGCAAAGATCATCAAGGAGTTTGCTCGCCAGACCAACCGGCGAGACGAAGGCACGGCTTCCGAGGGCGAGCTGACGAAGAGGGAGCATGAGATACTTAGACTGGTAGCCGTCGGGGCGTCAAACAAGGAGATAGCTTCGGCGCTGAATGTCACCGAGAATACCGTGAAGTATCACCTGGGGAACATTATGCAGAAGCTGCACCTGAGAAATCGCGCTCAGGTGGCTGCCTACGCCACGACCCAGGGCTTAGTGCATAATCCTTCAAACAGATAGCGGCAAGTCCTGCGACCTCCGTACATTTTCCGCCAGTACGTGACACCCTTCCCCATGGCAACCATGCAAAAGCTTATCGAACCCCTATGGAATGGCAACTGGCGCACTCTTCGAAAGAGCACAACCTAGCTATGTCCAAACACAAACCGCTATAGGGCCGATACCTATCTATTTGGATAGGTATTTAACTAGTCATTTGT
>JACPRP010000043.1 GCA_016189905.1 Chloroflexota bacterium | reverse complement strand
GGTGGACTTACCCGAGCCCGAGGGACCCATGATCGACACCAGTTCGCCGCTCTTGACCATCAGCGAGACACCTCGCAGGGCGTGAACCTCGATCTCGCCCATTATGTAAACTTTCTTGAGATCCCTGATGACGATCATCGTGCCCCCCGACGGTCAAGCCTTTTGCTTCGCGGCCCCTACACATTATGCACGGCTGGGCGCTGTTTGGCAAGGGCAAGATATTGATGTTCATGGCTTACGGCACGCGCACATATGGCTACCCGGAGATCACAGGATGGCTATCGGATGCCGGCTTCGGCGATTGCAAAAGGACCGATCTACCGTTCTCGGGAGGGGTTTCGATCGTATCGGCCATGGCCAAATAGGTCTTGAGGCGGAGATGGCCATTCCCCCGCCCCCCAGGCGGCCAGAGAACCTTCTTTCAAGGACCACTAAGGGGGCATTTTACACCAGGAACAAATCTAAGCAGGATAGCGCTCAGGTCCGGGCTTGAGGCGCGCCGCGACCGCGGCGAGGTCGGCGCGAAATCGCTGGCGCACGATCGCTCCCTGTGGCCCTGTCTGACGTAAGACATAGGACGGGTGGTAGGTCGCCAAAACGGCCGAGGCGAAGGGGCCTGGAAACCAGCGGCCGCGCTCCTCGGTCATCTTGAAGCCCTTATGGATGAGCACACCCGCCGCTAGATTGCCCAGGGCGAGGACTAGCGGCGGACGCAGGATGTCGAGCTCCTTTATCAGCCAAGGCGTCCATAGCGAAGCCTCCAGGGTGGTCGGCGCACGGTTGGCGACGCGGCCGGCTTGCACGGCCGTCGGGCGACACTTGACTACATTCGATATCCAGACCTGGTCGAGCGGGATGCCAGCCTCCGCCAGGGTTCGCCGCAGCAGTTGCCCGGCTCTGCCGACAAACGGACGGCCACTCTCTGCCTCTTGTTGCCCTGGAGCTTCGCCGATAATGGCCAGGCGAGCGGCGCTCTGGCCCTCGCCGAACACCAGGCCCTGCGGGGATTCGCAGGGAGGCAGCGAGGCCTCCTTCATCTCGCGCCGCAAGTCATCGAGGAGCTTCGTTTTCCTATCAAAGTCCGGCCCTGCTTTCATTTCGTCCCCCTTTACCAGTCGAGCAGAAAGCGTGCCAAACAGGCTACACACAGGTTGGGAAGAGGCACACTTATTGCAGAAGAGTCATGTCGAGTCGTTTCGTTCATCTCCGGCGGTGTGGGTTGCGCCTGCCCAAAGTCGTTTCCTACTCCGCCGTGTCGTCTCGTTGGGAAATGTGCAATGACTGATCTCTCGCTGAGCCAGCGCTACATCACGATTCATTACAAGAATACACTGCTGGTGACGGACCAACAAGGATGGATTGGGGAAGAACGGACGGGACTCTATAGCAACGATACGCGCTACGTCTCGACCTATCGCCTGACGCTAAACGGCTTCGAGCCGAGCTTCCTTGGCCTGAGCCGGCCCTTTTACTTCGCCCAGGCCTTTTTCTACACTAACCCACGGATCGGGACGGCGCCGAATCTGATCCCCGAAAACAGCTTGCTGCTCAAGGTCAGTCGCTTCATTCAAGAAGGAGTACATGAAGACATCGAGATCACTAACTACGCCGCGAAGCCGGTGCAGCTCACGCTTGTCATGAACATAGGTAGCGACTTCGCCGATATCTTCCAGGTTCGTGAGATCGAGCGTCTTGTCCCGCGCATCGCGCAGACCCGTTGGGACGCAAAGACTGCTACACTTGCTATACACTATCGCAAAGGCGACTTTAGCCGCGTGCTAACGTGCAGGTTCCGGGGTTACACCAGTCCACCTATCCATAGCCTGGGCGCAATGACGTTCCTCGTCGAGCTTGCTAATGGTAGTGTCTGGCATGCCTGCCTTGAGATCCACTTCGAGGATAGGCCAGCCCCGGGCCACGCCCACGCGCATACGCTGGAAGCTCTTGACGCCGACTTGAAAAAGTGGCGGTCAGAGACGGCGCATCTGCAGACCCCAGCGATACAAGTTGAGCGCACATATGAGCAGGCGGTGGCGGATATAGGATCGCTGCGGCTGGAGGAAGAAAACGGCCGCTGGTTCCCTGCCGCCGGCGTGCCGTGGTACGCGGCTGTCTTCGGTCGTGACGCCCTGATCACCGCCTTGCAGACGCTGACCGCATACTGTCCCTTTGGGGCTGGTGTCCTGGACCGGCTGGCGCAGCTTCAAGGCAAAAAGATCGACCGCTGGACGGAAGAGGAGCCGGGCAAGCTCCCCCACGAGCTGCGCCGAGGTGAGCTGGCGGCTCTGGGCAAGATCCCTCACACCCCCTACTATGGGACCGTCGATGCGCCGCTCCTCTACGTCATTCTGCTCCACGAGCTGTACCGCTTCACGGCTGACCGTAAGCTGTTGGAGCGCTTCTACGCCCCCGCCGCGGCCTGCCTGGCCTGGGCCAACCGTTACGGTGATATCGACGGCGACGGCTTCGTCGAATACCGTCCGACGTCGCCAAAGGGATACCGCAACCAGGGCTGGAAGGACGCTTTCGACGCTGTTGTCTATCCCGATGGCTCATTGGTCGAGCCGCCAATTGCCATCTGCGAAGTGCAAGGATACTACTACGATGCCCTGCTACGTATGGCCGACATCGCACGAACGCTTGGGCGTAGCGAGGAAGGCGCGGGCTACGCTCGGCGTGCGAAGGACCTGTTCGAGCGCTTCAACAGGGCATTCTGGCTTGAGAGCGAAGGCACCTATGCCTTCGGGCTTGACCCGCGCAAGCAGCGAGTTGAGACTGTGGCGTCAAACGCAGGCCATCTCCTATGGTCGGGAATCGTCCCGCTGGAGCGAGCAGAACGTCTGGCTAACCGATTGCTCTCGAACGATATGTTCTCTGGATGGGGTATCCGGACGCTCAGCGCCGCCAATCCCGCGTTCGATCCGGTGTCTTACCAGCGAGGCTCGGTCTGGCCGCATGACAACGCGATCATCGCACTCGGGCTCAAACGATATGGATTCTGGCAACATTCGAACCGCATCGCCGAGGGCCTTTTCGACGCCGCCGCCAGTTACCGGCGCAACTCCTTACCCGAGGTATTCGCCGGCATAGCTCGCAGGCCAGGTAATGCTCCGGTGCCATACGCCGAGGCAAACCTGCCGCAAGCCTGGGCTGCTGGAAGCATCTTCATGTTGCTCAGGGCAACGCTCGGCCTGGAGCCAGACCCGGTGCATCGTCGGCTTGTCGTGTCGCCGACTTTGCCCGATTGGCTCCCCGAGCTAACCCTGCGGAACTTCACCGTATTCCAAGGCAAGGTGGACCTGCACTTCAGCGGGGTGGGGGCCGATAGTAAAGTAGAGATGATTCGGTGCCAGGGCGATGTGACCATAGAGGTACGTGCTGGAGATAGGGCTTACCCACTACCCATCATAGGAATTGGTACCGACAGGGGATAGGAAGCGTTAGAATGTGGGATTACGTGGATTTCTGGCTCGCAGTCCTCGCAGGGTTCGCCGCCGGATATGTTATGGCCCTTGGAGCCTACTGGCTGGAAACGGTCATCGGTATGGTTCGGCTGGACTTCGGGCACACAGGTATGAAATACGTGGGCGGCGAGAAGCCGGGATGGTGGGCGGTAGGGATGATCTTCCACCTGATCGATAGCGCCCTCCTGGGCCTGGCCTACGCCGCCTTCGTCTGGCCATTCCTGCCACTGGTAGGAATCCCCATACTGACACTTTGGGGGGATATCCTTGGTGGGGTGATTTTCGGGATCGTCGTCTGGCTCGGATTGGCGATGCTCATCGCGATGCCCATGATGGGGGCAGGCGTATTCGGCCACGAGACGAAGTCTATCCGCCCGGCCGCACTCAGTCTGGGACTGCACATATTGTTTGGTGCATTGCTGGGGTTGATTTACATCCCTCAGTGACCTGGTCCTGGATTGCCTCCTCGAAAGTTGTAGCCGACCCCTTCGAGGTCAGGATCGGCTACCTTCAAACGCGCCGACGCCAGAAAGTTGTTACAGCGCCGCCGTTGTGACCCCACCAGGCCTCACCGCCGCGAAGTAGCCGCCGAGGACCGTGCCAAAGAAAAAGGTGTGAGCCACGAAGCCCATCCAGAACTGGTCGACCATTGTGAATTGCGGCCAGACGAAGGGCGCGATGATGAGAAAGTTGACGATCCACAGGGCCAGACCAAAGAGCGAGCCGTAAAGCAGCAGTAGACCGGTGGAACTAGTTAGCTGGCTGGTGTAGGCGAGCAGGTAGACGAAGATCACGCCGTAGATGGCCGAGAGAATCAGGTGTATGACTGCGCCAACTATCGCCGCGGTAGCCAGCGGATAGGTGGGATCGAGAGCCTCCACCCCGAGGACCATTGACCCGATCAATCTGAGTGGGTCGAAGAAGGAGATCCCCATCACCATCGCCACTACCATCTCGAACAAGGCAAAGACGAGGCCCGCAATAATGCCACCAACGACACCGTGCAACAGCAGCGATCCCGTCTGTCTTTGTTCAACCGCCATGATTATCCTCCCCGAAATGTGAGTATGCCGAGCAACGATGTCCTTTGCTGGGCTACAGGTGAACCTGCATGGACATCTTGCAGATCGCACCTTAATCGTGCAAGCCGCGTGCCATGCTTATTGGCGCAGACGACCCCCTGGCATGCATCTTGCTGCCTGACCTTTATGTTTGAACAGTCTTGCAAGGGGGAACTGATGCGTCGCGAAGGCACATCGAGGGCGACTTACAGGGGCGTTTGCCTCGCCATAGTCTTATCTCTAGCTCTCTTCTCATTTGCACCGACGGTGCGAGCGGGGCTCGGCGTCTGGACGATGGTCGATCTAACGGGTATGCGCATTGAATCCCTGGCAGCCGACCCGACCGATCCGACGATTCTGTTCGCCGGGACAAACGGCAACGGCATCTTTCGCAGCACCGATGGCGGCCAGACCTGGACGGGGGTTAACAACGGTCTGGCCAATCTCTTCGTCAACGCCATCACCGTCAATCCGACCAATCCCGGCGTCATCCTCGCCGCGACCGGCAGAGGGGCCGCCGTCGGCGAAGAGACCGCCGGCATATACCGCAGCACAGACCGGGGCGAAACCTGGACACGCCAATCGCCGGGGTTCGCCAACGCTTTCGGCGTCGACCCGACCAACGCTGGGATCATTTACGCAGCCGGAGCGCCCCCTGTGAGAAAAACGACCGACGGTGGCATCACCTGGTCGCTATCCTTTGGTGGCATCGAGAACACCGACCTGACCGGCATCGCCGTCAATGCGGAGAATACGAGCAACATCCTGGCCGGTGGAGTGACCGAAGGAGGAACCGGCAAGATATTCCGCTCGACGAACGCCGGAGGAGCCTGGACGCTGGTGCTCGACGGGCTCGATCCCGTGTTCGATGTCGCCTTCGCGCCGCCGGCCGCGCCGGGCGCGGTGGCGTTCTTCGCGGGCCTGATCGGCGTTTTTCGCAGCGGAGATGCCGGGCTTACCTGGACCCGCGTTAGCGAGGAACTGGGCGACGTGGCCGTGCGAGACATCCTGCCGAATCCGCTCGATGCCAAGATCGTATTCGGCGCGACCCAGAATGAGGGGGTGATTCGCAGCACTGACGGGGGCGTCAACTGGATAACGATGAACGATTCGTTGGGGAATCGCGACGTCTTCAGCCTTACCGTCGATCGCGCTGCCCCGCAGACGCTCTACGCGGGGACCGCAGACGGTCCCTGGGCATTCACCTTCGCGGCTTTGCCCGCGCTGACCCTGTCGCCCACATCTGGGCCGCCAGGAACTGAAGTACGTTTCGTCGGCTCGGGGTTCACGCCTGGTGGTCGGGTCACGGTCGCTATGGTTCAGGGGCTCGGCATCATCGTCGCCGAGGTAGTCGCGGACCCGAGTGGAGGGATAAGGGGCTCCTTTGTGATGCCGAGTCCGCAGTTGGCCGGCGAGCTTCGCTTCGGCCCGGTCGACGTTTTCGCGATCGATCGCGCCACGGCTCAGGAGACGCCGCCGGCCAGCTTCATTCTGACAGAGCTGGCACCGCCGGTGACAACGCTCTTCTTCGCGGAGGGCGCGACCGCGCCGCCATTCGATACCTGGTTCCTGGTCCAAAACCCCGGACCGAACCAGGCGACACTCACGTTCACATTCCAGTTAGCCGGCGGGGGCACGACGGTTCGCACCTTCACGGCCCGCCCGACTTCGCGGTTCAGCCTTCTTGCCAATCATATTCTGCCCAATCAGGCCTTCAGCACGCGCATCGACGCAGATCAGCCGGTCCTCGCCGAGCGGGCGATGTACGTCTCCTTCGATGGCGACGATGTGATCGGGATAAGCTCCCCCGCCAGGCTCTGGCTTTTCGCCGAGGGGGCCACGGTCACGCCGTTTCATACCTGGCTGCTGTTGCAGAATCCGAACGCGCAGAACGCGACGGCGACGATAACATATGTGCTGGAGGGCGGTGGCACGGAAACGCAGGCCATCGAGCTGCCGGCGGGCTCGCGCACCAGCATCTTCGTGAACCAGGTATTGCCCGACGCCGCCTTCTCGACCCGTGTGGAGAGCGACCTGCCGATCATCGTCGAGCGGGCCATGTATCGATTTCCGGGCAACGCGGCAACCGTGGTTCCTGGGGTACAGAGCGCCTCGCCGACCTGGTTCTTCGCCGAAGGCGGCACGCTGGCCCTTGGCCGGCCTGCCGATACGTGGCTGCTCATCCAGAATCCGAACGATTCGTCGGTATCCGCCGATATCACCATCTATGACACCGCGGGCAACACGTCCACGATCACCCAGACCCTGGCCCCAACGAGCCGACTGGGCGTGTTCCTGAACCTCTTCACAGACCTGAGCTCGTTTGGGGTCCGCCTCGATGCCAGCGCACCGGTCATCGCCGAGCGCTCGATTTTCTTCGGCACGGAACCGAAAGGGGCGACCACGACGATCGGGTCGCCAGAGCTGGCCAGTGTGTGGAACTTCGCCGAAGGCTCCACGGCGCCCCCGTTCACCGAGATCATTTCTTTGCTCAATCCGCTAGATCAGAACATGAGGGTGACGATGGAGTTCTTTCTCGAGGGAGGGGAAACGGTCGTGCGGCAGTTCACGGTCGGACCGAATCGCAAGCTCTCGGTGACGGTGAACGATATCGTGCCCGACGTCGCGAACTCGGCACGGGTCTCGACCACGATTCCTACCGTCGTAGAACGAGCGATGTATTTCGTCAAGAACGGAGACCTTGGAGGGCACGACACCATCGGGGCGAGGTGATGTCGTTTGAGCGGCCCTTTGCCCTAACGAGCTTTCATCGGCTTTCGAGAAACATCCTCAGGGCCAGCGCGGCGTTGTGTTCCTGGTCTCGAGCCGCGTACACCAGGGTCACGACTCCCTCTCTGCTCTTCGCCCGCAACAGGTTGACGAGGTCTGACTTGAGTCGGAGCTCCGCCCAATAACGGCGACAGAACTCCTCCCACTTCGCGGGATCGTGGCCGAACCATCGCCTCAGCTCGGCGCTAGGCGCAATGTCCTTCAGCCAGAGGTCCACCGCCGCCCGCTCTTTCGTGAGGCCCCGCGGCCAGAGCCGTTCGACCAGGACTCTCAGTCCGTCAGCCTCGGCAGGCTGCTCGTAAACCCGCTTCAGTCCGATCATCAGAACTCACCTCTACCAGAATCGATCCGGCGGAACATAGTCCGCGTGCCTGCAAGCTGCCGTGGCTCATTATATGTATGGCATAGAGTGGGTGTCAATAAGTGCCGCTCCAACCCACCGAACGCCAATACTCTTGACTTGGGGACGGCTTTCACCTATAGTAAGCTCGTTTAGAAGGAGTTGAAGTGCTGCTAGAAGGAAGAGCGATCATCGTTACCGGCAGCGCGCGGTGACTGCTTTCAACAATTGCTGCCCCCGCCGCGCAATTTCGGAGGCACGTGCAAACAAGGAGACAGAGAAAATGAAAAACTGGAAGTCCAAGTCGATGGCGATCGTTGGGATGCTGAGCATCGGACTGTTGATTCTCGCAGGTTGCAGCAAGGCGGCGACGGAAGCCGATCCGGCCGAGTTCTACCGGGGGAAGACGTTCACCTGGATAGTTTCGAGTGGCACAGCCGGCGGGGATGAAACAGACCTAGTAGCTCGAACGGTTGCGCCGTTTCTGGCCAAGGAGATCGGGGCAACGGTGAGGGTGGAGAACAAGGCCAGCGATGAGGGCGTCAACTACGCTTATTCCGAGGCGAAGCGTGACGGTCTGACCGCGGTGCAGAACAGCACGGTGGCCATAATCTCTGGTGACGTCCTCAAGGCGCCCGGGGTCATGTACGAAACGGAGAAGTTTAACTTCCTGGCCGATCTGCGGCCGTCTGGCAAAGTGATGCAGATAGCCCCCAACCTTCCTCATAGGACGCTCGACGCCTTGCGGAAGGCCAAAGGGCTGAAGGGTGGAGGCACCACTGCCAAAGGGGCTCTGGCACTAAGCGCGGCGGTGACATTCGAAGTCCTGGGATTGGACGGCAAAGTCATCAGTGGGTACAGGGCCAAGAAGGACTTGAACCTTGCCCTTACTCGTGGCGAGGTCGATTTTATAGTTACATCGGATACGGCCTCGGCGCAGGAGGAGGCGGACGGCAGCCTCTTCAATGTCCTGGTCATTACTAAAGAGAAGAGTCGGGTGGTTCCCAATGTGCCGACCATATATGAGGCCGGGGTGAAGCCAGCCAAGGAGTTGGAGGCGCCGCTCGAGTTCATACTGGCTGCCGGGTCTGCTCTGGCTCTGACACCCGAGGTTCCCCAGGACAGGGTCGATTATCTCCGCAAGGTATTCCTGAAGATCAGCGATAACAGCGAGGTCAGGCAGGCTATCGAGAAGGTAACTGGATTATCGGCTCCTTTCACACCGGGCAAGGAGCTGCAGGATAGAATGATCGCGATAAAGGCGAACAAGTCTCTCGCGAGCCAGTTGGACACGATATTCTCGAAATACAGCGCGACGCAATAAGACAGGGTAGCTCCTCGTGGAGACTATTGACCTGTTGAGTTCAGAGCTCGATTTGCCGGCAGAATTCATTTTAACGGGCAGCCCGATCAGGCTCGAGGCGGTTGTCTGGGCGGCGGCTCGGGGTGCTGGCTGCGACGCGGATACTAACCAGCGAAGGCCGATCACATCCTTCTATCGGGAATGTGAGGTGTTGGCGCCAGACACGGTTGGCTACGTGCGCCTATCGGCACAGTCTGACGGCAAGACGCTGATGAGGCTCGTGCCGCACGAGTGGAAAACAGATGACGGAATGGACAGGTTTAGAGCCTTCTGTTGTCACCTTCTGCAAGAATTGAGGCGGCTGGGTCTCTATTGAGGTAGCGAGAAGAACGGGGGCGAGCACAGAGGCCCCCGCACCACCCTATCCGATCCCTCGACCCTACGTCCTCGCGACCCATCCCCAGCAAGATACAGGCGCTCCCGCTCATCTACGCCGTGACCCGCTTTGATCTCCAAAGTGTATACCCTCGCGCCAGGCGAGTATCGCACCGACCAGAGTAGTCGGGCCCACAAGGAATATCCTGAGCAGCACCAGATAGGCGAGAGCCGCCGATGGGCTGCCGCCGAGCGCCAGGACGAGGGTCACAGTCACCGCTTCAAGCGTCACCGCGAAACCTGGGAAAGCCGGCACGCCGATGACCAGATGGGTGAAGGCGACGACGGCGCTGGCCTGGAGGTGGCTAAAAGGGATGCCGATGCTCGATAATAACAGCCAGAAGATCACCACCTCCAGCAGCCAGATCAGCAGCGTCGACAGCACCACCACGAGGGACGACAAGGGAAAGGCGAAGGCAGCGCCCAGGCCATCGCCAAAACCGCGAAGATTGTCGCCGATGAACGACGGCAGACGACGCAGAACGCTTTCCCAGAGACCCAGCTTCGTTAAGAGTTTCACGAGCAGACTTTGCCGGCGCACGATAGCCAGGTCTATGAGCAAGAAGAAGGCCAGCGGAAGGATAAGGGCGAATTGTATCTGGCCGAATTGCGGAGGCAGCTCGACCAGGGACGGCACCAGGGCTGCCCAGGCGACCACCACGGTCGCGTCGAGAATATACTCCTGCAGCCACGTGCCGGCGATGAAAGCGTTATCGATTCTCGTCCGCGCACCGAGGAGATAGACGCGGGGCACCAGCCCAATCCCGGTCACCCCAACGTTGCCCACCGCAAACGATATTAGCAGGGGAGAGACCAGCGTGCGGAGCGAGACGTCCTGCGCCGGCAGCAACTGGTACTTCCAACGGACAAGTCGCAGGGCTATGGCCACGACCTGAACCAGGACGACCGCCACCAGAGCCAGCGGATTGGCGTCGAGGAGGATATCGAGCGCCAGCGTCAGATCCACGCCCCGCAAGGCGATCACAAGGACAACCAGGGCAGCCACCAGGATGCAGAGCCTGACGATCGTTCGCAGATTCGCTCTTATTCGCGATATCGCTCGTTTAAGGAGCAAGAAAAGCCAACGTGAATGTTATGAATCTACCTAACCGCCTTGTACTTATCGAAGATGGCATCGAGCTGCTTTGCCAGCTCCTTGTTGGACTTGATCACGATCATCTCTTTCTGCAGCTCCTCGCCCGCCACAAATGGGGCCCAGCGGTCGTTGGTCGATATCATATCCTTCTGCAGGTCCTTGTCGTCGTTGAGCTTCATAAATACCGCCCTGAGATAATCGACCCTATCCTGAGGCACACCCGGTGGCAGCGCCACGGCGGTTCCGCCGGAGGCTATAAACCTGAACGGTGCTTCCAGCTCCTTCGGGACTTTCACGCCGAGCTCGAACATAGTCGGCAATTCAGTGGCGACCGTGCTTCTCTTGTCGCCGATAGTCATCACGTTCACCACCAGGCCGTCAGCTTCATCCTTCAAGGCCCCGTCGTCGGTCACCGACATTAGATCCATCTCGCCGCGCGCGACGGCCATCGTGAGGTCCTTCCTTCCACTAGGACCGGTGATCACCTGCCCCTGCAACCCCAGGAGCTCCATGGTCACCGCGGCGGCGATGGCCAGACTACCCTTCGCCGAGGTGCCGCCTCCTTTCAGTCCTTTGGCGGCACGAAGCGCCTCCAGTGTCCGGTAAGGAACCTTGGGGGATACCTGCAGCACTCGGCCGGAGGGCTTCAAATCAGCCAGAAAAATAAACTTCTCGGTTTCATAGAGGACGCCCGGCGCCTTCAAAACATCGTTCGATACCATTGCCCCCGAGGCATTGGATACTATCGTGAAGCCTTCCTTGCTTCCCTCAGTGTACGTGAAGTTAACGCCCTCTTCGTTGCCCATATTTTCGACCTTCACCGTGGCGCCGGTCGCCTTCGCGAGATAGGGAGCGACGACGCGGGTGACCAGGTCGTTGCCGCTGCCCGCCGTGCTGGAAACCACCCAGTGAATGGTCTTGCCACGGTAGAACTCCTCTGGGCCGCCCACTTTGACCGCCTGGGTGCAGCCCACGATCGTTGCCAGGCCCAGGCTCAAGGCCGCGATGAGCATCGATGCTCTGGCCATCCAATTTCGCATTGTTAACCTCCTGGTTCTATGCACCGTCTTACATTTCGCAAAATGGCGCTTAACTCTTGCCTGCTAAAGCCGTGTAGATCCACCGGGCCGGATCGCGGGCGAACTCCTCGTAGTCGCCATCGGCGTTGATACCCGGGATCTCGGGAATCCAGTCTTCGTGCAGCAACTCGTCGGGGTCTCCGTACTTGGCCGCGAGCGCGCGCACCTCAGGGCTGTCGAGAGACGTGAGCCGGCCGTTGTCGATGAGCCGCAGGACTTCGCCCTCGGCCGTCGTCAGGTCGTAGGTTGGGAAGAGCAGGTGGATGTGCAGATGCCCGTAGAGCAGCCGATGCTCGGCGGCCCACTCCTCCTGGCGCTGTCGCCAGAACGTGCCGAACCCAAGGTGAATGACGCCCGATCGCCTGCGCTCCCACTCCGAGCCGCCCGAGCTCAGCATATGGATGTTTCGTGGACGAACGATCTTGGGATGCCCGCCGATAGCCACCTCGAAAAGCCAGAAGAGCCCCGGGCGTGGGAAATCCAGGTAGTGCGTGTTGCGCGATTCCTCAAGGAACTCACGCCAGGCGTCGCCGTAGGGACCGCCCCCTTCCACTCGGTTGATGCACCCATCTTGCATCGTCACGCTGACCCGCGGGAAGGGGCGGGTGAAGTGGCTGGTGGTGCCGGCCGCGACGCCTGTCGTGTCTGCCTTGTCGATAAAGGGTGGAGTGGGATGGGCCATCAGATGGCCGTAATAGGTTTGCGGCTCCGGCACCCAGCCTCGGCGGTTGCCATCGTAGTATTCTTCAAAAAGTGTGAAAGTAAGATCGGTTCCTTCAGGGTCGGTGAGATGGACCTTGCCGCCCTTGCCCTTCTGCCAGATGTGGTCCCAGGTCATCTGACTGGCCAGGGCGAAGACGTCGCGGGGGAACATCGTTTGCCCCCTGGTGAAGTGGTCGCGCCCCAGCCAGGGGACCTGCGTATAGCGGTAAGGGGTGGGGAAAACCGGCCCGCCCTTGCCGTGGATCAGGAAGTCGTACTTCTCGCGGGCCGCCATCTCTTCGATCCACGGGACACCTTCCCAGCGGCGTGGATTCTCGGCCCAGGGTCCTCGTCGCATCACCACGCGAACCTCGTCCAGATAATCGAACTCGCGATCCGGGCCGGCGTCGAGGCAGATCACGTCGACGTGGGCTCCGGTTTCGCGCAACGCGGTGGCTACCGCGTCGACCACGTCGCGGTCGTACTGCGTATCGATGGCCAGCAGCACGCGTTCGCCGGCCTTCACGCCGCCGTAGCCGATCATGCCAACGTGGCCGCCCCGGATGTACGGCGCGGCACGAAGGTGCCGCGCATAGGTCAGTAGATCGTCGAAATCAGCAACTTTGGTGGCTCCCACAAGGGTGGGCTTCGGACAACAATCTGCACCTTCACCGCCACTGTCATTCACGTGGCTTTCACACATTGGGAATCCTCCTTGTTCTCTTGTCGCCTCCCTGGCTCACGCCCTCGCATATGCGGGAGTCAGTCGTAACTGTACTTGCCGAGCTTCTGGAGCGCGTATTCCACGAATTGAGTATCGACCAGTTGATCTAGAGTGACCCTTTCGGTCATCGCGCCGGTTGATAGGAAATAGTCCTGAATCGCCATAATCGAAGGCGCGTCCGCGTAGCCATCCGGATTGAGCCCTGCCATCTTGGCCCTTAAGATGATATCCGCTGGCACCTTGTTGAAATTGGCCAGGATAGCGACAATCTTGTCCTTGTTCTTGTTCTTCCTGAAGGCATCGTTGTAGTCGCGTATGCCTTTTATGTACGCGACCATAAAGCGCTTCGCGGCCTCGGTTTTCGCGAACTGCTGCGAATAAACCATGACGGCGCTCTGTTGATTGGGATTGATCTGATCGCCTGTCTTCCACGCCACGGCAATGCCCTTGTCTGCGACCTGAGTGGCCATGGGTTCGACCATTACGGCCACGTCGACAGACTTGTTGGCGAGGGCGGTCGGCATTTCTGCGAAGCCACCGATGTTGATGACGCGGGCGTCTTCGAACGTCAGACCGCCCTGCTTGAAGATGTCGGCCAAAAGCACCTCGGTAGCCGACGCGGTGGATGGCAAGGCGATGGCCTTTCCACGCAAGTCGGCCGGTTCCTTGATTGTCCCACTGTCGATAAGATCCTTGCGGACCATCAAGGCCACGTTGCTGAAGGATTTGAGATTGGTCGCGCTATCCGCGACTATTCGCATAGCTACGCCACGAGCGGCGGCGTTGTAGAGGCCAGCGGTAATGCCCCCGCCGCCGGCATGGAGCTCGCCGGTACCGAGGGCCGGCACCATCGCGGCCAAGCTATTGAAAGTGACGTTTTCCAGTATGAGCCCCTGCTCCTTGAAATACCCCTGGGCATCTGCGACTGCCAAGCCAGAATCGGAGAATCCCCCAGCACCCACCATGCCCCTCTTCACGGTTACAGTTGGATTGAGAGGACTGTCAGTTGCGGCTGCGGGTGTAGTTTGAGCCTTGGATGCAGCCGGAGTGGATTGCGGTTTGGCTGGCTGGGCAGTTGCCGCGGGCTTAGTTGCTTCGGCCTTTGGCTTCGCCTCAGCTGTTGGTTTCTCAGGGGGCCTGGTTGGTGCAGTCGTTGGAGTTGGCATGGGGCTTGTAGCACAGGCGACGAGTGCCAGAGCCAGCAATAAGGCACAAAGGAGGCCGACGACTGCTGACACTCTGGCCAGACGCTTTGGTCCAGTGGATTGTTGGCCGTACCATGAGACTAGACGAGCGAGCATCGAGACCCAACCTGAACGCGAAGTTACCTTTTGAAGAGTTTGCCTAATCATAGTTTCTCCTTCAAGCGGTGTATTGCGGCGCGATGTTCAAGCGTTTCATCGTCTCGACATAGTCCTCAACTCCATCTTGTATGTCGTAAACGGGCTCGTAGCCCAACTCTTGCCGGGCCCTGGATATATCGAATATGACGAAGCAGCCTCTTGTCCCACCCATATAGTTGAGACCCGGGCCGAGTTGGATCGAAGCATCTGGATAGAATAGTCTGACGGCGTTGGCGAAGTCTACCAGGGTTGTGCCCATTCCTGTGCCGATGTTGAACACGCGATGTTGCAGGTCGCGCGCAAAGCACGCTCGGACTATACCCTGCGCCACGTCTTTGACGTAGACCATATCATCCCGCTCGTCGGCACCCTGAGCGATATTTGTTGGTTTTCCTAGCATGGAGTTCTCGATTATCTTGCTGTGCTGGGCTATGTTCCCGTGTCTAGCAAGCTTGCCAGGCCCGTAGATTGTGGAAAAACGGAGTGCGATGAAATCGAGCCCATAGTTCTGGTGATAGTTGAACCCCATACCCTCGCTCGCCAGTTTGGCCACGTCGTATACATTGGTCGGATTCGTCGGATAGTCTTCGTTGAGAGGGCGATATGTCGGGTAACCGTGCTCGCCCCGCACACGACCGTAAACGCCCTTCGAGCTGGTGAACACGACCCTTTCCACCCCCACAATTCTCGCAGCCTCCAGCACGTTTACCGTTCCCATCGCGTTTACCCTGAACCCTAAGAGAGGATCGGCCTGGGCCTGATCCGGCATGAGGGCCGCCAGGTGCAACACGTGAGTTACGTCGTAGCGCTTCAGGTTGCGAATCAGGCAGGCGATGTCCGTGATATCAGCGACGGCCAACTCAACCTGGTTCACGATATCAGCGATCAGAGAGGTATCCAGGCGATTCTCGATCACCACTGGCCGCACGCCTTTTGCCACCAACTCACGGACGACCCAGGCCCCATTAACGCCCAAACCGCCGGTGACGAGCACGTTCATCAAGACACGCTCCTCTGTTATTGGGTTGCCTAGAAAATGCCAGTCGCGGCCCTCAAGCCGCCGCATCGGGCTGGTTAGCTGGTATATGGGTTTGTCTATGCACTCCTTCGCTGTTCATAGCTTGTGGCGAAGCGAGCTTGATGGATGATTGCTCTGTAATTCGCGAGCAAGGTATCGAACTGGTGACATGATTACAGAACGGCCCCGGAGGTTAGGGAGGGCGCAGGCAGAATCAAGCTCATTCGGGACCTTGACCCAGAGTTCAGTGATTCCGGCGGGCCGTGGACCAGCGTGAAACTCTGGCTGGTCGCCGTTCACCGACCCACAAAAGCGACGCTGCTAGTGGGCTAAGCCAGGACTTGTTTAGATATATCCAGCGCTGGTGCACCGATTAACGTACGGGATCACGGGCACCAGATTGGGTGTGATCATTTAGGCTACGATGCTGTGGACGTTGGCATTTTGGCGACTCGAACAAGAGGGCAACTCTTTCGGGCAGAATACCGGCCCGAACCAACATAACACGTAATCAGCCTCTTGTCAAGTCGCCAACGCTGAGAGAGCTGCCCATCCTGGTTGCAGATTCTGTTGGGTGAGTCCAACAAGACCCTTCCCCGACAGGGCGTGAAGGTGGTATTCTTGGCGTTGCTGGATGGGTGACTTGAGCGGCCTACAGCAGTTTTCGTGAGCGTTTATCGATCGCCCCCCTGGCAGGGCGTCCTTCCGCTGAAGGACGGCCCTACGATAAACGCCAGGTCGCTAATACTATCGCAAAACGCTACAGGGGGCGTGGCGCGTGCAGGCAAGGAGCGTAGGGTGGGGCGATCTCAGCGCGACCAGTACATAGAGCACCTTGGGGCAATCGCGATCGCCTGGGTAATAGTGGTCCACGTTTTCTATCACAAGCAGTTCGTGCCGATTGACTCGCTGGGGCAGGTATTCAAGACTCAGATGCTCTTCGAGATGCCGTTGATGTTCTTCGTGACCGGGGCCAGCCTCTATTACAGCCATAGACACAGAAGCTCGGTTATCGGATTCCTGACGCGACGCTTCTGGCGGATAGCCCCGCCGTATCTGGTGCTGGCCGCCCTGTGTAGCTCGTTCTTCTATGTCAATGAATGGTCGGCAGGCAGGACTTTGAACGCAGATCAGATATTGTCCTGGCTGCGGCTGCATCCCGAAAACGTGGTTCCTGTGTATACAGGTTGGGCAATGTGGTTCATGCCGGTGATCGTGAGCGTGTCGATCGCCCACGTTCCGCTGGTGCGATTGTTCCTGTCAGATCGCACCAGACGAACGACGGCGGTCCTCCTGGTCGTGGGAATAATCGCCGCCAGCTACGCTCAATGGATTGCGCCCGGCGTCTTCAGGAAAGAAGCCTACCCACAACTGATATTCTCTCAATACACCGTCTTTTATAGCGCCTTCCTGTATCTGGGATACTACTACGCGAGTGGGAAACTGCGGCTCAAAGCCCGGCAACTTGTGCTATCATTTGTCGGCGCTGTCGCTTTGCTGATCGTTCTCGCATCCGCCGGCATCGTGTCCCTCAACGGCCAGGTTAACAAATTCCCGCCCAATACGGGGTATGGCCTTCTTGGGGTGGGCTGGCTGTCATTGTTCTTGCTTTTCAGGCCGGCACTAGAGGTGATGGCAATCAAATCTCGTCAAATTGGACGCCTGCTCCAGTTTGTTCGCGCGCACAGCTACACGATATTTCTCTATCACGGCCTCGCCTTTTGGGCGACAGACCACTTATTTGACTATCTTGGCATCACTCGCCTGCTCGAGAATGCCCACTACACAATATGGATTCTCGTCTATCTGGCTTTTGCGCTGCAGATTACCGCACTGCTTACCGTAACGGTGGACAGACTCACTCATTTGGCGCTTCCTGCGCCGAAGGCGCCTGGTCCTGGCCACTTACCCCATTCGGAAGGCGCGCCCTCTCATAGATAAAATACCCTTCACCCGCCCTCACAACCCGGTATTCGGCGCTGAGCAGTTCGCTCAGGGCAGGGAAATCCCTGGTGGTATCCACGCCGGAGACCCATGGCTTATCTGTTTCGATACTAACGATAAACCTGGGCTTCTCGGCCTGAAGACCCGCCAGGAAGCGTCCGCGCAGGCCTTGAATGTATGTGGATGAAACGTGATGATAGAAGTGGAAATCGTAAACGAACGGCGTGGCGATTTGCGCCCTGGATATTAGCATAGCGTGAACGGCTCCGCCCGTCCAATCCAGCGGTTGAACCCTGTCGCCCTGTTCCAGATGCGCCTTCAGGTACGCTGCTATCTCATCGACCCTTCCGTGCTTCGGCGGGTACACGCCAAGTCCGCCGAGCTGCCGCCAAAATACGGCCGGCGTTTGTGTGAGCAAGAACACGCTCAACACGATGACCATCACAGGGAAAACCTGTCTGGCTCGCCCTGCCTCGGGCGATTGATCCGTGAAACACAGAGAGCCGAGAGTGATGACGAAATAGACAAACAACAGATAGTGATATTCCCAGAATTGCCCTTGCAACACGGGGTAGATACTGTAAGCCGCCGTCATACCTGATAAAACCAGAACTCTGCGCTTCAGGACGCTATTGCTGGAAGAATTGAAAAGCGCGACGTAGGCGCCCAACGCGGCAGGAGCGATCCAACCAGCTTTCCCGTTCAGGCTCACGAATCCGTCTATCAGATAGATGACGCGCGACCAGCCATAGATCGTCGAATGTTCACCTGTGATACCGCCGTAAAGAGGCCAATAATTGAGGGCGATGTCGAAGAAATAAGGCAGCGCCCCACGCTGCCAGAGAAACGCCAACGCCAGCAGGACAGGAACGGCCAGACCGGCTAACGAGGCAAGGAAGAATTTCGCCAGGCTACAACCCCGGTGCTTCTCATCCAGCAGGCAAAGGCCCAGAACGACGGGAGCGCCGATAGCTGCCTGGGGCTTGATCGTAGCGGCCAGGCCGAAGAGAAAGCCCACGGCTGCGGCTCTTACGCCACCATCAAGTCTCCCGGCCGAGAACGAAGTCAAAACCGCAGCGGAAACGGGAAGGATCAGGAGAAACTCTCTCTGCACGCTCATGCCGGGTCCCCCGGCGAGGTAGGCAAGGGCAAAGAGCACGATGGCGCACCAGGCGGTCCTTCGTCCGAAATCTTTCAACAAGAACCAGGTTGAAAGCGATATTGCGCCGAGGTAGGCCAGGTCGAACATTCTAAAGCCAGGATCAGAGTAGCCCGATAATCGCCCAACAAGCGCGTAAGCCGCGTATGCTCCGGGCATATTCATGTCGAAGACGTCGCGGTATGGCACACGGCCTGAAGAGTCGATCAGAAATGAAATGTACAGCATAATGGGCGCATCGTGAGCGAAGCGCCACTGCAGCGAAAAGTAGGCGATCAGGACCGTAAGAACGCCCAGAGGCACAATGGTGACGATGAAAAGCAGATCAGGCGCGCGAACAAGCAAACCCGACGCCCTGGAGCAGGCAGGTATGAATGACATCTGGCGGCTAGAACCAAGCAGCTTCAATCGCGTCATCTCCGTTTTCAACAAACACGAAATCGACGTCGATTTCGTTTGAGGATATCTGGAGAATACGCTTTTTCTCTCAGAATTTCCACACCCAAAATCTATGTCACTTTTGTGACGACGTGCAGAAAAGCGTGATATTTGTCACATACTCGGGATCATCGAAAGACTAAACTGAATGTAGACAACCAAATGAGGTTGTAAGAGCTCAGATTGTCAAGTTCCGCAAACGGGAGCACTTATACCAATTCAGCTCCGTGTGTGCCGTGCTGGCGGAGGTGGCGAGGCAGCCGGGGATGGTCAAGACGCTGGAGGAGACGCTTAAGAGAAAGGTCAACGTGAGCGCGGAGCCAGAACTGGTAACCGCCCTCGGCGCGGGATTGCTCGGTCTGCAGAGGTTGGAAAAGACGCTGGCGCTGGCAAAGGCGAGCTAACGCGGTTTGCGATAGGTTTAAGCAATCGCCCGGGCGGCGTAGGGGCAATCCCCATATGGTTGCCCTGGGGCGGGGTGGCATATGCTAACGCAAACCGCGTTAGAGGCGGGTTTCACGGCGATGCCATCCCCATTCTCAGCCCAGAACAGCCCGTGAAACAGGGAAAGTCGTAGCAGCGGGTTTTTAGCGGGGGCGGCAGCGAAGAGGAGGGGAAACCGGGCGGCGTCAGGCAGAACGCAAGCGTAATTGACGGCGTCCGTTCCTGTGGATGTGCTCAGCCTCTTTGTGACCCGGCGACGAGAACCGTCTCAACGGGCATGGATTCCGCCTCACCTTCCGCCTTGAGTTTCGGGAAATAGTATCTCCAGGTCAAGAAATAGTCAAAAAAACAATTGGAGGCCCCTAGAGCCAACACGGCAAGACGGAAAGGCCATTCATCGTAGCTAGATGACGCAACGAAGAACAACAAGACGAATGCGCCAAAATGAACCAGGTTGTTTTTTGCCCAATATAATGGAAATCGATCCTCAGACTCTTTGGCACCCCTCACCTCTCCACGTTCACCACGGCGCTCGTTGGACATTCGCCAGGCGATGACGAGCCAAACCGAATTGAACAGCAGGAGTCCAGCATATATCGCGAAGAACCTTACTGGATCACGCTGGGACACGCCCAGAGCGTAAAATATGATCCCGTGAATCAAGAGCATGTTCATGTCAGCAAATCTCTTTCCGCTACGGAACCCATTCGGATTGAAGTCGTCCAGTTGCATCTCGAGATACTTGCGGTCGAGATATCTGCTGTCGCCGTGAAAGAATCTTAGCAGGGTGACAAGGAATACCAGGAAAACGCCGACGCTTACCCAGTCGTAATCATTAAGGTTCCTCAAGAACCGGTGGCCCGTGGAATCGATGCGATAAAGGAATGTCTCGATGCTCTCCTTTAGAGCAAACCCCATAAGCACAATCCACATCCACTTGAGCGTGACGTGGCAATTCCGCAGGGTTTCTCTTGACCTCTCGTCCAGCCTAAGCATACTGGTACCTCCTCACTGCGCATTGATTAGTAACGAGTTTCACTCGCAGGCCAATTCTCAAGAGGAAGAGCATTAACTAACAGGCATTGTAACGCAAGTTAGCTGGGAGGGTCAACAGGGTAACACGCGTCTCGCAGTGCCCCTCCTTCGGGGTAGGGAATAGTCGTGGGTGCGGAGGCAACGGTATCAAGCTGTTCTATCCGTCCCTTTATATCCTTTGAAGCTGTCAACCAGTTGTTTGAACGAGTTTGGTTTATATTTCTCAAAGTTCTCCTGGTCCACATAAACATAGTCATATTCCACGTCTGACTTCACTCGGTTTATATCTTCGCACCTTTGCTGTATAACGACGCATCTTGAGCGGCACATCGAGGTCTTCCTGCCCTTTAACCTCGACAATGAAGATTCGCCTGCCCGATAGCTTGACGAGAAAGTCGGGGTAATAGTTGGCGATGTCGCCGACCGCGTTCACGTAGTCAAGCTTGAAATGCACGGCCAGGTAATTCTTGGCAAAGGAAACCACATATTCGCACTCATCCAGGAATCGGGCAAACAACAGCTCAAAATGGCTGTCGCCGATGACGCGGTTGAAGACGCTCTTTTTTGGGATGAGGTAGCCCTGATCCTTTGTCACGAAAGGTCGCGTCTGGCGTAGCTTGATGGTGTCGCGGATTTCGGCATCTCCCCTATCCTGTACCGTGAGGGCGTTGATTCCCTTCTTGAAGGTCTCGATTAAGGTCTTGGTAGCTGCCTGGCGCATTGACAACCGTGGATCAGAATACTAAAATGCGTATAATCTAAGCGTGAGGTGCTTATCACGAGCAGCTTGGAGTGGACTGTTGTTTTCTACCACGACGACCAGGGCCACAGCCCGGTCGAGGAGTTCTTGGATAGCCTCGACTTGAAAGCACAGGCAAGGTTTGAGTGGTCGATCGAGCAGTTGCGAATTAGGGACATCGCCGCTCAAGAACCGTTGGTTCGCCACGTGGGAGGCAAACTGTGGGAGCTCAGGCGCGAGAGCGGCACTAACATCTACCGGCTTCTGTATTTCTTCTTTACTGGCCGCCGAATCGTCTTCGTTCACGGATTCCAGAAGAAGACACAGAAAACCCCACGAAATGCAATGAAGCTGGCGGAAAAACGAATGCAGCATTTTGTCCAACGTGAAGGAGGAGAATAGAAATGACGAGTGAACAAGACAAGCGTGATTACATTAAGGCAGGCGAGGAAAGCTACAAGCGTTGGCGAGATAAGCTACACGCAGATCCGGAGTATCAGGCTGTCTATGAGGAAGAGGCGGCCAAGAGCGAGCTATGGCTGCAATTAGTCGAGGCTCGTCAGGCCACCGGGATGACGCAGGCTGACGTTGCCAAGCGGCTCGGTGTTTCCCAGGCGCAAGTCGCTCGCATAGAGAAGCGTGGCTACGATGCTTACACCCTGAACACCCTGCGCCGCTACGTGAAAGCGTTGGGCGAGGGCTTCGAGCTTGAGGTCCGGGTCCGACGCCCCGAAAAACGCACACACACTGCAGCCTAAGGACTAGACGAGCAAGGACACGTGAATAGAACAGGCGTTCGCCGCTGCCAAGCCCACTATTCCCTGGTTGGTTATGCGCATTGGCTCTCAGACAAAGGGAACAGCACGGATGTCGAGGCATCTTCCCCCATTTTGTCGCGGCTGCTTCGGTGGTCTTCGTACACCACGGCGTGTGCGACTTCGTTATGCGCCCCATTTGTATCCTTTGAAGCTATCAACTAGTTGTTTGAACGAGCCTGGTTTATATTTCTCAAAGTTCTCCTGATCCACATAAACAAAGTCGTATTCTACGTCTGCTTGCACCCGGTTGATGTCTTCGCACCATTGCTGCAAACGATGCATCTTGAGCGGCACATCCAGGTCTTCCTGCCCTTTAACCTCGACGATGATGATTCGCTTGTCCGATAGCTTTACTAGAAAGTCGGGGTAATAGTTGGCGATGTCGCCGACCGCATTCACGTAATCAAGCTTGAAATGCACGGCCAGGTAATTCTTAGCGAAGGAAACCACATCCTCGCATTCATCCAGGAATCGGGCAAACAACAGCTCAAAATGACTGTCGCCGATGACGCGGTTGAAGACGCTCTTTTTTGGGATGAGATAGCCCTGATCCTTTGCCACGAAGGGCCGCGTCTGGCGTAGCTTGATGGTGTCGCGGATTACGGCGTCTCCCCTATCCTGCACCGTAAGGGCGTTGATTCCCTTCTTGAAGGTGTCGATCAGGGTTTTGGTAGCTGCCAGCTCTGAGAGGTTACGCAGCGTGTTGGGGCTTTCCAACCCCACCGGGTGGTCAAACAACTGATCCTGCACAAAGTCTTTGACTTTTCCATACAGCACGTCGTAACCGCCGACCAGCCGCAGGTCTTTCATGATGGTCTGGGCGAAATAGCCGATCACACTGCGGTAATCAGCAATGCCCGCAGTATCAAGCACGGTGGTGTGCGTCACCACACCCGTGGTGATGTCTTTGAAGACGATTTCCCGCTGTTCCTCTTCGCTGAATTGTCGGTAGGGGACGCGTTGATGCTCCAGCGCGCCAACATCCAGACCGCCCAGGTTCTTATATTCTCGGTAGACGCGCGGGGTCAGCACGGGGATTTCGATATCCAAAATATCGATGTTTTTCTTGGCGTTCTCCCGGTCGATCTCCACCACCAGAGGGGTCTTGGGCTGTGTGCCTGGCCCCATCGGCTTGCGCTCCAATACCACACCTTCAGCCTGGATAGACTCCACGAACTCCATAAAAGCATTCGTGCCAACCACACTGACGTATTCTTCGACGTTGCCGGGATACATCTTGCGCAAGCCACGTCCCAGCGTCTGTTCTGGTAATATGTTGCTCGGGGCCGTATAGGCGCGCAGGCCGACAATGGTGGTGACGTTACGCACGTCCCAGCCTTCCTTGAGCACCATCACAGAGACGATGGCTTTGTAAGGGTTGTCCAGATCGTCAATGGTGTTGGCTTGTTCCCGCAGTAAATTCAACTCCTCTTTACCCTTACCCGATGTCGATTCGGAAATATCGCCATTGTTCTTCGTGTGGATGACCAGCACCGCGCCTTTCAGATCGGGGTAGTTGCCTTCCAGATAGGCGGCCACGTCATCACAATTGCGGGTATCATCGGTCATCACGAACAGAATGGCTTTCTTATCGAGCTTTTCGTGTTCGGCATACGCCTTGCGCCACTCGATCACACCCAGATGCATATAGTCGGCGTACTTCTCGGTGAACCTGGCGCTCTGACGTTCCATTAGCTTGGCTCGGCTGGCAGCATCGGGCAGCACAGGATGTTTGACGACGTTCTGTGAGATAGCTTCCACCAGCGGGTAATCGGCCATGGTCTGCACGAAAATAGCGCCGTTGTTGTGCTTGGGCGTGGCCGTGACATCTACTTGCAGAGATAGGGCGCTCCCTTTTTGCTTCAAGCGGTTATGAATATCCTCGATGGATTTGAACCAGGCCATACGCGGATCGTGAATGTGGTGAGCCTCGTCGTTCAGCACCACCAGTTCTTCGATATCGCGCACGATCATGCCTAAGTCCACTTTGGAGTCGGTGGTCGCGCCAGTGGGCCGTTTGCCCAGAAAGTAATCCATCGTATTCTCGTCGTCAGGTGAAGCGGGAATGTCGTCACCAGCATAGACGCGGTGGATGTTGGTCAGGAAGATGTTGCCGGTGGGGCGGGTGATACGCACCTCGTCCTGAATATGCAGGGTCAGTTGAAAATCATCGCGCCAGTTCCGACCGTCCACGCCATTTTCTGGGATGATCGGGTCCTCAAAGAAGATGCGCAGGCCCCGAAAATCTTTGTGGATGCGATCCAACACGATAATGTTGGGGGCGATCACCAGAAAGTTGCGCGCCAGTTGCGAATCAGGCTCATACAGCTTGTGGTAGAAACTCCAGGCAAGAACCAGGCTCAGCACCTTGGTCTTGCCCGAGCCGGTAGCCATTTTGACCACGAAGCGCCGCCAGGTCTCGTCAAACATCCCGGTGGAAACCGCTTCGGAGCTGTCAAAGCGCATCAGATCGTATTTATCGCGCACGCCCACCACATCATAGAGGTAGATGATAGTTTCAAGCGCCTCGCGCTGGGCAAAGTAGTACTGAAACTCGGCCATCGTCCCGTCGAGTTGGGGCAACAGGTGTAAGGTGTTGAACCACCAGTTTAGCAGACCGCGGCTGGTGTCCGTCGCCCCCATATAGCCGCCGTCTCGCCATGCCTTCACCTCACGGCGAAGCTGGGACACCAGCGGCGGCATCAGCTTCTCCATGCTGGACTCCCGCAGGGCCTCGTCCGCAGGAAACCAGCGAATAGCAGGATCGAGGATGGCGTGGGGCGATTCGGGAAAACTGGGATGCAGCGCCATTATTTCTTTCCTCCCACACTGACTTCGAGAACCTTCATCGTGTCGTTGCCGAAGATGTCCACGACCTTGACGGCCAGCTTACGCCGCCCTGGAGTGCATTCGTGGAAGACGCTGGTCAGCTCCAGTGATCGGTCTTTCTTGGTGCGGAAAGATTGCCACTCGTTCTCGAAGATGTAATCCCCTGTCCAGACCTCTTCATACTGGGGCAATCCCAACTGCGCCGGCTGCTCCATCCCCACAAGTTGCGCCTGCGTTGGAGGGTCACGCCGCACCCGAATGATCTCCTGCTTGTTCTCGAAATTAAAATCTACCGCCCAGTAGTCAATCCAGTCGGTCCAGCTTTTGGTTAGCTGTTCGCGGGTGAGGATGCCGTGGCCGTCCTTGCTCACCTTGACGATCTGACCCTTCTCCACGACGATCTTGCTGCTCTTATCTTTGAGCGAAGCCTCGGCAATAGCGATAGAATCCTGCGAATAAAAGACCGAAAAGTCGGTCAGCTCCACGGCGACGCTGTTGTCTTTGACGTGCGGCTTGACCTCGATGAAGGCGACATCGTGAAACACAACCTGGTTCTTTTCCACCGCCCGCCTGTCGAACACCTCGGCGGGGATGTACTTCGGGGCGATGTCGATGCCCTTGGCCCGCGCCTCGTCCAGCACGTTGGGGAACAGGCCCATCTCAAACTCGAATCCCAGGATATCCACGCGGGTGATGTGCTTCTGGCGGCACTCCAGAATCACTTCTTCCACGAACAGACGCGTCACCGGCAGATTCACTGGCCCAACCGCTACGAGCCGCCCAGCCTTCTTACCGTGGAAGGTGGCAAAGCCTTCAGTTTTTTCCGCGCGGTAGGCGCGCAGGATCAGGTCGAGGAAGGCAGCTTCCTTTTCCGCCAGTTGTTTCTGTTGTTCCACCTGGCGCAGGTTGGGGTTGACGCCGATGTAGTGCTGGCGCTCGTACTTGCCAAGATTAAGTATTTCAAAGGCACGGTAGTCTTTACCAGCGGCCTTGAGTTGCCGCTGCACGCCGATCAGCCGCTTGCGGGTGGTGTGGACGGCGAACTTGCCCAGGTCGCTGACGATCCACTTGCGGCCTAGCTTTTCGGCCACGGCGGCGGTTGTGCCGGAGCCGCAGAAGAAGTCGGCTACGAGGTCGGCCTCGTTGGATGAGGCTTTGATAATGCGTTCGAGCAGGGCTTCGGGCTTTTGCGTGTCGTATCCCGTGTCTTCCTTCGCCTGGCTGTTGACCGGGGGTATGTCGGTCCACAGGTTCGGGACGGCCACGCCATCGCGCTCATCCAAATATAGCTTTTCCCGGGGCCAGCCGCCCTCCTTCTGTGGCCAGTAGATTCGCCCCTCATCGTCCATGCGATCCAACTCGCAGGGCAGCTTCGCCCAGTGTCGCTTTATTGAATTGGGGTCGAATCCGCGCCACCGCTTGCCTGTCTCTCCCTGACGGGTTCCGGCCGCCGTCAGACTGCTTGCTCCAAACCTTCTCCCGGTCGTCTCCTCGACCATGCCATAGTGGCTTTCGATGTACTCCCTTGTGAACGGCCGCTTGGGACTGTTCCAGACGTAATCTTGGGACTTAGTGAAGAATAGGACGCTGTCGTTGATGACGCCCCATGACTTGGAGTCGCCATGCGAACTCGTCCTTTGCCATGTGATTTCGCCATTGACAGTGCTGCCAAATAGCTCCAACATGATCGCCCTAATGTAGTGGCTCATAGCCGGACCCATATGCACATAGATGCTGCCATCCTCTGCTAGTAAATCCCGCATCAACACCAGCCGTTCGTAGATCATAGCGATAAAGGAATCGGCCCCCTTACCCCAAGTGTCGCGATAGGCGATCTCTTCAAGAATACTCGGCCTCTTGGTAAACGTGTCACCGCCAATCTCGATATCCATACTGAAATCTGCGCCCACGTCAAAGGGCGGATCAATATAGACTAGCTTGATACCGCCCTGCTTCTCGATCTCCTCACGCATTGGACCGTTCTTGAGACTGGAGAGGATGAGCTTGTTATCGCCCCAGATGAGCTTGTTCGTCCAGCCTGTGAGCTGGCGGCCACGGGTGTCAAAGAGACCAAGTTGCAGCGCCGTGTCCGCTGGTTTCTCGGCGCGGGGTTCGTCCACCTGCTCGATCACCTGAAACGGCAGGACGATATTGCAGACCTCATTGGTCTTGCCATTCCAGACCAGCTCTACCTCTCGCTTATCCTGGAACAGCAGAAAGCGGTATTTCTCCGGCAAAGGTTTGTCGGCCTCGATATAGCGGATGATCTCCTGTCGCTCCTGTTCAGTCAGTCGTGGCATGAAGGCCCCCCTATATTGTCGGTGTTCTTGGTGGATACAAGGCGATACAACCGAGGCTATCGCGTTCCTCTCCAACTCTCTTAGTAGGCATAATTGGCTGGCCTGCCGCCTCCTGTTTGGGGCGGGCGGAAGCTTCTCATATGCCGTTCGCTGTTGGGTCTTGTGGCTCGCGGTAACGGGCGAATCCCCTGGAGGGAACGGTTCAACCAGCGCAAGGAGATTTTACGCCTGGCTGCCTTTTGCGTCAATATGCGGGCGAGCCAATCCCCAGCGAGACCGTGCCGCCGCAAACGGTCAAGGCGCAGGTAGCGGGGTGATCCTCGCCCTAATACAGCCCACAATTATGAAACGCACCCTTTTCTTAAGGCGCTTGCTTACAGCACCAAAGACCTTCGGCGGGCGTGCTTTCCACAGGCTATCCAAAGCTCGACCGGCCCGATCACCGTTCAGGAGTAAAGGGTCGAGTTGGAGACAACAGGGGAAGAAAAGAGGCCAATTTGCCCTTCTTGCCCAATGATTACTCCTTGCCAATTAGACGTCCGCGCGGAATATGTGCTTGACAGCCTCATCCGCCCGTGATATTGTGTGACAACTGGAATATTATTGTTATGGTCTTGCGGTATAACAAAGGACTTCAAGCCTCAGTGCTTTAGGGTGCCCGTTTCGTGGGTGCAGGGCTTGCTCCGGGTATGCGAGCAGCCAATATGCCGCTTGGCCGTGGCACAAAACTTGCACGATCACAAGGGGGTGATCGTGATGACCTCAGAGAGAACACACGGGACAAGCAGAAAGGGAAAGAAAGGGATGGTAGATACCAAAGCATCTCCGCGCCCTACTCAAGCAGCACCCGTCAGGAAACGGCCGCTCTCGCCCCGTGAACGTGAACGCCTGATCAGAGCCGCGATTTGGACATTCGAGGTAGAAGGAATAAAGGTTACCCGCGAGGACGCAGAAAAGGCTCTGGACGAATCAATTGAAAGATCCCTTCCGGACATTTAGTCGTTGTGACGACCGCTCCACTACCACCATACTATGATGCCAAGGACTGGGATGACTCGCTTGAGTCCGTCGACGCAGCCCAGAAGCTTGTCGTGGGCGCCTGGTTCGATGTTAGTATTTGGATCATTACTCACAGACAGGTACCAACCTCATTGTCTGGATGTTCGTACCACTGGAGACAAGAAACGCATTCTCGAGTAGTCCTTTTTTTGCAGAATGGATTGGTGGAAATCGGACGGATCAAGAGGATGGTGCGCCACATTTTGATATCTCACAGCTAGCGTAACGGTTGCGCAACCAGAGCCGATTTCGTCTCTGGACGCGAAATTCTGGCACTTTACCAACTGAACAGAATGTGTGATGCTTCCGCCGAGAAAGCGCTCGTTGGTGGGGGAGGTTGGCGGTGGAAGCACACAGT
>JACPRP010000041.1 GCA_016189905.1 Chloroflexota bacterium | reverse complement strand
GTCCAGGGGGAAGGGGTGACGATCTACAATACGAGCGCTCCCGAAATGACTTCCGTATCGGATCGACAGCCGGGCAGCGTGTACCTCGGCGGCAATGCCATTCTGAATCTGCAGGCCCCAACATCCGGAACGTACGCCGGGATGCTAATCTTCCAGGACCCGAGCAATACGCAGGCAATGACCGTTAACGGCGGAGCCACGTCAAACCTTATCGGCACCGTTTATGCGCCGAGTGCGGCGCTCGGCCTTGGCGGCTCGGGCACGATGACCTTGACGTTGCAGATGGTGGCGAAAACCATTCAGGTGAGCGGAAACAACAATATGACGATCAACATGCCTGCCGACAGATATACGCCCCCGGGAACCATGCTCGTCGAATGAGACTAACTATCGAGGTCGATCTGCGCTTTCTGCAGTCGACCACTGAAATCTACGTACAGTGACTTCCATTCGGTGAAGATGTCGAGCGCGGCCTGCCCTGCCTCGCGATGCCCGTTGCCGGTGCCCCTCGTCCCGCCGAATGGCAGATGAACCTCGGCGCCGATCGTCCCAGCGTTTACGTAGACGATTCCTGTGCTGATGTCACGCATCGCCCTGAACGCCTTGTTGGCGTCGCGCGTGTAAATCGAGCTGGAAAGCCCATAGCGCGTGTTGTTGTTGACTTCGATGGCCTCGTCGAGGCTCTCGACGGCGATCAGGGCCGTCGTTGGGCCGAAGATCTCCTCCTGGGCGATGCGCATCTCTGGCCTCACGCCATCGAAAAGGGTCGGCTCGTAGAAAAAGCCTTTGGCGCAGTCCCCCTCGCGGTATGCCTCGCCACCGATGAGCAGACGCGCCCCTTCCTCGATCCCGATCTCGGTGTAGCCGTGTATCTTCTGCATCTGCAAGGCGTTGATAACCGGTCCGACATCCGTGCTCTCCTGTAAGCCATCACCCAGACGAAGTGCGCCGATGCGCGCGACCAGCATATCGGTCAGCTCCTGGCGGACGCTCTGGTGTACGATCAGACGGCTGGCCGCGGTGCAGCGCTGTCCCGACGTTCCAAAGGCGCTCCAGATAATCCCGTCAACCGCCAGGTCCAGATCGGCATCGTCCATCACGATGATCGCGTTCTTGCCGCCCATTTCGAGGGACACTCTTTTCATCAGCTGCGCGCCTTTCACGGCGACACCTCGTCCCGCGTCAGTCGAGCCGGTAAAGGAGACAAGGCTGACCCCCGGGTGCGCGATCAGCGCGTCGCCAACAGTGCCGCCTGGCCCAAGCACGAGATTGAGCACGCCGGCGGGCAGTCCAGCCTCCTCCATAATCTCCACCAGCTTCACGGCGAGCACGGGCGTATCGCTGGCTGGCTTGAAGACCACGGTGTTGCCGGCGACAAGGGCCGGCATGATCTTCCACGTCGGTATGGCGAAAGGGAAATTCCAGGGCGTGATGGCCGCGACGACCCCGATGGGATCGCGCACCGACATAGCGAACTTATCGGGCAGCTCGGCCGGAGTCGTGTGGCCGAAAAGTCTGCGTCCCTCGCCTGCCATATAGATCGTCATGTCGATGCCTTCTTGCACGTCGCCGCGTCCCTCTTTGATCACCTTGCCCATCTCTCGCGTCACGAGCTGCGACAGCTCTTCTTTGTGAGCAAGCATGATCTGGCCGGCGCGAAACAATATCTCCGCCCTGCGCGGCGCCGGGACTTTCCTCCACGCGGGGAATGCCCGTGCCGCCGCTTCCACGGCAGCATCGACGTCGGCCGCGTCTGACTTCGTCACTATGCCGATGATCTCTCTATTGGCCGGATTGACGCTCTCAAACGTGTTGCCACTCTTGGATTCCACCCATTTGCCGCCGATATAGTTCCTGTAAACCATCGTCCTGCCCTCCATACAACGCGGTCGCCGCCTCTTTCCCTTAATTCTAGCAGCGCTAATCTTATATGGCAACTTTTGACCGGCGGCTGACGTTGTCTATTGCCGCTCGTTCACGGGCAGGATAACCTGGAACCTCACGCTGGCCTCGGCGCCGCTTTCCTCGCCCACCGCCAGGAAAGAAACGTCCTGCATCGCGTCGCCCGGTACGGTGAATGGGTCGCTGCGTTCGAACCTCCCTTCCGAGTCCGTCAACACCGTCGCCACCCTTCGACCCTCGCGGTTTTCAAGATGGATCCTCACGTTCTCCCCGGCGGCGAAGCCGAGCCCACGAAAGCGAACGACCGTCCCGGGCACCCCCGCGTAGGGATCTAGCCCGAGGAATGGCTGGATGCGGACGACGGAGAACTGCTGTGTGAGGCGCACCCCACTCGCCTGCCCTTCTAGCAGTATGCCGAGGTTTCCTCCGTTCGCGCTTCGCGGGACCATGAACCGGCCGGCGTCGGTGAACGAGCCATCGACGTCGACCTGGATGGTCGCTACCGGCTGCTCGACACCTTGCATGAGCACCCGCACCACCTCGCCCGGGGCGAAGCCATAGCCGTTAAACGAGGTTTCGGTGCCTGGCGGGCCTGAATATGTCGTCATTTGAAACGCCGGCGTGAAGGCGATGACTTCGAAGCTGACCGCGCTACTCTGGGAAGTCAGCTCGGGGACGAAGACAATCCTGTGCCTGCCTACGTCGCCAGGTTTTGCCGTATACGCGTCATCCGAGGTGAAATTACCGCCTTCGTCAGCCCGCACTTCGGTCAAAGGCGTGCCAGCCGGCTCGTCAAGGAAAACCCGCACTCGCTCGTCTGGCGCAAAGTCGTGGCCGTCGAACCCGATTCGTCCACCAGGACCAATGGTGTAAGTGTGCAAATCGATCCACGGCGCTCGCGGCGACACGACGATTGGCTCTGCGATCTTGATCTGGCTCGTCTCGCCAACGATCATCAGTCGATACTGGCCTGGCTGGAGGCCTCTCAGGCTAATCTCGTTCCATTCGAGATTGCCGGCAGGATCCGCAACTGCGGCTGCCAGCACCGTTTGCGGGTCTTGCTCGAAGAATATGCTAACGTTCTCACCCGGCTCGAATCCGCCAGCGTTGAGCCCCAGGCTGCTGTCCTGTTTGGCCGCGTAGGCGCTGAAATTCACCCATGGCTTATCCGCCCGGACGTAGAACACTGATTCGACTCGCCGGTTCGTGCTCTGGCCTAGCGCCTCGAGCGTTCGTTGTCCTGAGGTGATCCATTCTGGGAGCTCAAGGGCCAGCTCTCGAACCTGACCATCGGCGTCCGCCTTTGCGTGCCCGATCTCGCGGAAGACGTCTGCCTGTCCGTCCTGTACCCTGAACTGCACCTGTTCTCCCGGCCCAAATCCAGCCACTGACAGGCGGAACTCACCGTTTTGCAGGACCGTCACCGCGGCTAAATCGAGCGACGGTTCGACCTCTGGGGTTGTGGGCACTTCGCCGATCTGAGGCGACGGCGTCTGCTGGCAGCCACTCATTAGGAGAGCCGTTAGCAGTGCTAAAGAAAGAAAGAGCGCCAAGTAGCGCTTTTGAATATCGAAGAACGCTGAGCTGATGGAAGACACGCCAATACCTCCCCTCCCATATCCAACACGACTCAAAACTGCGTAAGTCACAGATGACCCGCATCACCTAAGGGAGGCAAAATGCGTGCCAGACCTTGATCTGGCCCAAATAGATTTTCTTAGAGCTGGAGCGTCACCGGAATCACTACCAGCGTCTCAGGGCGGATGCTTCCGTCGGCCGCGCTAAGCTCGTATACCCTCAGGAATCCCCGCTGCTGGCGGCTCACGACGAAGTCGAGGGCCGACGTGAACCGACCGAACACGGGTCCCGCTTCGGTCGTCATGCCGAAGCCCCGTGCAATCACGTTCCCGGTTTCGTCGACCAGGTCGAAGCTCACCGTAGCCTCGAAGACAGCGGCGTCGCCAACAATCGAAATCGGACTCGCAACCGGCTGGTTCCGCGCCGGGGAAAAGCCTACGATAAGCTGACTGAAGGTGGGTGGGGGTTGAGGCACGACGGCGAACGCGGGCAACTGTTCGAGCTCCTTCATAATGTCACCCCCGTTGGCAACCGTAGTCTGCCCCGCGCGGGCCCACGGCACGTTCACCTTCCATTGCTGTATGACCGCACGCTGCAGCCGAATCGCGAAGTGATTGCCCATATCCTCGACGCGTGATGTGGGCAGGCCATAGCGCAGTAGTGGGTTGTCCACTGCGAAATACTCGGTCCTGATGGCGGGATTGGCGTCAAGCAGCACCAGCCGGGAAGCCACAATCTGTTGAGGCGTCTTGCCCGCGTCGAAACTGGGGTCGAGCTGGCGGGGCACGGATCGCACCACCAGTAGAAAATCGTCGAACCCCCGTTCGTGCAGCACGTCGAACACGTTGATGAAGAACACCTCATCCCGCTCCGGCCGCCACTGAAAGACCGCCTTCTGGAAGGCCTGGGTGACGAACCCGTCCAGGATAAACGTCCGCGAGGACGGGAACCCTATCCTGGCGACGCCGCCTAGCCGTTCGAACTCGTCGGCGAATCGCACGACTACCTGGAACGGCTTGAAGTTCTCCACGGCATACCCTGTCGGACTCTGGCCCAAAGGCTGTCCGTTGGCCTGAGTAAAGAAGAAGCCGTTGGGCAGAGGATAGTCCAGCGCCGGCCCGCGCGTCAGCAGGAACGACGCGGGCAGCGTCGCTCGCCCCGTGGTCTGATCGATGGCGAAGACCTCGACCCGTCCGAAGCCGAACTCGGCGGCATCCTGGGGCGCCCTGAAAGTAAATGTGCCCGTGACCCTGCCCGTTCCATCGGCGTTCCTCTCGTCCACGATAAGGCCTAGTCCCCGTACCAGGGCCACGACCACCCGACCGTTAGGCGTGAAGCCGGCGCCCGAGTAGGTCACGACGGTGCCGGGAGGGCCGACAACCGGATCGATGCCGATGACCGGGGTGGTTTGCGCGGCCGCGATCCCGCTAAGAATGGTTAGAAGTAGAAATGCAATGAGGGCCGCTCTAATTACGGTTGACACTGTAAGTACCTCCATTCGAATGTCAAGGCCGTGCCCCCTGGATTCACGTCCTTCCACAGAAGAACGGGAATGACGAAGACCAGAACGTATAACCCTGCCCCATCCTGATAGAGGCTATCGTCGGCCAACAGCGTGCAAGGATGGTGCCATTCCTTTGAATACACCGCCTTCTGGTATATCTCTTGCTGTTTGAGAAGTGTCACCTAGCTCGCTTCGACGATCGTGGAGGCGCCACCTAAGGATAAGATGCAGAAGAAGATTGGCATCATTTCAGTCGGCAATTTCTCTTCGGATAGGGACCTGGCCATCGGCCGTAGTATCAGTTCTCTTCTCCTTGGCTTGCTCGTAATCCTGGCCACGGTTTCAGGGTGCACCGAGGACATAAGGACGGAAGATCGAGTCGGACAGCAGGACCAGGGCGTGATCGAGCGGGTCGGGCAGGCGATGCCGGCATCCACGCAACAGGCTACGAGTCCCAACCTTCCTCAGAACCAGGGGGAGAGACAATTGATCACCGCCATTCAGGAAGTCGCCGAGGCAGTGCGTCCAGCGGTTGTATTCATTTCAGTGCGGGCCGTCACGGCCGGCGAATTCCTCCAACCGGTGCCACAGCAGGGTGTAGGATCGGGCGTGATCTACGATCCCAGCGGGCTCATCCTCACCAATAATCACGTG
>JACPRP010000044.1 GCA_016189905.1 Chloroflexota bacterium | reverse complement strand
TTGATCGTCGTTAAACCGCTTATGTATCTGCGTCATGCGCTCCTCCTTAACCAGAGGAGCATACCACCGCCGGTTCACTTTTGAAGCAGAAACAGTTCACTTTTCAAGCATTAAGAGTTCACTTTTCAGTCGTTACTGACAGCCGCCCTCAGGCCGTTGACACATAGGCGACGAAGTGCTATGCTACTCGCTGAACCACGCACCCTCGATATTGCCAAAGCTCCGAGCCGCGTCAACTCTGCTTCATCGTCGAAGTGAGACAGCGCCAGGTCATTCCCTTACCCCTGGTTGCGAATTCCGAGGCAGCGTGGGGACGTGGCGTGAGATTGATAAAGCGGCCCCTGATTGATACCCACAAGAATAGCCCGGACATCGCGTGGTTAAACTGCCTCAGAAACGTTTTATAGGAGGTGCTTGGTGGCATATCGTGATCTCAGGGAATGGCTGGTGGAGGTGGAGCGGCTCGGCGAGTTGCAGCGCATCGAGGGCGCCGACTGGAATCTGGAGATGGCCGGCATCACGGAGCTAGTTTACCGCGAGGCCAGCAGGCATCCAGCTCTATTATTCGATAAGATTAAAGGTTATCCCGAGGGCTATCGAGTTCTCTTCGGCTCTATTGGGACGGCACGGCGGGCAGGGTTAACGATGGGCCTGGATCTGCCTCATGAACACTCGACCATCGATATGGTCCGGGCGATTCGCGATAAGCTATCCTCCTTCAAGCCGATACCGCCCGTATATGTGGCGGAAGGGCCTGTCACGGAGAATATCCAGACCGGGGATGACATCGATGTCAATAAGTTCCCGGTGCCGTTCTACCATGAACAGGACGGCGGCAGGTATATCGGGACCGGCCACGCGATGATAACAAGGGATCCCGACGACGGTTGGGTGAACCTGGGAACCTACAGGATTATGGTGGTAGACAAGAACACCCTGGCCTTTCACGTCAACCCAGGCAAGCATGGAAACCTCCATCGTAGGAAGTACTTCGACCGGGGCCAGACATGCCCGGTGGCAATTTCTGTCGGGCACGATCCGCTCTTATTCCTCACGAGCATTATGACGGTCCCACACGGCGTTTCAGAGTACGATTATGCCGGTGGGTTCAAGGGAGAACCGATAGAGGTTATAAAAGGACCTTACACCGGCTTGCCTGTCCCAGCCCGTGCAGAAATAGTGATAGAAGGGGAAGCCATCCCCGAGGAGATTCTTGAAGGCCCATTTGGCGAATGGAACGGCTACTACGCCAACAACGGGCTGAACCCGGTGCCTGAGCCGGTCATCAAAGTCAAGTCGGTGATGCATCGAAACGATCCAATCATGAATTGCACCCAGCCCGGAAAGGGCACCGACCACCTGGCCGGCGGCAATGGTGTCAAATCGGCACACATCTGGAATCAACTGGAAAAGGCGGGGATTTCTGATATTCAGGGCGTGTGGTGCCACGAGGCAGGGGGCGGCAATTTGCTAAAGGTTGTCTCCTTGAAGCAGCGGTATCCAGGCCACGCGAAACAGGCGGCCCTCGTGGCCAGCCAATGTCGTGCCGGGGGGTATCTGAACCGATATGTGGTGGTGGTGGACGAGGATATCGATCCAGCGAACCTCCAGGATGTTGTCTGGGCGATGTGCACGAGGTCGGATCCAGAAAAGGATATCGACATCCTCCGCCGCTGCTGGGGCTCTAACGCGGATCCCATGCTCCCCCCTGGAGAGAACGTGGCAACCTTCAATTCGGTCGCGGTGGTAGATGCGTGCAAGCCGTTCGAGTGGATGAAGGATTTTCCACCCGTGGCAGGCTACAGCCCTGAGCTTCGCGCGCAACTGGTCGAGAAGTGGGGCAAGTTGGTCCTCGGCAGATAAGCGAAGCTTGCCTGACCAGGTTATGAACCGTCCCTCTAGTACTCCGTCGCCGACGAGAAGTTCCACTTCGCGATTTTCAGCGCGGGCACGCGGTTGCCCCCAAACCAGCTCCGCTGGAGCTTCGTCGTGGCGCCGATCATCTCCACGTTGCGCAGCGCTTCGAGATAGCCCTGAGTGAAGCGCATATTCTTGATCGGCTGAGTGATCTCGCCGTTCTCGATCAGGAAAGAACCGTCTCGCGTCATTCCCGTGACGATAACCGTCAGCGGATGCACCGTACGGGTATACCAGAAGCGGGTCACCCAGATTCCTCTTCTGACGCCGCGCAACATCTGTTCTATACTGGCATCACCCGAGGCAAAAAACATGTTCGTCGGCATCGGCCCTTCAGGGTTGGGAGCCGGCAGCGCGTGCCCGGTAGATTCCTTCCCGACCCGCCCAGCGGTATAGGAGTCGTACACGACATCGCGGGCGATGCCGCGATCGATCATCGTCACCTTCTGCTTCGGCACGCCCTCGAAATCGAATGGAATCGGCAGGCCGCTGGTGTCGAGCCCATCGTCCCAGATGCTCACACCGCCGTCGACTATCGCCTGCCCGAATTTGTTGCACATGAAGCTGCGCCCTTCCTGCACCGCCAGCGCGCTGAAGCCGGTCTCGACGAGGAAATCGAGAATGTCGTTAGCCGCGTATTCCTCGAGGATGACCTCGTATTCTCCTGGCTCGACGGAAACGGGATTTCTCGAGCGGAGCGCTTTATCGATAGCCTCGTCCGCCAGCGCCTCGGCATCTATCGCGGCCACGTCTGACGAGAGGAAATCGGCGTAGCCGGTGCTGTTCTCCGCCGCGATGACGGTGCTGATGGAGGCCAGGGTGCTGGGATGATAGGCGAAGATACCCAGGGAATTGGCCACGGCGATCTCGCGCTGGCCCGTCTCCAGCGCGCCGGCGGCCGATAGCCCCTTGTCCTTAGCTTTCCGGCAGACAACGCCCACTATTCTGGCCCTTTCCTCGGGCCCACAGGTGGCGGTGCGGTCGACGAAGGCCTTGACCTCTGGCACAGGGCGAGGGCCTGGCAAAGACATAAAATCGGCGTTCTCCTCCTGCAGCATCGCCATGCTCGCGGCGCTCTCAACCACCTGCTTGACGGAATCGGGGCTCAAGTTGTTCGTGACTGCCACGCCAACCTTCTTCCCAAACACCGCGCGAATGCGAAGTTCGGCGTTAGTCTCGGCCACGTTCTGATGTATTATCGAGTTGGCGAACCTCGTCAGGCTGCTATCCTCGGAGAGCAGCACAGCCTCCGTCTGGTCGGCCCAGGAATAGCCCAGCGCCTGCTCGAGGATTGTCCGGGACTCTGATTTACCTAGCATATGGGGACCTCCAAAGGCGAGTAGTTCGTGAAGGCCGTGGTCTACTTTATGAGGCCAACGCGAACGCCGCGGAATCTTGCCGGAGCGGTGCCGTGCCCGACGCGGGCCGTTTGCACCGGCTGTCCTTTGCCACAGTTCGGAGTTCCCCAGACGCGCCAGTGAGAAGCGTCGCATACGGCGTCGCAACCGCGCCAGAACTCGTACGTGATGCCCGAATAGGTCGCGTTCTTCAGCATCTCGCCGAGCCTGCCCTTCTTGATCTCCCACGCTATCTCGGTGCCGAACTGGAAATTGAGCCGCTTGTCGTCGATGCTCCAGCTCTTGTTGGTTTGCATAAAGATCCCGTCGTCGGTATCGGCGATGAGATCGTCGAGCTTCCACTGTCCTGGCTCGAGGTTGATGTTAGTCATCCTGACCAGGGGGATCCTATTCCAACCGTCGGCGCGGGCGCAACCGTTGCTCTTATGCCCCAGGCGGCTGGCTGTCTCCCGCGACGTGAGATATCCCGTGAATATTCCGTTGGCGATGATCGGGGTGCGCCGCGCCGGCACGCCTTCGTCGTCGTAGCCGAACGTTCCCAGTCCCCCTGGCGCCGTCGCATCCGCCACGATATTCACGTGATCGGATCCGTAGCGGAACTTCCCGAGCATATCCGGGGTCAAAAAACTCGTTCCGGCATAGCTAGCCTCGGTTCCGAAGACACGATCCAGCTCGACCGGATGTCCGCACGATTCGTGTACCTGAAGGGCCAGTTGGGTCGCGTCGAGGATCAGCGTGGTTATGCCCGAGGGACATTGCTTTGCCGTGAGTAACCCAACCGCCTCGTCGGCGATGCGCTCACCGTTTTCCGTCAGACGCATCGCCTCGAAGAACTCATATCCCGCCTTGCCCTGGTGCCGCCCGAAACTGTTCGGGTAGCTGCGTTTTTGCACCTCGTCTTCGCCCACCGCGGTGGCCTCGATGCCTCCGCCCGTCTCTATCAGGCGCTGTTCGATGTAGCTGCCTTCCGAGCTGGCGAAAGTGACTTCTTCTTTCAGGGCCTCGAAGCTCGCCTCGGTCACTTTGATGCCTTTGACGCGGCGCATCGCCGCGTCGGCCGCCAGAAGCGCGTCTATCTTCTGTTCCAAGGGGACGGCGAACGGGTCTATCTGCACCGGCGTCTGGTAGACGTCGACGATGGAAAACGGCTCGCCGATGTCCACGTCTCTTTCCTTCACCTGGCTGCTCGCCCTCGCTATTTGCAGCGCCAACTCGGTGACCCTTTCCATCTCTCTGGCATTCACCTGAGAGCTGGCGGCGAAGCCCCAGGCTCCGTCGGCGATGACACGCACCCCGAATCCCTGACTCTCCGCGCTCGACAGCGCCTCTACTTTACCGTCTTTGACGACGATGATCTGATCCTCTCTCCTGGCTATGCGCAAATCGGCGTAGCTGGCGCCGCGAGCCACGGCTAGATCGAGCGCCCTGCTAGCAAGTTGTTTCATTTACCTACTCCTGGCCAAAGGTCCGCTGTTTTCCTTGACCCATCACAACCCGTATTGTAAAATACATCCGCAACATTGGTTCAGTGATAGCGAGGTGATCGCTCGTGCCTCTTTATGAGTTTTCATGTAGCCGTTGTTCCCATAAGTTTGAGTTGCTGCGCAGCTTCGGCTCTGCCGATGACGCCGCGACCTGTCCCTGTTGTGGCGCAGGCGAGGCCAGGCGGCTGATTTCTACCTTTGCGTCCTTCTCCAAGAGCGCTGGCGGAGCCACCCAGAGCATCGGCGGAAGCTCCTGCTCGTCGTGCTCCTCTTCCAGTTGCGCGACCTGCCATTAATTGCCGCAACGGTACCGGCAAAGGTTGGTGCGTTCCCGCTCCCCATTCGGACGCGATGAATCGCGCCCCTACGATCTGTTGGTGAGCCAATACATTCGCACAATGCTGTGGCGTCCTGGCTGGCAAAGCTAAGGCGATGGTGCAGGTGTCGCGTACTGCCACTGGTAGCCTGTCTGATAGACCGGAACCGTGGTTCTGACGTGCTTTAGAACGGTTATCGTCGCGTCGGGGTAGGTGGTCTTAAGATAAGTTACCAGCCCGCCCTTTCGCACGAGAGCCCTTTCCAACGTATCTGGCTGCCCGATGGCGATGAGCACATACGGCGGGCCCACGGGGCTGCCGTCGATGTAAACCGTGGATGCCGTCTGGTAGACCGCCGTCTTGACGATGACCCGCTGCCCGTTCACCGCCACCGCCTCCGCGCCCGCGTTGCGCAGCTCGTTGATCAGGTCCTGAAGGTCCTCTGATCTCAGATCGGCGGAGATGGTCATTTGCACGCCTGGTCCCGTGACCTGACTCAGCCCAGTAACAACTCTGAGCTTGTTCGTTTCGCGCAGCATCACGGCAAGCTCGCTCTGGCCCAGCGACTCGTCGTAGTCGTTCTGTTCCTGGCGCAGCCTGTCTACCTCTTTACGCAAATTGAGGTTGCTCTCGTAAAGATTGCTGATGATCGTCGCCTGATCGGTCGCCGATTGCGCCGAAATCGATTTGGCGATTCTCCCCTGCGTCCTGAGCTGCATAACCAGCAATATGCCTAGAATAATGGCGACGATGCTCAGGCAGATTTGGGGCACCTTTCCTCTCATAGATGTTCACCGGTCCTCGCTATTACACAATCAATCACAGCTATTACACAATCAATCACAATCGACGAACCCTTTCGGCAGCGACGAAGCTAGTCCACAGAATCCGAGGACGAATACTTAATCTCCATGCTTCCGTTGTACGCCGGCACCGTGATTTCCTTTTGCTTGGATTCTTTGAATTGCACGCCGTAGGCCTTCACTCGCGTCTTCAGAGAGCGGAGGTTCGACGGGTTGTTCAAAGCATCCTCCATCGAATTCGGATTGCCGATGGCCAGGATCTCAAAAGGCGGAGACATTCGGGTATCGTTCACCATAATGGTGCTGCCAACACAGTAGACAGAGCTCGTCCCAACCAGCCTTTCGCCGTTCACCGCGATGGCCTCGGCGCCGCTTCGCCACAGCAGGTTGATGACGTCACGCAAATGGTATTCGTGGACCAGATAGAACGCCGGGTCATCGTCTGCCGGAACGGTTTTGGCCATGCTATCGTCAAGGATAACGCGCACGCCCGGCCCTTTCATCGCCTTCACACCCGCTGCGATCTGCATCTGCTCCAGCTCTCGCCTCAGATCCGATAGCGCCGACTTGTCGGTCGTGGTCTGTTGTTGGCGCGCGGTGGTCTCGGTGCGCAATTGGGCGATAGCCTTCTTCAGGTCGGCCTGTTCAGCTTCAAGCCTCTGAATCGTCGCCGTGGCCACTTGCCGCGAGCTTTCGTCGGTCTGTGAGACCTGCGCCGGCGGGCTCTGCAATTGGGCAGCTAGAAGCAGGCCGAGGGCAAGTCCGAGAGGCATAAGCAAGGCGGCGCCTTTGGTAGCTCGCCATCGTGCGGGATGGGGTCTGAAAGAGGGAACGACTTGAGCAAGGCGAGCTGGAAAAGAGGCGAGAAGCAAAAGCCGAGGGCTGTGGTGCGCAAAGTGTGACATACTGTCTCCGCTCGTTTGTCTAAGCTCTCTGGCGAGCCCTAGACTTGTCTATGGCGAGCAAACCCACACCCACCACCGCCGTGCCTGCAGCCTGCATCGCCGAATAAGCTGCCAGCGTCAAAGAAGCCTCAAAAAAGAACTGTGAAGGAAACATCCTGATCAGGTAATCCGTTCGTGGATCGAGAAGCCAGAGATCGTTGCTGAACGACACCAGATGGAATGTCAGGAAAAGGGACGAAAAGTCCGTCACCGAAAGCGTACCGAAAACGACAAGGACAGCAATCGTCAACCCGACGCCCCACAGCAGGCTCTTGGCGAGCGGACGGATGAATCTGGCGCGTCCGTATAACAGACCCGTGGCCAGATACAACACCGCGTAGCCCAGCGCCATCTGCTGAACCGCCACTATCCGCATGATGATTTCCCTTACGTCCGTGAGATGAATCGTTTCACGCTCACTGAAGAAACTGCCTGACAGGCCTTGTCTCTGCAATTCTGATGCCAGATCGTCTTGCGTCGAACGGAAGTAATTGGCGAGGGCCGCGCTCGATGCCCGAATCTGCTCTGGCCCTAAGCCAATTGTCTGCATCGCACCGAACTTGAGCTGGCCTTTCTCGTAAAACGACGGGTCGAACGCCAGCACTCTCACGTTTAAGGAGATAATCGCCAGGGGAATCGCGATGACAAAAAGGACCCTGGCGAAGGCCAGGAAAAAGCGCGACGTAAACCTCATCAGCCTCAAGCTCGCTATCTAGGGCACGATCAGGGCAGCTTTTTGGATTTAGATTCGTTCCCAACCCCAATAGAGGGACCTTCCTCCAGCTATGATATTGCAACGTCAGTTCTTTGTCAAGAAAGATGGCGCGGGTCGTGCAGGGGGTCGGCTCCGTCGATGTTAGTCTCGGCCAGACTGGTTCCCCTGAGATTCGCCTGGGTCAGGTCGGCCTGGGTCAGGTTCGCTCCCTGGAGATTCGCCTGGCCGAGGTCGGCATCGACCAGGCTCGCTCTGCTCAGATTCGCCCCGATAAGACTGGCATTGCTCAGATCGGCCTCGGCCAGACTCGCCGCCGTTAGATACGCGTGATCGAGGTTAGCGCCGCGCAGGTTAGCGTTGCCCAGATTCGTTCCCCTCAGGTCGGCATAGGCGAGATTTGCGCCACTCAGATCGGCACGGGTCAGGTTTGCATCCCTGAGGTTCGCCTTGCCGAGGTTTGCGCCGCGAAGGTCGGCCTGGCTCAGGTTCGCGCCGCCGAGATTGGCCTCGGTCAGGTCGGCTTGGCTGAGGCAGGAATAATTGAGGTTCGTTCCCCTCACGTCGGCCTCGCCAAGGTTGGCCTCGCTCAGGTTGGCGCAGGCAATGTTGGCGCTGCACAGACGCGCTCGGCGCAGAATGGCCCCGCTTAGATTAGCCTCGTGCAGGTTAGCCGCGGTCAGGTTGGCCCCGGCGAGATCCGTCCCGACAAGGCTCGCTCGGGCGAGGTTCGCGCCGCTCAAGTTGGCTCTCGTCAGGTCGCACTTCGTCAGGTTGGCCTCGCTGAGATTGGCTTCGTCGAGATTGGCTGCGAATTCATACGTGGTTTCGTGGTCGCCGCCGACTTCAAAATGGTAGTCTGGGCTGAGGTCGGCGCCGGTCAGGTTAGCCCTGCTCAAGTTTGCTTTGGTGAGGTTGGCGCCCCTGAGCCTGGCCTTACCCAGCTCGACGCCTGTGAGGTTAGCCTCGCTCAGATTGGCTTCGCTGAGGTGCGTGCCGGTCAGGTCCAGCGCCCGAAGATCCATTCTGGCCAGGTTCTTGTGGCTGAGGTCCTTGTCTCTCTTCACGATCAGTCTCACCTGATCCGGGGTCAGTCGCTCAGGCACTATTTCTCATCCCTTCCGCGACAGGTCGGCGTTGTCATCTTCCGTCGCAAGCCCCGTGCCGTCAGAGCCTCAAATCGGCATAATTCAGGGACATGGTCATCAGGGACATGGTCACAATTTGTAGGGGCGAGCGGCGCTCGCCCACGGGACCGCCAATCATACTGTTACCCTGTCTACCCCCTCTTGTGAGCCATCCCCTCGAATGGGCAGCGCCATCACACAGGTGCGCCAAAGCTGATGTGAGCAATTGCTGTGCCTTGATTCCTTTGATTTTGCTTAGACGAAGAGTAGTGATATAATTGATGCTAGCAGGCGATGACCGGCCAGGAGGCAGCAACGCCAGAAAGCCATAACAGATAGAAATGCCGTTTCTCTAGGACCCCCGCTTCTGTTGGATTACTTCGGATTCAAGGTGCTGTGAGGAGAGGACCATGAAGAGAAGTATCCTACGCATCCTCGTTGGCGCAATCGTACTCTCCCTCGTTGGGCTAATGGCCCTGGTGGGCGTGGGCAGCCTGCTGTCAGGCAACGCGAGCAAGGAAAAGAGCTACATCGATATCGCCGATACATTCATGGGGCACCTCAAGGTTGGCGATTACACTTCCGCTTTCGCCACCTTCACGCCCGAGTTGCAGCGGCAGATTCCGAGCGCGCAGGCCTTGCAGGCTTCGATCGAGGGCTCCAGAGCCCAGCCGGTGGATTGGAGTCTAACCTTGCGCCGCATGAGCAGCAATAGCGCCGAATTCGGCGGCAACGTGATCTTCGCGGACAGAAGGGACGGCAGGGTTGAGCTGGTGTTAGAGAAAGTCGAGAACGACTGGAAGATCGGCAGGTTCGACATCTTGGATCGATAGCTCTCACGCGAGACAGCGTAGAAGTTCCGTAACGGTGGTAAAGGGGCTTCTTGGTATGGTTATGAAATGCTGCCAGGAGATCGACGAGTAATGCCAGGAATTCGGTCGAAGTCAGTATCATAAGAGTATAACAGCTCAGAACCAGCTTGCTGCATCGAGGCGATGATCAGAGCATCCCCGAAGTCTAGTTTGGTGTTGGCGTATACATCCAAGCGCTCCTCGCGTGAGATCTCTCGCATTTCAGACCACGACAGAGGTTTCTTCAGGGATCCTGCAGCACCTCGTAGAGATGCGATGCTTCGGTAGCGAGGAGCTTTCAGTTCAACAGTCCCTTCAGGTTCGATGACAAAGACTATCTTGTCGTGGGTTTTGACACCAAGGTGCTTACGTACCTCAGCAGGAATAGTGACCTGTCCTTTGCTGGTGAT
>JACPRP010000039.1 GCA_016189905.1 Chloroflexota bacterium | reverse complement strand
TAATATATTATTGGCAATTGAAAGAGGCTACTTATAATCGCATACAAGTTATATTAGAAACTATCTGAATCCTTATCTATGAATCCGATTGCACACAGGCACGGAGAATTTGTGGAGGCGATCAATACGGAAAGTATTAGCCCTCGCTCACTGGGTGGCCGTATACTTCGTGAGGATAGAATCGATCTGATCCGCCAGCCCCTTGTCCGCCTTGATCGTGAGCATTTCCTGCTGTAGGTCTTTGCCCGATACGAAGGGACGTGCAACCCCAACGAGCTTGACCAGGTCGTTCTGTAGGTCCTTGTTGTCGCTGAGCTTCGAGAACGCCTTTCTCAGGTAATCGATTCTATCCTGGGGCACTCCTGGCGGCAATGCGACGGCCGATCCGGTGAAGTTGATGAAGTTGTATGGCCCCTCCAGTTCCTTCGGGATCTTAACCCCCAGCTCGAACATCGTCGGCACGTCCGGAATCGCTGGGCTTCGCTCCTTGGAGATGACCATCATATTTACCACGTTGCCATCCTGCGCGTCCCTCATCGCCCCGGCATCGCTCGGCATAATGAAGTGTATTTCCCCCCGAGCGACGGCGAGCACCAGAGCCTTCTTACCTGTGAACCCGGTGATAACTTTAGCGTCTAATCCCAGGATGGCGGTCATCACCGCGTCGCTCACGCCGAGGCTCCCTTTGGCCGTGGTGCCGCCCCCCTTTAGCCCTTTGGCCTTTCGCAGCTCATCGAGGGTCTTGTAAGGAAGCTTGGGGGACACCTGGAATGACTTCGTGCCAGGGGATAGATTGGCGAGGAAGTTGAACTTGTCGACTTCGTAAAGGACACCCGGCGCCTTAAGGACGTCGTCGAAGACCATCGAGTCGGCGTTGTTGTGCAGGAAGGTAAGCCCATCGGGCTTGGACTGCGTAAATACGAAGTTCTCCCCCTCCCCGCTCTGCGTGTTCTCGATCTTCACCGTCGCGCCGATCTCTTTTTCCAGGTAAGGCGCAACAGCCCGCCCCAGCATGTCCGTGTTGCTGCCGGCGTCGGTCGAAACTACCCAACTGATCGTCTTGCCCTTGAAGAACTCCTCAGGGGCCGTCGATGGCTGCGCCTGCGTGCAGGCCGCAATCAACCCCAAACTCAGGCTCAAGATCCCGATTAGTGCTGCCGATCTGATCGTCCCAAACCGCATTGTCAACCTCCAACGCCGTCTTTGGCTGGCCTCAGCGAAACACGCAAGAACGGTTCGTCTGACCCGTCACTTGTTGGCACTATAGCACTGTCAGTTGGCGATGTCAATTGCTGGTTGGAGGTTGCTAGTTGGAGGTTTGTGGCCTGGCACACTTCTTGCCAGCCAGTGAACCAGACTCGATAAAGGTCGTGTGCTTATGTTTCACCCAGCCTGGATCAGCATCATACTGGGGCTCTGGCTGATCGCGGCGCCGTTTGTGCTGAACTACGTCGACGTGCGGAACGCCATGCTGAATGATGTCGCGGTCGGACTGGTAGTGGCGCTGGTGGCGCTATGGACCGGCCTGGTCACGCGGTCGCCGAGCCCGAAGTAGAGCCTACGAGGCCCTTCTTCGGACTCGGTGGAAAATGCCGTGGCCGGGATGCCTGCTCGTTGGGTGCGCCCCGGCAGGCTTGGCCTGAGAATGCTGAAGCTGTGGCGCTGAGCGCCTGCCAAAAGCCAGCGCCAAGAGGCCGCCGATGCTTCTGGCGGCAGCCCCTTGCTTCTTCGCCGTGCCCTGCAGCAGCTTGTCCAGCATCGGGGCGTCGATCGTCTCGACCTTCTTGAGGTGTTCGGCGATCTCGATGAGCTTGTCCTTTTCGGCGACGAGGATGCTATGCGCGGTTTGGTAAGCCTGCTCGACCAGGCCTATTATGGCGTGGTCGATCCTCGTAGCCAGCGTATCGCCATGGGTTTCGCGGGCACCGTGCTCGTTTTTCCTTCGCAGGGAGATAGCACCGAGCTCGCTCATGCCGAACTCGCAGACCATCTTTCGGGCGATATCGGTGACGTATTCTATATCCTGGCGCGCGCCAGTCGTTATGTCGCCAAAGATCAGCTCTTCAGCCGCGCGCCCGCCCATAGCGCCCGCCATACGTGCCAGCAACTGTGCCTTGGTTACCAAATACCGATCATCCTTGGGTCGCTGAACGGTGAGCCCCAGCGCCTGTCCTCTCGAGATGATGGATACTTTATGAACAGGGTCCGCGTGTGGCAGGAGCTTCATCACCAGCGCGTGGCCAACTTCGTGATAGGCGGTGATATTCTTCTGTTCCGCGCTGATCACCCGGCTCTTACGCTCGGGGCCGGCGATCACTCGCAAGATGGCCTCTTCGAGCTCGATCTGGCCGATCAAGTCCTTGTCAGCCCTGGCGGTCAGGATAGCCGCTTCATTAATCAGGTTGGCCAGATCAGCGCCCGAGAAGCCCGGCGTCTGCTGCGCCAGAATCTCCAGATCGACATCAGGCCCGAGCGGCTTACCTCGGGAATGGACCTCGAGGATCGCCTTCCTCCCGCCGACGTCAGGCGGGTCGACCATGACCTGCCGGTCGAATCGTCCCGGACGCAGCAATGCCTGATCCAGGGTATCGGCGCGGTTGGTCGCCGCGATCACGACGATATTGGTGTTCGAATCGAAGCCGTCCATTTCCACCAGCAGTTGGTTGAGGGTGTGCTCGCGCTCTTCGTTCGCGCCGCTAAAGCTCACACCTCGCTGGCGGCCAACCGCGTCGATCTCGTCGATGAAAATGATGCACGGAGAGTGCTTCTTGGCCTGGCGGAAAAGGTCCCTTACGCGTGACGCGCCAACGCCGACGAACATCTCCACGAACTCGGAGCCGCTGATGCTGAAGAACGGCACGTTAGCCTCGCCAGCCACCGCCTTCGCGATAAGCGTCTTCCCGGTGCCTGGCGGTCCGACAAGCAGGACGCCTCGTGGCACGCGCGCACCGACCGCTTTAAACTTCTCGGGATACTTCAGGAACTTCACGACCTCCACGAGCTCCATCTTGGCCTCTTCCACTCCGGCCACATCGTTGAAGCTCACTCCCGTGCTATGGTCGGCAGTCATCCTGGCTCCACTGGTGCCAAATGAAAGCGCCTGGTTGGATATGCCTCCGCGTCGCGTGGCAAACCAGACCAGCCCGCCAATCATTATTAACGGGATCAGGGCAAACATCGGCGCTATAGAGTTCCCTGTCTGCTGGTCGACGACGGTTACCTCGGCCCCTCCCCTACGTAGGACTTCGGCTACTGGCAGCTCAGCCTCTTTCACTGCCTTGAACTGGCGGTTATCGGCGTCAGTAACCACCACGGTGTTGCCCGTGATGGTAGCCTTGACGATTTCGTGATGTTCGGCCCTGTTGAGGACGTTGCTTATGGGCACCGTCTCGATCTCTCGGGGCGCAAAATACATATTGTATGCAAAGAGAGCCGCGATTGCCAGAAGGGCAAGCGCAGCTACAGCCGCGAAAATTCTCTTGCGTCTCGATTCCAGGTTCACGTTCAGCCTCCCTGCAACTTAACTGGCATATGAGCCACAAAGTTGCGCTGGAATTATAACATGTGGCGATGAAAGCACCAACAATCTGCCGATCTTTGGTAAGCTAGATAGGAGGGCAGGTTGCTATCGGGTGCAGATACTCCTTTCTCCTAGCATTTCCCCATAGCTTGGATGTCGGGCTCGGCCACACCATTTACGAGAAGAGCGACGGGAAAGAGTGGGAGGCCGTGGCATACGTATTGCTAGCTGGGCAGAGGGGAGCTTTTTTAAGGGGGAATAGCGATGCGTCAAGGCAAGACCAGGAACAACGACGAGGGCAGGGTGACAATGTGCAGCGCCACGGACTGCGCCTACAACGAGTCCTTGCGCTGCGTTGCGCCACACGTCGACGTGGGCAGGCACGGGGAGGGCAACGAGGAGCACGCCGACTGCGAAACCTACACCAGGAACCAGCACTTGCCGACCCCTCGGAGGCTGTAAGGCCGGCTATGGCGCGGAAACGGGTGATGACCGGTGACCGGCCGACGGGAAAGCTGCATCTTGGCCACTACGTCGGCACATTGGAGACCCGGCTGCGCCTCCAGGAACAATACGAGTGCTTCTTTGCGGTGGCCGACTACCATATATTGACGACGCGCCTCGATAATCTCGGGGAGATCGAGGAAAACATCCGTGATATCGTGCTCGACTATCTGGCAGTTGGGATCGACCCGCAAAAGAGCACCATCTACCTGCAGTCGCTGGTGCCCGACGTCGCCGAGCTCCATCTCCTGCTATCCATGCTGATATCGACGACGAGACTGGAGCGGGTGCCGACCTTGAAGGACATGATCCGTGGCTTGAAGATCGAATCACCCTCTTACGGTCTGCTGGGCTATCCGGTCCTCCAGGCAGCGGATATACTGATGGCTCGCGCGGACCTGGTGCCGGTGGGTATCGATCAGGTGCCGCATGTGGAAGTAGCGCGCGAGATCGCGCGCCGCTTCAACGGGCTTTTCGGGCGGGTTTTCCCCGAGCCAGAAGCGTTGACCACCGATACTCCACTCCTCGTCGGTCTCGACGGGCGCGCCAAGATGAGCAAGAGCCTGGGGAACGCCATTTTTCTGTCGGAGAGCGCCGAGGCGGTGGAAAAGAAGGTCATGCGGATGTATACCGACCCCCGGCGCATCCACCCGAACATCCCGGGCACAGTCGAGGGCAATCCTGTCTTTATCTACCACGATCTCTTCAACAAGAACAAGGAAGAGGTCGATGCCCTCAAGCATCGCTATCGCATGGGCACCATCGGAGATGTCGAGGTGAAGCGGCGCCTCGCCCGCGCCCTGAACGGGTTCCTCGAGCCCATTCGCGTCCGCCGGGCGGAGTTCGCGCGGCAGCCTGGCCTGGTCGAGCGGATCATCAAGGAAGGCAGCGAGAAGGCGGAACGGGAGGCGGAAGCCACCATGCAGGCCGTGCGCCAGGCGATGAAAATGAATTATTTCAGAGACTGATTTCTCGTCGGCGCTACACGGCGATGATGTCCTCACCGCCGTCGACGCGGATGACGTCGCCTGTGACCCATTGAACCTCGGGCCGACACAGGGTGGCGATGGTCGCGGCGATGTCTTGTGGCGTCGTCGGCCGCCCGCCCGGATTGCGGCGCACGGCGAAGTCGATCAGCACCTCGTTGCCCGGGATCTTGCGCAGGGCTGGCGTGTCCGTGACGCCGGCCTGGATGGCGTTCACCAGTACCCCGTGGGGTCCCAGCTCCACGGCCAACTGGCGCACGTGAGCCTCGAGCGCGGCCTTAGCGGCCGAGACCGCACCGTAAAGTGGAATCGCGCGGTGCGATCCCGAGCTTGTCATGGCGAAGATCTTGGTGCCCCGGCTGAGAAGCTTATGCCAGTACAGGTCCTGTGTCCAATAAACGAGGCTGTGAGCCATCACGTCGAGGGTCATGTCCATCTGCGCCGTCGTGATCGTATCCCCGGGGTGCTCGGCGATGAAAGGCTTGAGCGAGCCGAAGGCGAGGGAGTGCAGCACGCAGCGCAGCATCTGCGGCCGGTCGGCCTCGCGGAATACGCGTGCCAGGTCGTCGAGGACCGCCGTCCGTTTTCCAGGGTCGGCGGCGTTCACGTTATAGAATCTGGCCTCGCGGCCCATGGCACGAATCTCTTCGACGATGCGCTCGACATTGGGCATCGTCTGCCGACGATCCAGGTGCACGCCGGCAATGTTCATGCCATTTCGTGCGAGGTCCACGGACACGGTAGCTCCGAATCCGCTGGAGGCGCCCAAGATAAGGGCCCATTCCCGGGCGTCGGTGTCACGATTGTTGCTGTGCCTATCCAACTCATCCACCCCCCTGAAGACAATGTTCACTAGATAGATAACACCCGCTGCGGAGGGAAGATACGTGGCATTGGGGTATTACCCCAATGCCACGACAGCTCCTGCGACAAATAGAATGGTGTTGTAAATTCCCATAAAACGACCTTCCTGGCCAATTGGACTGATGCTTTTTCATTCTGAGAAAGCGACCTTGATTGGGCCACCTTCCTAGCTTTCATCTTGAGGTGCACCCCAGGAGGAAGACAACATCTTCACCGTTTATAGGATTCTACTATAGGATTTCTACATACCCTTCTGTTCCATGCACGCGAATGCGTTGCCCATCTTTTATCAGTTTGGTAGCATTTTCTACTCCGACAACTGCTGGTAAACCATATTCACGTGCGATAACGGCTCCATGGGTCATCAGTCCACCAACTTCGGTGACTAGGCCTTTTGTGGATACAAACAATGGTGTCCAGCTAGGGTCAGTAAAGGAGGTGACTAAAATATCACAATCTTCTATATCAGCATCTTCCATGTTTAAGATGACACGTGCCCGTCCCTCTATAACTCCGGAAGAAACAGCCAGACCTACAAT